>JBAVIH010000315.1:0-18136 GCA_049686695.1 Bryobacteraceae bacterium | reverse complement strand
CGTATAGCCGACGATGTCGCAGAGCTTCCCGTTCACGCGTAGCCAGCGGCCGTCCATGCCGACTTGCGCAATGCCGACCGCCGCCTGCTCGAAGATGGCGCGGAACCGCTCCACGCTTTCCCGCAGCGCCTCCTCCGCCACTTTGCGATCGGTGATATCGGTGACCGATCCGATCCAGCGATAGGGCTGACCGGCCGCATCCCGCAGAACTGCGCCGCGCGCACACCAGTGGCGGCAGGCTCCGTCCTTCGCGAGCACGCGAAATTCGATGTCGTGGGCGGCTTCGCCCTTCAATTGCCGCCCCATCGCGGCCATCATGCGCTCTCGGTCCTCCGGAGGAATCAGGTTCGCCCAACCGTCCAGGGTGCGGGGAAACTCGCCGGGACCGTAGCCCATCAGTTCGTCCACCCTGCCGAACCACTGGACCCGGTTGCCAATGTCCCATTCGTAGATCAAGTCGACGGAAGTCTCGGCCGCCAGCCGGAACCGCTCTTCCTCGCTCCGCAGTGAAACTTCGGCATTGCATCGCCGGGACTCGACGCGGTTCAACTCCAGCAAAGCCGTCAGGAAAATGAGCCAGCCGGCGGCTGAGCCGATGAGGATGGTCGCCTGCGTTACCCTGGTCGCGCGGTCCGATGCCCGCTGGTACTCCGAAAGCGTTCGGCGTTCGTCGTCTTCCATCTGGCCGAGCGCCTCGATGACATCGTCCACCACAGCCTGACCGCGCGTAATGCTGGCGAGCTCGTCGGCGGCGGCTACAGGACCCGCGCGGTGAGCGTCGTTAGACTTCTGCCACCACGCAAGAGCCGCGGCGGTCAGCGATTCGATCCGCAGGAACTGCCGCTGCCTCCGCGGATTGCCGGCTGTGAGTTGGCGTAACGCGGCCAACTCCTCATTGCAGCGGGCGGCGGCGGCAAGATACGACTTCACGAACTTCTCATCGCCGGCGATGCCGTAGCCGCGTGAGCTGGCCCGCGCCCTGGCCACTTCGCTGGAAATGCGCGTCGTCACCCCCAATATCTGTTCGGCGCTGACACCAGTGCGGCCGGTTGCCACAACCCGGTTTACGTTCCGGCTTGAGGTGAGGCCGATGAACACCAACAGCGCGAGCCCGCAGGCGAACGCCGCCGTAATCCTCCCACCCAGCCGCCAGACTGCGTCCATCTCCTGCCACGCGGCCAGAACGACCGCGGTACCCAACAGTGCGAACGCCGCCGCGGCCGGGGCGGCCATCAGCGTCAAGCCCCACCAGCCGAATGCGGTGCCGGCCATTATGAAGGCGGACAGCAAAGTGACCAGCGCGAAGGTCGTCACCAGCCAGCCAAGCACCGCCCGAGCGAGCAAAGTCCTCCCGGTCTGCCGCTTACCGGCCGCGATTTCCAGCGCCAACGCCAACAATACGAGACACACCGCGGCTTCCGGCGCCATGCGGCCCGGATGCGATGTGCCGAGGGCGCCGGCCGCTTCGCGGAACAGCCATTGGTCGATGCCGGGATTCCAACCCGAGACGTATTCCGCCAGCGTCAGCAAGCCGGCCAGCCCCGCCAGCAAGCCGCAAAACCGGCCGAGGCGGCAACGCAAGATGGAGAGCCGCGGGGAGAAAGCGGAGGGCGGGAAGGAAGAGGACAGCATCGCGTACCCCATCAGGACGATGGCGAACGCGGCATTCGGTTTCGTCGCAACCCAACCCGGCAGGACGCTTTTCAACGCGGCGATATCAAAAGCCCAGCCGGCGAGGACCAGGATGCCTATGGCCGCCGCGAGGACAGCCACCAGCCGTGCCGCGAGTTTCAGCGGCGCGACCGGGCGGTTCGCGCGTTCGGTGCGCATGCTCCTAACTCCTGATGCGCCGGAGCCTTCGTCACCGGCGCCACGCATGGCGCGCCTGAGCGGGTCCCGGGCTATGGGGCCGGGGAAAACTAATTCATTATTACATAATAGAACTCACGATTCCATAACAAACAGGACTGTTTGTCCGATGTGGCGGAATGGCAGCCGGGCCGGGCGGCCTGAGTCAGAGCCTATCGCAGGACATTCTGGCGCTGTTGAGTGACCAACCCAAATGTCATACGCCCGTCCCCGGGAGCGGCTTGGGAGGCCCCGGAGACGACGCTCCCCCCTTCCACTGCACGAGCATGTCTTTCTCGTCGATGATTGGTAAGGCCCCGCCGATCGCCACCGCGAGTTGGGGGTATTCACGCTGGAAATCGGTATCGAAGCTGCTGGCGATGAACTCCGGAACCTGCCGAGCCGGCTTGAACACCACTTTCCGGCCTGCTATCTTCCAAGGCCGATCCTGCATCGCCTGGATCATGGGCAGCCTCGCGCTGCCGCCGGTCAGCACCAGGAGCGCGTCATCGGCCGCTCCTCGCCAGGTTACATCCACTGAATTCAGGAACCGGGACACAGCCTTTTCGATTTCCTGGCCGACGGCTTTGACCCGGTCGTCACGCAGAAACTCCTCCAGTTCGATCGCCACGGCCTGATCGTTGATCAACGAGAGTTCCAGCCTTCCCTTGCTAAACATCTGCTCCTTCAGCCGCCGGAGACCGCGCAGCCTCAAGTCGATTTCGATATTGCTGCGCATCGAACTCGTCACCCCTCCGTGAACTCGAGACAACAGACTGTCCAGCAAAACACCGTCGATCATGTCGCCGGCCATGCGGACGGCATCGCCACCCGGGGAAATGGGGATCGCCCGCCGGGTTCCGGTGGCGGGGTTCCGGTCCACCCAAAAGAGGGCGAAGTCAGTAGTCCCAGCGCCCACATCCACGAGGAGGACCAGGTTTTGCGCGGTTTTGTCAGCCCAGACTCTGCCCGAGCCAGCGGCCAGCGGTTCGAGCAAACCAAGCGGGAACGCTCGAGTCCAGTCGGAACCATCCAGCAGGTATTTCAGCTCATTGTCGTGGCGCGCCGCAGCACGGGCCATGGCCTTAACCTGGTCAGCCGGAATCCCGTTTTTCCAATGGCCTCGGAACGTGTCGGCCAGCAACTGGGCTCGTGCCACATAACGCGCCAAAGCCGAGGCGGCCCAGGAGCGCTGGTTGGGTTCCCAGGCGGGAATCGTGAACCGGCGTTTGACATTTCGAACGGGCCCACCGGTTAGGTCCGACAACGCCAGGTCGGTCAGATAGCCCAGAAAGAAGGTAACTATGTCCTCGTAAGTCAAATCCACGTTGGTTGGGTTTGCCTCGGGTTCCAGCCGTCGCATCGCCAGATTCTGCTGGCTGCCAACCAGCGTCAACTGCTGTTTGAGGGAATCCAACCGGCGCCGGCGGCTGCCGCCGTAATAGGACCCAATGCTCTGGTAGAGGGCTTCAGACCCCACGAAAACCAACCCCTCATCCGAAATCCAGACAGACGACGTCACGGTATACGCCGAACGATCTATATCGTCGTCTCGCCGCCCGAGCCCGATGTCGAGCAGTTGCGGATCTTGCCCTTCGCCGCCGACGGTGGCCGCCATCGCCTTGGATTTTGCGGTGCCGAAATCCAAGCACAGAACGTGCCCGGGAAGCGCAGGCTCACCACTCGAGAGGGCGGTCTCGTTCAGGGCGAACCCGGCCGCTCGTGGCCCTGGCGTCAGCAGCACGGGTTCGGGTTTCGCGGCCGGAGCGGGCTCTTCAACCGTTTCCACGCTGGCAGGCGGCTCTTCGATCTCCACGAGCGGAACTTCGGGAGCCCGAGGCGGAGGAACACGCGTCACCTCGACGGGCTCCGGCTCCCCGCCCGGCAGCTTCAAAATGGATCTCAGCGCCTGCCGCTCCAGGCCTGAAATGACGCCCTCGAACTGAGGGTTCTCACGCCGCGCGTCCACCTCGAGGCGCGCCAAGAGGCTCTGCAAAAGCGCTTGCGCAATCTTTTCGTCCATGCAGTTCCGCCAACTCAATCCCGCTGAATAGGCCCACGCGCTCCAAGGAGGCGAGCCGCTTCCTTGATTCGAAGATAGTCCTTAAGATTGTCCTCCACAGGCCAGAGACACAGTATCAAACATCCCAAGACTCTGCAAGCACAGCACCGACGACAGCACAGCACGCTACCGCGAAGCCGTGCCGAAGAACCACCTGATCGAGAGTCGGGCGTGAGGCGTCCGGAAGTAACGCTGGCAAAAGGGCCAGAAAGCGGCCTGCGGGAGACTCTTTCCGGCGACCGTGTATGGCCGGTTCGGATATTCACCGGGAGCTGGAGTAGGCGACCATCGCTCCGCGCGTTTCATCAAAGCGATCTTGAACACGGTTCAGCCGAGCCGCGATGAGTGACGCCTCCTTTGTGTCACACGCAATCTCGAGTTCATGACAAGCCTCGTCTACCGCGTCAGCCCCCATCTGCCTGGCGCCGCCTTTAACTGTGTGGGCTTCAGCACGGATGCTCTGGAAATCGGAGGCTGCCAACGCTTTGCGCATCAGCTCAATTCGAGCAGCGGTGTCTGTGCTAAAAGCGTCGATCAGGCTGACTATCAAACCATCGTCTTCTTCGCCCGCTGCTTCCAGTAGCACTGCTGGTGGCGACCAGGCTTGCCGGGTTGAGCACGGTGGCCGGGGAGGGATCATTACGCATCCTCCTAATCTCTCTGGTTTCAACTGTCAGACCGGCAACACCCCCCAGCAATATTGACTTCAGTTAACTAACTGCGATTCGCGACCCTTTCGTACCAGTACAACCAGGACAGGCATTACTTATTGCGCCGTTGCCAGTATTGACTTGATGGCCTGCCTTGCCAATAGGCTATGGTGGACTTGGTTGTACCGTTCTGCGTCGTCAGAATTGGCGTGTTCCCAGTGCGGATACGGTACGTCGGGGGGGATTGTGAACCCGTATCCGCTGCTGTCGAAGACGTTATGTCCCACGCACGATCAGATTGAGCGGCACCTAGGGTCGAAACGGACAAAACGTCTCGAAGCCGGTCTGATCGCCATCGCCCTGCTCGTTGCCAGTTCTTGCACCGGCCACCGCGCCGCCCGCCCGCTTGACCGCATCGAGAAGATTGCGGCCTTTCCCTTTCGTGTCGTGGACAATAGCGTGCCTGTTCACTTGAAGGGCTGGGTCACTTTCTCGGACCCAGCCACCAACCTGATGTTCATGGAAGACGGCACTGGCGCCGCTCGTGTCGCCCTTCCCTTTATCCGCCTCGACCCCAGGCCGGGCAACCTGGTGGAAGTGATCGGCGAAGTGGCCGAGGGCGGTTCCGCGCCCACGATCATCGCCAGCGAAGCCAGGCTGCTGGAAGGCACGCACGGACTGCGCGCGGTCCCCATCCAGGTCGCGGACCTCACCGCCGGCCGCGCCGGTTTTCGCTACGTTGCGGTGGAAGGAGTTCTTCGCTCCTGGTACCAGGACCGCGCGGGGAACATCGTCGTCCGAGTTGGTTCGGGCGCAACGGTATTCGAGGCTGCCTTCGCGGCAAATGAGATGCCAGATCTCATCGGCAAGATCGGCGCACACTTCCGGTTGTGCGCCGTGGCCAATCTGAGCCGCGATGTTTTCGGCCGCACGGCCCGGGTTCAGGTGCTGATCCCCCAAAATGCGGGCGTCGAAGTCCTCGTGCCGGCTCCCCAAAGCATTCCCGTTCAGACCAGTCGCGAGGTGGCTGCGTTGCCCCGGAATTTGCTGGCCGAGCGCATGCTTCACCTCCATGGCACCGTCCTATCCGACGACGTGCGCAAGGATCTGCGATTTGCCGACGGCAGCGGCTCCATCCGCCTCCGCCGGGCCCCCACGGCGGCGTTGCCACTCGGCGAGGTGGTCGACGTGTTCGGCTTTGGCGAACTCGATGGCGGCGAGTTCAAGATTACCGACGCCAGATTGGCGGAGGCCAATCCGCAGTCCCATCCCGCCGACAACCGCATCGTCACCTCCGTGGCCGAAGTTCATGCCCTCAGCCCCGAACAGGCAGCCGGTGCTATCGCTGTCCACGTCCGGGCCACAGTGACATACATCAATCCCGAAACCAACACCCTCTTCGTGCAGGACCAGACTGGTCCCACCTATGTCAACGCTACCCGGATGATCCGGCAAGTGAAGGCGAAGGCGGGGGATCTGGTGGATCTGACCGGCGTTACTGCGCCGGGTCAATTCGCACCGATCGTTTCCGCTTCTGCGGTGGAGCTCGTCTCCTCCTCGTCCATGCCGCCGCCGGCGCCGGTGGCGTTCGAGGATTTGTTCTCCGGAAAGATGGACAGCGCCTGGGTGCAGGCCGAAGGCATCCTGCAAAGCGTCGATGCCCGGCACCCCACCTTGGAAGACAGCGTTTCGGTGCAGTGGGGAAATCAGCAGTACTTCCTGCTCGTCCACAATCCAAACGCACGCCCCCTGCCGCCGCCGGATAGCCGCGTCCGCGTCCAGGGTGTTTGCGGGTCGCTATTCAACGCCATGCGGCAGATCGTCGGCATACAGATCTACGTGCCCTCGCCCGAGTTCGTGCGCCTGCTGCAGCCCGGTCCGGATCCGGCCTCGCTACGGCCGCGCCCGATTGATGAACTCCTCCGTTTCTCCTTTGCCGATTCGCCGGGACACCGGACGCGAATTCGGGGCGTGGTCACCCTGACCAGCCCTGCCGGCCCGTCGTATGTCGAAGATAGCGGAGCGGGCATCAAGATCGTTACTCATGCCCGCATCGATCTCCGCCCCGGCGATGTGGTCGACGTACTTGGCTTCGGGTACTCGGGCTCCTTCAGCCCGGAAATGCGGGACGCGCAGATCTCGCTCGTAGAACGGGGACCCGCCCCGTCGCCGCCGTCCATCACCGTGGACGAAGCACTGGAAGGCACTTACGATTCCAAGTTGGTGAGCATCGATGCCGCCGTTGTGGACCAACTCAGGGGTCCCAGGCAGAGCGCCGTGATGCTCCAAGTGGGCGGTAAGTCATTCGACGCGACCCTGGATCACGGGGTGATACCACCGCTCGGCCCAGGCAGTATCGTCCGTGCGACCGGTGTCTGCGCCGTTGCAGCCGAGGACAATCTCGCTTATCGCATCCCAAAGTCGTTCAGCCTTGTGCTGCGCAGCGCCGGGGACATCGCCGTAATCCGGTCGGCGTCCTGGTGGACCGCCACCCGGCTGCTGGCCGTGCTTGGCTCCGTGGTGGTTCTACTGCTCGCCGTTGTGTTTTGGGTGGTCGTGCTGCGGCGCAAGGTCGCCTTGCAGACCGCGGTGATCCGCGAGGAACTGCAGCAGCAAGAACTGCTCAAGCAAGCCGCGGAGCAGGCCAACCGGACCAAGAGCGAGTTTCTGGCCAACATGAGTCATGAGATCCGCACGCCCCTGAACGGCATCCTGGGGTTCGCCGGGCTGTTGGCGGAAAGCGAGCTTACCGGTACCCAGCGGCAACAGAACGAAGCCTTGCGCTCGTCGGCCGAGAGCCTGCTTGCGGTCATCAATAATATTCTGGATTTCTCTCGCGTGGAATCGGGCCGGATCGAACTGGAATCGTTGGATTTCTCGCTCCGTAAGTGCATCCGGGCGGCGGTGGCTACCGTCCAGCCGCTCCTCTCCGAAAAGGGTCTCGCGACCTCGGTGCAGATCGACGATGACGTGCCGGACTGGGTTAAGGGCGACCCCTACCGGCTGCGCCAAATCCTTCTTAATCTGTTAGGCAACGCAGTGAAGTTCACCGTGGCCGGCGGCATCGGGGTGCGTGTGTCGCTGGCTCCGAAACAGGACGCCGCTCCGGCTGGCGCCGATGGCGCCCCGCAAACGCGGCAGATCCAGTTTGCCGTTTCCGACACCGGCATTGGCGTCCCTGAGTCACAACGGGAACTGATCTTCCAACCTTTCCGGCAGGCCGACGGGTCCGTCACGCGGCGTTTTGGCGGCTCCGGCCTCGGCTTGGCCATCTCCCGGAACCTCGTCACCTTGATGGGGGGAAGGATGTGGCTGGAAAGCGCCGAGGGCCAGGGCAGCACTCTCTTCTTCACTGCGCCCCTTCCGCTGGGGAAGGCCCCCGCCGAAAACGAGAAACCCGCCGCAGCCGGGAGCCCACCGCCTCCGAAGCAGCCACCGCGCCAGCCCCTCTCCATCCTGGTCGCGGAAGATAACGTTGTCAATCAGCTCCTCATGCGGACCCTCCTCGAGCGGCGCGGTCATCGCGTGGCCGTGGTTGCAAATGGAGCCGCCGCACTGGCGGCATGGCGCCAGGATCGTTTCGACTGCATTCTGATGGACATTCAGATGCCGGAGATGGACGGATTCGAAGCCACCCGCATTATCCGGGCCGAGGAGTCGGGAAACGGAGCGCACATCCCGATCATCGCGTTGACTGCCCATGCCATGAAGGGAGATCGCGAAAAATGCTTGCAGGCCGGCTTGGACTCGTATATCGCCAAGCCGATTCAAACGGCGGCGCTTGACGCCATACTGGCAGGCGTACCTGCCCACACCGAGGCGAGCACCGTCTGAACAGTTTGGCGAACGCAGGACATATGGTTTTGGGAGTTCTTACATCGCTTTGAGGCCAGCTCGCCTGGTGTCTGTGACAACGGTATCCGTGGCGCGGCTCCTTGTTGCCTGCGGCGGTATCGGACCTCCTTGGCTTGATCTAAGCTCCAAACGTGGCTTCGACTCATGCGCATCCTTGTGGCAGAAGACAACTTGGTCTTTCGAATGGTGCTGCAGTCCATGCTGACGCAATGGGGCTACGACGTGGTGGTGGCGAGCGACGGAGAGGAGGCATGGTCCCGCCTGCAACACGAAGAGGTTTCCTGGCTGGCGATTCTAGATTGGGTGATGCCGGGTTTGGATGGCATCGAGGTGTGCCGCCGCGTCCGCGCCAGCACGCGCCTCCGGTATACCTATGTCCTCATTCTCACTGCCAAGACGGGAAGCGAAGATCTCGTCGCTGCCATGGAAGCGGGCGCCGACGATTATGTTGCCAAACCGTTCAAATCCGCCGAACTAAGGGCCCGTCTGCGCGCGGGCTGCAGGATTCTCGAGCTGCTGGAGAGACTCGAGCTCGGTTGTCCGCCGTTGGCTCTCGCCCCTGGGGATTCGAGGCCATGAAGACGTATTCGGCTGAGTGGCTCAGCCGTCAGTTCAGCGCCGTTATTAAAGCTGAGGTGAGTGAAGTGTCTCTTGGTGCTGTAGACCGCTTGAATGACCGTTGATACGATATGCTCGCAGGATCGATAAACGCGCGTTTTCTGTTGGCGAGTATCACCCTTCTGCTTGCCGTAGGGGTCTGGCTCACCGTCCTGTGGCGCCGCGCCGAGGGTCGAAGGCGGGTGCTGCTTGCGAGGCTGGATTCGGTGGCGGACGGAATTCTCGCCATCGACGCCAGGGGACGGATCGTTGCCTACAGCAAGAGGTTCGCCCAGATGTGGTCCATCCACGACTCCATTGCGCTTCCGCGCGGTGGAGAAAAAGTGCTTGCTCATATTCTGCCCCAGCTCAAGGATCCGGCCGCCTTCCTCTCGCTCGTCAAACAGGCTGCCTTCCTCGCGCTCGCTAAGAAGCTCGATCGAGACGGGAAGGCGCCCGGCGACGATGAACTCGAACTGCGGGACGGCCGTGTGTTCCAGCGGCACGCCGAGCCGCAGCTACGTCGTGGAGAGATTATCGGATGGGTATGGGGATTTCAGGACGTCACCGCGAGCCGCAGACTGCGAGTCCTGCTGGAACAGGAACGGCACGGCCTGGACGCCCTGCTGAACCAGTTGCCGCACGCCGTCTACTTCAAGGATTGCGAAGGGCGCTTCATTCAGAGCAACCGGGCGCACGCCGAGGTTCTCGGGTGCAGCGATCCGTCGCAGATCGTTGGCAGAACCGATTTCGAGTTTATTCCCGCGGAACGTGCACAACAAGCCTGCGACGATGAGCAGGCGCTCATACACGAGCGCGTAGCGGTTGTATCCAAAGAGGAGAAGGAAATCGGGCCCGATGGACGTGAGACTTGGATGCTCACCACCAAGCTGCCGTTTCGCGACCCGGACGGCGTGATTGTCGGTACGTTTGGTCTCTCGCTGGATATCACCGACCGGAAGCGCATGGAGCGGGAACTCCTTGCCGCGAAGGATGTGGCGGACAAAGCAACTCGGGCCAAGAGTGAGTTCCTGGCCAACCTAAGCCACGAGATCCGCACGCCAATGACCGGCGTCATCGGGATGACGGGGCTGCTGCTGGATACGGAGCTGTCGCAAGAGCAACGCGACTACGCGGAGATGGTACGCCGGTCGGGCGAGTGCCTGCTGAGCGTGATCGACGACTTTTTGGACTTCGCGAAGATCGAAGCAACGCAGTTGGTGTTCGAGTCGTTCGCGTTCGACCTTCGGCTCGTGATCGAAGAAATCGATGAAATGGTGGCGCTGAGGATCGAGGACCGCAAGCTCGATCTGGTGCTGGAGTATCCGCCGGATGTGCCGCGGCATTTCATCGGAGACGCGGGGCGAATCCGGCAGGTGGTGACGAACCTGGTGGGAAATGCCGTGAAGTTCACGCCGGACGGCCACGTGCTGATCACGGTGAGCTGTGAGCCGCAGGGCGGGGCGAAGGCACAGATCTGGGTGGCGGTCGAGGATACCGGTCCGGGTATTCCGGCGGAGGAGGTGGGCGGACTGTTCGAGAAGCTCCGCCAGGCGGATGCCTCGATTACGCAGAAGTCCGCGGTCCCGGGGCTGGGGCTGGCGATTTCCAAACGACTGGTGAACTTGATGGGGGGCGAGATAGGAGTGAGCAGCCAGTTGGGCAAGGGCTCCACTTTCTGGTTCACGTTGCCTTTGCAACTGGATGCGCAGCCGCACGCGGAACCGGCGCCGGCGGCCGACCTGCAGGGCTTGCACGTGCTGATCCTGGACGACAGCGACGTGAACCGGCGCGTACTGCACGAGCAGGTCAGCAGTTGGAAAATGCGCGACGCCGGCTTTGCGGAGGCGAGGCAGGCGTTCCAGGCTTTGCGCGAGGCAAGGGCGGCGGGAGATCCGTACCAAGTGGTATTGCTCGATTACGAAATGCCCGAGATGAACGGAGCGGCGCTGGCGGCGTCGATTAAGGCGGACCCGTTGTTGAGCGACACGCTGGTAATCATGCTCACGGCGGTGGGCCACTGGAGGGAAGTGCGGCACATGCAGGGAGCCGGCATCGACGCCTGCCTGGTGAAGCCGGTGCGGCAATCGCAGTTGCAGAACACGCTGGCGACGGCGTGGTCGAAGAAACTGCAGAGTGGGTTTGCGACGCGGACGAAGGCGATGCAGGAGTTCGCGGCGCTGAAATCGGAGTTGGCGGGAATATTCGCCGGGGCGCCGGTGCGGGTACTGGTGGCCGAAGACAACGTGGTGAACCAGAAGGTGGCGGTGCGCATGCTCGAGCGGCTGGGATTGCGTCCGGACGTGGCGAGCAACGGGCGTGAGGCGGTGGAATTGTGTGCGACGCTGCAATACGCCGTAATCTTCATGGATTGTAAGATGCCGGAGATGGACGGCTACGAGGCGACGGCGGCGATTCGCAAGCGGCAAGGGCCGGATGGCCGGGTGGCGATTATCGCGATGACGGCAGACGTGATGGAGGGCGCCAGGGAGCGCTGCATCACGGCAGGGATGGACGACTACATCGCGAAGCCGATGCGGCTGGGCGACATGATTGGAGCTCTGAAGAAGTGGGTGCCGTGGACGCGTCCCTCGTCAAGGGCCCGCCCGGGGCTTGCCGTCCCTTCAAGTTGACGACTCTTGGCCGAACGCTGGACCGGCGTCGAATTCGCTGGCTCTGGTCAACGCGCCGCGCTTGGTGCAACACTAGAGAGAGGCGGTAAGTTAGCAATGGCCGGGCGAGGAGACGAGCCGCGGTTGCCGTGGAGGGCGTTGGACCCTGGTACGCCTTCCTCCTGCCTCATCATTGGCGCGAGGGCCCGATCTGTCGTGTCCCTGCCTTCCGGCCCACGAGGCCGGGCGCCACGTTTGCGGTATCTGACCGTGAATGTAGCTGCTGCCGCGCTCCTGATGCTGGCGGCTAGCGGACCCTCGGGCCTTTGCCGTGCACAGGCGCAAGCGGCGCTGCCGGTTCTCACACAGGCTGCTCAAGTCCGCGGGCTCACCTCCAGAGAAGCCCAACGTCAGTACCCGATCCGTCTGCAAGGTGTCCTGACCTACTATATGCCCGGATTGCGTCTGACGTTCTTTCAGGACTCCACGGCGGGCATTTACGTCAACATTCTGGGAACGCCTCCCGAGGCGCACACCGGGGATCTGGTCGAGATCCGTGGGGTGTCCGGCGCCGGATTCTTTGCACCGGAAGTCGAACGCCCTGAGATACGCGTGCTCGGCAAAGCGTCGCTTCCGCCCGCTCGTCGTTTTGCGTTGGAAGACCTGCTCAGCGGTGAGCAGGACAGTCAGTTTGTGGAAGTGCGCGGCATCGTACATTCGGCCCGGATTGAAAGCATGCTATTAGCCCACAGGCAAGAGGGCCTTCCGGCTTTGGCACTTGTCGTCGCAAGTCGCAGGAGCAAGTTCAAGGCATGGATCACCGACTTTGACCGCACTGCCGATTATGCCTCTCTAGTCGATGCGCGCGTCGCCGTCCGTGGAGCCTGTGGAGCGCTATTCAATGAGAAGCGGCAATTGGTTGGAATCCAGTTGTTCGTTCCGGGCAGGGAACAGGTGCAAATCGAAGAAGCCGTGCGGGCGGACCCGTATGCACTGCGGGTTCTCCCGACCAGCAGTTTGATGCAATTCACGCCGGAAACGGTTTCGGGTCACCGAATTCGGGTACAGGGAGCCGTCACTCTCGACGAACCGGGGCGGTTCCTCTACATTCAGGATGCATCCGGTGGCGTCAGAATAGAGAGCCCGCAGGACGAAGGCGTGCGGATCGGCGACAGTGTCGATGCGATCGGGTTCCCCACGGCGGGGCAGTACGCACCGGTTCTGGAAGACGGCGCCTTTCGGCGGATCGGCACCGCCGCTACGGCGCCCGTGCCAGTGGACCTGACTCACACCACCAGCTTGACCGGCGATTACGATGCCGAACTGATCCGGATACAGGGCACCCTGTTAGGCCGCTCAAAGCAAGGTGACGATCTCGTGCTGGCAATGGAAACGAACGGCGCGACCTTTGCCGCCCTGTTGAGCGACAATCGATCGCACATCCAGGTGCGGTCCATCCCCGTCGGCAGCCGTCTGAACATAACGGGCGTGTGGTCCGTAGAAACCGACGAATTGCGCAGAGCAACGTCCTTTCGTGTGTTACTTCGCTCCGCAGCGGACGTTGTCGTGATCGAGCTGCCATCGTGGTGGAACGCCACTCGAATTCTTGTGCTGCTGGGAACCCTTGCGATCGTCATTGCCCTGAGCACGGCGTGGGTGATCGTTTTGCGCCGCCGCGTGCATGTGCAAACTGCCGAATTGCGCTCACAGGCCGCCGAATTGTCCCGCTCGAACGCCGAACTGGAGCAGTTTGCTTACGTGGCTTCCCATGACTTGCAGGAGCCCCTTCGCATGGTTGCGAGCTATACTCAATTGCTGGCCCGGCGCTACCAGGGCAAGTTGGGCCAGGATGCCGACGAGTTCATTGCGTTTGCCGTTGACGGAGCCAAGCGCATGCAAAATCTGATTAACGACCTGCTGGCGTATTCGCGCGTCGGGACGAAGGGCAGTGAATTGCGGCTTACCGATGCGGAGGCCGCGCTCTCGAGCGCGCTGGTGAATGTGCGAGCTGCCATAGAAGACAGTGGCGCGGTGATTCGGCATTCCCCGCTGCCCATCGTCTATGCCGATCCGGTCCAACTTGTCCAGGTGTTCCAGAACCTGCTGGGGAACGCAATCAAGTTTCACGGCGGCGCGCCTCCCGAAATCGATGTTGCCCGCGAAGAAACTCCCGAAGAGTGGAGTTTCTCCGTTCACGACAACGGTATCGGGATTGACCCGAAGCATGCGGACCGGATCTTTCAGGTCTTCCAGCGCCTGCACAACAGGAAAGACTACCCAGGCACGGGAATTGGCCTGGCGATCTGTAAGAAAATCGCCGAGCGTCACGGAGGCCGGATATGGGTGGTGTCGCAGCCCGGCCAAGGCGCCACATTCCATTTCACGATTCACAAGAACGGAGAGCATATACGGTGACGACTCAGGCAACGAGGTCCATTGAGGTCCTGCTGGTGGAAGACAACCCGGGCGACGTTCGCTTGACGAAGGAGGCCATGCGGGAGAGCAAGATAATCGTCAATCTCAGCGTTGCGTCGGACGGGGAAGAGGCGCTCGCGTTTCTTCGGAAAGAGGGCGTACACGAGGGGGCGCCGCGCCCCGATCTGATTCTCATGGACCTCAATCTTCCAAAGAAGGATGGCCGTGAGGTGCTGGCCGAGATCAAGGTCGATCCTGACCTGCGGCGCATACCCGTGGTGGTCCTGACGACCTCGCGCGCCGAGGAGGACATTCTGCGCACTTACAACCTGCACGCGAACTGTTTCATCACGAAGCCCGTCGACTTAGACCAGTTCATCACGGTGGTTTCGGCGATCAGCGATTTTTGGTTTTCCGTTGTGCGGCTGCCCACATAGCGGAGAAGGATCCGGTGACTTATGCAGGAACGCAATGTTCTACTCATAGAAGATAATCCCGGCGATGCCCGATTGGTGCAGGAGATGCTGGCGGAGGCCGAAGCCAATTCATTTCGGGTTCACACCGCCGCCTCCCTGGTGACTGCCTTAGACGCGCTGGCGCATGAGAAATTTGACGTGGCGCTGGTCGATCTCTCCTTGCCGGACTCCAATGGGCTGGAGACGTTGTTGACCGTTCAGCGGCACGCGCCCGGTCTGCCCATCGTGGCGCTCACGGGGCTTAAGAGCGATTCGATGGCCCTCGCCGCCGTTCAGCAGGGCGCCCAGGACTATCTTGTGAAGGGCACACTAACGACCGAATCGCTGGTTCGTGCCCTGCAATACGCCATGATGAGGCGCCACAGTTCCTCCGGGCCGGCCGACGCAGAGTTGGCTACGGTCGTGGGCTTCCTCGGCGCCAAGGGAGGGGTAGGCACAACCACCATCGCATGCCATTGTGCCATCGAGCTGCAGCGACAAACCAAGAAGAAGGTGTTGCTGATCGATTTGGACGCCAGTTCCGCAGCGGCTTCGTTCTTGATGGACGCGCACTCCGAGTACACCATGGCGGACGCGACCACGAACTTGCACCGCTTGGATCCGTCTTTTTGGAGTAACCTGGTGTGCAGCACGTCGCATGGGGTTGACCTCCTGCAGTCGCCCGGCGCGAAGAGGTCTTACGAGCCGCTCGACGGTGAGCGCGTTCGTCATGTCCTCAGGTTCGCGCGCGCGCTTTACGGCTATATCGTGGTGGACCTCGGGCGTCTCAACGGGTTCTCCCTGAACCTGACCCCAGAGGTGAGTGAGTTGCTTGTCGTTACAACGCCGGAGGTGCCATCGCTGTACGAGGCCGGTTATGTTTTGAAAAAGCTGCTCGAACCGGGGATGACAGGTGGACGGACCCGGTTGATTCTCAGCCGGCTGCTGAAAAAGGGACCGTCTTACATCAGCGATTTCGAGCAGGCCTTGGGTTGCCCGGTTTACGCGACGATCGGTGACTGCTCCAGCGAGGTGCACGAGGCTTACGGAAACGGCCGGTTTCTCGATGAGCGGCTGCCGCTGCGCAAGCAAGTGCAGCAGATGGTTGCCAAACTCCTCGGTGTCGCCGAAGAACCCAAGGCGCCACCGCGGACCGGGCGGGGGCTATTCAGGTTTGCATGAGTCTGCGACAATGCGCGTGATCCTCCCCGGAGCCACTCGCAGGTTGTCGCATTCCTTACAGCGGAACGTTGGCTCGTCCCGGTTGGCGCATCTGCGTCGCCATCGGTATAAGACAAGGTTTTGACTGTCGTTAGTGGCTATGGTACGCTTAGCCTGGCTGAGGTTTACCTTATCGGTATGCGCCAAACCATCCTGCTCGTCGATGATGACCCACAGATCCGTGCGCTATGCAGGGCGGCTCTGGAGGAAACCGACTATGTCGTGAGCGAAGCGGGTAACGGCAAGGAAGCGCTGGCGGCAATCAAAGTAACTGCTTTTGATCTGATCGTGCTCGACCTGTGTATGCCCGACAAGGACGGCTTTGAGTTCCTGCAGACTGTTCGTACAGAGGCGCCAAAGCTCAAGATCATCGTCATATCCGGATTTATGGTTGGATCGATGCTTCCGGCTGCGAGACTGTATGGTGCGGTTGCAACACTGGCGAAACCCTTTTCGCCCGACTCGCTGCTCTTGGTCGTGGACGAGGTGCTGGGATCCAGAGGTTCGGTCGGGGCGTCCGATTGATTTTGTAGCCGCTGACGATCCGATTATCGGCTTGGAAGGATCGGCGAGGCGGCTTCCGGCAACGATTAACCCGAAGCCCAACAGTTGCGCGGTTCCCGGACCGCATCAGGATTGGCGCTCGTTCACCCTGACGAGGCCGCTCGTTACGCACTTGGTCATGATGTTGCGGAAGCGGGTGCGGCTGATTTGGTGATCGGCCAGCAACCGGCCGTTGTAAATCAGCGCAAAAACCGCGTAGGGGGTTGGCGCATTCTGGGCATCGCTCCACGACTCGAGATCGACCACCGTTGGCCTGATACCGTACTCGTTCTCCGCCGTCTCGATTATTTCAGCCGCGAATTTGGCTATGTGCGGACACTGGCTTGAGCGGATGATGGTCAGCCCTCGGCTGTACTGCCCGAGTTTCTGATCCCAACCTTTCTTGAAGGCCGGGTTTGCGCCGCCGCTATCGAACTTCCGAACAAGCAATTGGTAGTCCGGCGGCGCGGTGTCGACGGGTTCGAAACCGTTTGCCAGGAACAGGCGGCGGTCGGCCAGCCATGGACCGTCCCGGACCATCACGGCGGCGCCGCGCATACCGGCCTTTCTCGCATCATCCAAGCAGGCTTCGAGCATGACGCTCCCCCAGCCTTTTCGCTGATGCTGCCTGAAGAAGATCCAAACGCAGTGGATAAACATGAAGCCGCCGGCTTCAACGCCACGCCACGCGAACTCGCCCGGAAGGTATTCGATGTAGCCACCCGGATGTCCGTCCGGGGCAAGCAGCATCCTGGCCCGCACACCGAACCTGGCGTTTGCTTGCAGCCAGCAGTGCTTCTGCTGGCGTCCCGGATGAGTGGGGCTCCTTATCCCGCAGCAGGGCAGTGTGTTGAAGCTCGCCGCATCGACGTCGATCAAGCGAGGCTCGCGCATCATTGGAGACCGGCCTTTCGTGGTGTCCGTCCCCTCCACTGTACTCCTCTGCACCCGAGTGAGGGACGTGTCCAGACTGGGGAGCCACGGCAATTGCGCTGTTTGCCGATTTTGGAGGGCGCCCGGCAATGGCCGCGTGCGCCGCGGTGTTCACTGCCGGCGGCATTGGGCCACGACGTCGCGTATAGCGGCGAGCACGACGTCCGGCCGGTCCAGAGCGATCATGTGGCCGCTGCCTTGGGCAATGACGTGGGAACCACGCGAAGAAAGGCGCGCCAACTCCTCTTGCATCGGGTACCAGAAAGAGAGAAACTGCTGTGCGCGAGCGGACGACGGCGCTTGAGAAACCACGATGAGCGGCATATCGCCCAGAGAACCCGTCGCGCGCGCCTGGTCGAAACTCTCGCCGGAGCCCGCCATCTCCGCGAGCGTTCCTTCCTTCTGCCGCACCGTGCAATCGAAGCCACGAAGCGCCGCCCGCCTCCCGGTCTCCGCAGACCCATACCAGATCCCGCACCAGCCCATGAGCCGCGGGATGCCGAACGGCATCAGATCGCGGTCTCGCTCGATTTCGCGCCGCCGATGTCGATTTCCTGCTTCGAACCCCGGGAGACGGCGCGGCTGATCGGGGTGGCAGGCGTCCACCAGCACCAGGCCAGCGACCTCCGCGCGATACAGGCTCGCGTACATCCGCACGTGCAGCCCGCCTATGGAGTGGCCGGCGAGCACAAACGGCGGCGCCACTCCGGCGTTGCGCAGGAGCGTGTGCAACTCTTCCGCGATCACTCGGCTGGTGCGCGGCCCGGGGCTTGGATCGCTCCACCCCACGCCAGCCCGGTCGTAAGCGCATACGCGTGTGAACTTTGCGACCTCCGGCTGCACCTTGTACCAATCCAGCCAGGTATTGGAGAGCCCGGAATCCAGAACGACGGTGGGAGAACCCTTGCCCGTGCAGTAGAGGTGCATGCGCACACCATTCACCTC
>JBAVIH010000314.1:0-14867 GCA_049686695.1 Bryobacteraceae bacterium | reverse complement strand
CACCCACACGCCGCGCTGGACGGCGTGACCGCGAGCTGCCACGCGCAATTCCTCGGCGGCCAGCGGCGAAACGGCAATGTGGTGATCGAACATCGGAAAATGTAGCCACTTCATGTAGTGGCGGCAAAAGGCGAGCGCGGCCCGCGATCGAGAAAGGTACAGCGCCATGTTGCGATCCATCCGTTCGCAGCTCAGGCCGATCACGGCCGGCCGGTAGTTGCGGCCCAGCAGCCAGCCACGGCGCAGCAGCGCGGCCAGATAGTTGAGCGTGTACTTGTCGCAGCACTCCACCAGGTCGGCGCGTTCCTCCGCCAGAATGCGCCGCAGCGGCGAGCGGGGCCACAGGTACTGTCCGGGCATCATTATCCAATAGCCTGGGCTGAGCGGGGCGGGCGTGCCAGACACGTGATAGATGCGGCCAAAGCGGCCATGTTCTTCCACGTGGCTGGTCGCGGCCGGCACCACCAGCCGCATGAAGCGGCCGCGGCGCTCGGCAGCCTCCAGCATCTGGCGGTAGAAGGTGGCTACGCCTCCGCTTTCGGCGTGCCAGTTGTTGGTCAAGTGAATTGTTTTGATGCTCATCAGGCTCTCCCGATGACGGCGCGGCGAAGCGCGATGCTTGGTGCCAGGAAGAACGCCGCCAACAGGCGAGGCAGGCGCCGCAGGTCGGCGCCGAGCGAGTCGGAGCCGTTCCCGGTGATTAGCACCCCCTTGCGCATCAGAAACCAGTTCAGCAGCAGCGACCCTACGCTGACCGCGATCGAAACCACCATGCCGGCGCCAATGTGCGTTGCGTGTCCGGCCTGGAGCGCGAGATACTCGAGAGCGTGAGCGGTCGCCGGCAGCAGCACCGCGACCAGCAGGCCCGCCAGCCAGGCCGGGCGCGCGCCGCGAAACGCTTGCTGCAGCGATCCCCAGAAACCGCCCACCAGAATCCGGAACGCCAGCTCGATCCAGACCAGGCGCATGGCGCCAGGACCGCGCGGCACAGCCACAATCAGAAAAAGAATGCCGCGAAACAAAGCGCTGAGCAGCGCCGCCTTCCAATTCCAATCGACGACGAAAGTCTTCCACGGACGGGCGATCACCGCCGCCGCGGCTTGCCACATCGTCATGTCGTCAGGCTGAGACAAGGTTGCTTGCATAGCCCCCATAGACTTCGTCGAAGACACAATCCCAGGACTGTTTTTCCACCTGCCGGCGCGCTGCGAGGGCCATCCGCCGGCGCAACAACTGGTCGCGGGCGAGCGCCACCACGCAGTCGCAAAAGTCGTCGTCGTTCGCTGCCACCAAACCGGTTTCCCCGTCGCGCACGATGAAACGCGGGCCTCCGGCATCGGTCACCACGGCGGGCACTCCGGAAGCCAGAGCCTCCTGCACCACGTTGCCGAAGGTGTCGGTACGGGAGGGAAACGCGAAGATGTCCATGTCGGCGTAAGCGCGGGCGAGCCCTTCGCCTTTCAACACGCCGGTGAAGGTGGCGCGCGACAGGTTGCGTTCCAGCCACTGACGCTCGCTGCCCGCGCCGGTAATCTGAATACGCGCGTCGGCGAAGCCGGCGGTGCGCAAAGCCGCTTCCACCCGCGCCAGCAGCCGCAGGTTCTTCTCCGGCATCAGGCGGCCCACGTAGCCGACCACCAGATGATTGTCGGAGCGGGCGCGCCGCGAGGGACGAAATAGCCCGGTATCAATGCCGCGGCGCATGGGGACGACTAGCTTTCCCGTGCGCCGGCGCAGCACGGCGGCCAGTTCCGGGTTGGGCGCGAAAATCACCGAACTGCGCGCGAAGAACCAGCACACCCGGTCCATCACAAAGTTCTCGACCGCGCGCGCCGCCGATGCGCGCAAGCCGCGCGGGACCCATTCCAGCATGCGAGCCACGCGCCGCGCCGCGAACTCGTGCAGGTTGGTGTGCCAGGACGCTGCCAGCGGCGTCTTCAGCCGCGCCGCCAGAATGGCCCCGATGATGCCCAGATCGCCGGGGCTGGTCACATGAATGTAATCGGGACGAAATCTCTTAATTTCGGCTTCGATCGGTTCGATTTGACGCATCAGCCAGGGGTCGAATCGCAAGTCCGTATCCACCGGAAACGCCCAGTGGCTGCGCGCCAGTTCGAGCGTGCGCACCGGGCCCTCCTCGGTGACGCCGCGCACCGGGCCCCAGCGCACGCAGAAGAACGGGATCTGGCGCCGGCAGGCAAAAGAGTGCCATTCGCGGCAGGTGCGGGCGGCGCCATTCACCTCGTGAAAGGTGTCGGCGAACAAGGCGACTCGCGGCGTGGCGCTCATATCACGCTTCCGTGGGTTCCTGCCCGCCGAGGGCAAAGCGCAGAGTGGCGCGCACGTGCGGCGTGGCGAGCCAACCCACCGTCGCGATGAACTGCCGCAACGCCCAGGGGCCACCGTTCGGCCACAGAACGGACATCGCCTGCAAGCCGTCGGTCTCGTGGTCGTAAAACACCCGGTCCAGCCAACTCTCGCGCCCGGGCGATGCGGGATAGGGCTTGACGGCGTGCCAGATGAATTCGATGTAGCGCGCGGCCAGCGGTTCCCGGTACTGCGGAAGGAACAGGACGCGGCTTACGCGGTCGCGCCGGATTTCGTCGATGAACTCGTCCAGGCTCGCGGCATTCGTCAGGTTGAGATTGGCGTTGGGCTCCAGGCAATGGCGGTCGCCGCCGGAGATCACCGGGAAACTGAGTTGGGCCGCCAGATGAATCGTCGCGCGGTTGTCACAGGCGGGTTGCAGCCCATTCAACTCGAGGGCGTGGATGCGGGCGCCATGCCCGGCGAGGAAGCGGCGCAATTCCACGACGTGCACCGCGCGTGGAATGCGGAACTCGCAGCAGAACGGGTGATTGAGCACGATCAGCACATTCGGAATCCGGTCCAGTTCCGCAAGCAGCGAGGCCAGCAGGTCCGGCTCGGGCGCGGCCGTGTAGCGCGCCATCTCCGCCTGGAAGGCGCGCGCCCGCTCGGGAGGCAGATTATGCACGCCAAGGTGAAAGATGGTGGCGCCGAAAGGCACGGTCCACTCGAGCGAGAACGGCGCTGGGATGCCGAGCGTGCGCAAGTCGGCGCAGGCTTCCAGATCGTCGTGATCGGTGATCGAGATCAGCGGGCGCAGACCGAGGGAATCTTCTATCTGGGCGGCTTCCAGGGTGTGAGCCGACAGCGCGTTCAGCGGTGGCCGCCAGAAGGCGCGGTCAAAGGCCACCGCATGGCCACTGTGCGCTCTTCGTCTCTCGCTTAGCTTGGTGATCAACGCGTGCATCGGGGGAACCTTCCGAAACACGCGCGGAATGAAATCCAGTGACTCGCGGGAATGTACCGTGTGGCTGTGCAGCGAAACGGCGGTATGGTAGCCTCGGGTTGCCGCCGGGGTGTGCCACAGGCAATCTACGGAATGAACCGCTTTCAGACATCTGCGAATGGTCCTCATGAGAACATTTGGCGGCATTCATGTTTTCACTCGCGTGACTGAGATGTGAAGATTGGCACGCCGCACCCGGCGCGTGCGCCGCTAGCGAGAGCGCGGCGATTGAGTTGGCATCAAATTGCAACGTTTTGAGCGTAGACTCTGGGTTATCTATGGAAACTACAGAGCTAGACCGCTTAAGGCAAGCCTACAAGGTGGCTGTCGACCAATGGGTGGCCACCATTCGGGAGGAGGAAGAACTGGCGACACCGGATCACTCGATGGTGCAGATGGAGCGATGGGACGCTGCCAGCTTTCGGGAACAAGACGCCCAGGAAAAGGCGCAGGCAGCGAAGGACGGTTATAAGGACGCATTGCGCAAAATCAACTACTCTTTCTGAATCTGGAGCGGAGTTTGGTCGGGCTGGCGAGATTCGGACGCGCAACCCTTGCACCCAAGCAAAAACGGCTGCACGTTTGACTTTGGTGTTGCGGCTCAGACGTGACCTGACAAAGCTCCTGTGAGGTAACTGTCGAGCGCGTGGCACCTCCGCTTCGCTCATGGCTCCGCTCTAGCTCCGGCGTCACGCCGAGTTACATCCCTCAATTGATATCGGCGGAGGCGAAAAGGGGCTTGAGGAGATACTCGGACAACTGCTGGACCGATAGCCGTGCGCCTTCTTTGGTGGGTTCGCCGAGAACCCAGAAAGTGTGTTGGCCTTCCTTATCGAGTTCGATCGTAATGGTCAATTGCTGGTCAGGAAAATCAGGGTGAACCGTGACGTGGAGGTCGTTGTCGTCTAAGGTCAGGACCAGTCTCTCGCCATGCATTCCAGGTACGTAAACCTCGCATTCGAAAGGCCTTTGGGACATGCGTACGGCGGTCTGTCCGGCGCGCTCCTTATGATTGTTGAAGTCGCTCACATCAACCGTAATCGAGGAAACCAGCGCGCGCCACGCGTTCAATGCGCCGGGGATTTGCTTTTTCGGATGCTTTGTCCCGTTGACCTTGCTCCTTCCGTTCGCACTGCTGGCCAATGCCGCGGCCCTCTCCTTCTTCATGTTCGCAAACATTTCATCAATCCATTTCATACGGTTCGATTCCCGCGACGTCAAGCCAATGAATCCGCTTCTGTCCTCAGCGCCACCAGATACCTCGGCGCCAGCCGCAGGTCTCACCTCAACGCGATGCCGACCACGATCAGCGCGATGACAGTGTTAATCAACGACATGTCTTTCCAGGGTCCTGGAACTCCAAGTAGCAATCGGATGCCCAGTCGCCGGCCTGGTGCAGGTCCTCATGTCGCGGGGTTGATGACAATCCAATGACAGGTAGTGTCTCCAGCCAAAGCGAACCGTCAACGCGCGGGCAACCGGCGAATTGGATCGCCAGCCCTCCTCTGGCCACCCTGCGCCGAACGCCGTCGTAGCGTCGCCTGCCGGGGAAAACCCATGGGTTCAATTCCATCGGACTTGCGTGGCCTTCGCAGGGCTGCGGATCTGCCGGGTATCGGCCGCGCTCACTCAGGGGCGAAGGCTGGCGTGAGCTTGCTCGCTCACGCTTCCGCCGGGGGTATGGGTCAGGGTAAGGTCGAAACTGACATCCGCGAAAACGGGGAAATAGTCTACGCCGCCACGCCGCAGCGTATCGAGGTCTAACACGACGTCTTCGCTCTCCGGGCCGTCGTGAATGGTCAGCGTGGCCGCGGTGGCGTCGCGAACGGCCTTCGCGGCACGATTCCAGGTCAGAAGCAGATGGTCGTGGCGCTGCACGGCCTGGAACCCGAAGGTGAGCGGTTCGAGATGGGTCGGCACCGCCGCGGTACCATTGTGAACAAGCATGGCAGCGGCCATCCAGGCAACCACGCAGGCAACCGCGAGAAGGGCAACGAGCACCCAGGGATAACGGCGGCGACGGCGCTTGGCAGGCGCGTCCGCCGGCGGAACTTCCGCAGCAACCTCCCGCTCTTTCCGGGGGGCGGACAGACCTTCGTCGATACTCTCGGGTTCACAAATGGGCATTTGTTTCATCCTCTGTTCGGCTGCGGGTTGACATACTGGCGACGGGCGGCGATGTCCGCACCGCAAGTGAACGGAACGACACGGTTCCTAGCCGGCATACCTTAGCCTGTTACTGGCGGCTGCACCGTGCGTTTACTAAGTGCAGCCGTTGGCAAAAACGTGACGTACCATTTTCAATTTCAGGCCGGTCTATCAACCAGCTTGGAAATGGACTCAAATCGATTTTCGCATGGGCACGTTACATCTGTGTGATTTCGGACCTGGTTGCGGGCCAGACCTGGCGCCGATTACAGAAAATGAACAAATTAGAATCAGACCTGGAATTCATTTTGTTGCAATAGTGCTGTAACAGCAGGCTGGTAAACCTTTGTTTATGCCCCAAGAAACAGAGTCGAAAGGCCGTTCGACCGGTCTGCTGGTGTTCGCGATTGCGATCCTGCTCCTGGTCGGCGGGGGAGTCGCGCTGTGGCGCTTCGCTCCCAACTTCTTGCCCAACCTCTTGCAAAGAGCGGGCAAATCGGCCGCGCCCGCGCCGCCCGAAGTCATTCTGAGCATGCACGGTTCGAATACGATCGGCGCGCAACTGGCCGGCGCGCTCGCGGAGGCGTTTTTGCGGCGGGAGGGCGCCCAGTCGGTGACTACTGCGCCGGGGACGCACGCCGACGAATACAGCGTAGTCGCGACCCTGCCCGGAGATACTCACCCGAAGGCGATTGAGATCCAGGCCCACGGCTCGGCCACCGCGTTCACGGACATGGCGGCGGGGAAGGCCGACATCGGTATGGCTTCGCGGCCCATCAAACCCGAGGAGGCAGCGACGCTCACTCGGTTGGGCGGTATGACGTCGCCCGAGTGCGAGCACGTGGTGGGGTTGGACGGGCTGGCCATCATTGTGAACAAAGGCAACGCCGTGTCCGCGCTGAGCAAGACCCAGGTGGCCAGGATCTTCACCGGCGAGATTGCGGATTGGCGGGAAGTCGGGGGCGCGGCTGGACCCATCAAAGTCCTGTCGCGCGACGATAAATCGGGCACCTACGACACGTTCAAGGCTCTGGTTCTGGGCAAGGAAAAGCTAACAACTGGCGCGGTGCGCATCGAGGACAGCCGGGAACTCTCCGACCGCGTCGCGGACGACCTCAGCGCGATCGGCTTCATCGGATTGCCCTATATACGGAGCGCGAAGGCCGTCGCGGTTTCGGAGCCGGGAGTAGCCCCTCTGGTGCCGAATCGCCTGACCGTGGCCACGGAAGACTATCTGTTGTCGCGGCGGCTGTTCTTCTATGTGGCGGCGTCGCCGAAACCCCTGGTGCGCCGGTTCGTCGAGTTCGCTCTGGGGAGCGACGGACAGGACATCGTGGCGCGGATCGGCTTCGTGGAATTGAACGTAAAGGCTGGATCCGCTACGGCCGCGGCCAACTCCACTCCCGAATACATGAGCCTGATCGCCGGTGCGCAACGGCTTTCTCTCAACTTCCGCTTCCGTCCGGGGAGCACTGAACTAGACAACCGGGCGCTGGTCGACCTGGACCGCGTATCGGGCTTTCTCTCAGACCCGGCCCACCAGCATGGTGGAGTCATACTATGCGGGTTTGCCGACTCGGTTGGGACAGCCGAAACGAACCAGGCCCTCGCGTTGAGCCGGGCCACCGCAGTGGCGGCGGAGTTCAAGCGCAGGGGCATGGTGCCGGCCGCAGTAAACGCTTTCGGAGCAACCAATCCGGTCGCGTCGAACAAGACCGAGGAAGGGCGGCAGAAGAACCGGCGCGTCGAAGTGTGGATGCGCACTATGTGAGCAGGGCGGCGGCGCTCTTCAAATCGCTATTCGCAGAGCGCCTGCGACAGATTGCGGATACTCTCCCGCACTTTGCTCTGCGACACTGTCCGGTTGTGGGCACTCGGTTGCCAGAATCGCGAGTGCAGGGTGCAGCACTTACGTGTTAGCAAGATTCTCACCTCTTAAACTCAACAGCTTTAGCGCATGCTGGAATGGCAGCGAAATTGCTCCGTCGTCTCACCAGAAATAGTCCTCCATGTTGATATCCCTCCACTACGCCCTTAGAGTGCTGCGAAAGGACCCGGGCTTCACCGCCGTCGCGATTTGCTCGCTAGCCCTCGGCATCGGCGCAACCTCGGCCATGTTTACCTTCGCCGATGCCGTCCTGCTGCGGCCGCTGCCGGTCAGGGAACCAGACCGCGTTATGGCCATCAGCGCCAAGACCACCACGTCGGCGCCGATCGGTCTCAGCACAACAATCTCCTACCCGGACTACATCGACTTGCGAGACCGGAATCGCACCTTTGAGGGGCTGGTGGCAGCCTCTCCCGCGACGCTAGGCTTCAGCACTGGTCCGGGTTCCTTGCCGCGCATCAAACAGGGCGAGTATGTTTCCGGCAACTTCTTCCGGGCGCTGGGCGTGGTGCCGGCGCTCGGCAGGGATTTTCGCCCCGAAGAAGATCAAGCCGAAGGCCGCGACGCCGTGGTGATACTCAGCCATGGTTTCTGGGTCGGAGAGTTCGGTGCCAGCCCTTCTGTTCTCGGCTCCCGCGTCCGGCTGAACGGGATCGATTTCTCTATCATCGGCGTGGCTCCCGAATTATTCATTGGCGTTGAGGTGAGACCGGCGGTGTACATGCCGCTGGCTATGGCGCCGCGCCTGGGACAAGGGGATCTTCATCGCCGCGACACCCGCTGGCTGTCGGTCAGAGGCCGGCTGCGGCCGGGTGTCGGCGTGGAGCAGGCACGAGGCGACATCGGCGGGATTGCGGCAGGACTCGAAAAACTGTATCCGCAGCCTGATCACGTCCGGCGGATCGAGGTGCTGACCGAATTCCAACTTCGCGTCGAGGAATCGCCGTCCACCTTGGCCATGGTAGTCATGCTGAGCTTGCTGGCGGTCTCGGTTTTGCTGGTGGCTTGCGCTAACGTGGCCGGCCTGTTGCTGAGCCGGGCCCGCGCGCGGTCGCGAGAGATTGCGGTGCGTCTGGCCATCGGCGCCACCCGCGGCGGTCTGGTACGGCAACTTCTGCTGGAGAGCCTCCTGATTGCCGTCGCCGGCGGCCTGGGTGGTATGGTGATCGCCGATCAAGGAGCCGGACTCTTCAGCCGCATACCATTCCCCGGCGATCTGGCGTTTTCAATCGCCGCCACAGTCGACCATCGGGCCTTGCTGTTCACGATCTTGATTTCGATCGCGAGCACGGTGTTGTTCGGGCTTGGGCCAGCGCTTCGGATAACGCGTCCAGACCTGTTTTCGGCGCTCAAAGCGGCCGACGCCGACAGTGGTCCGCGCCGCCTATGGGGTCGCAACACGCTGGTGGCGAGCCAGGTGGCTCTGTCGCTGGTGCTGCTGGTGATCTCGGCCGTTCTGGTGGAGGGCTTTCGCTATGAGCTGACTCAAGGGGCCGGCTTCCGCCCTGACCGCCTCTTTCTCACCAGCTTCGACACGCAATTAGCCCGTTACTCAGACCACCAGACACGACAGTTCTACGACCGGCTGCTGGAGCGGACGCGCTTGGCCCCGGGTGTGCGGTCGGCAGCCTTGACTTCCAGCCTGCCGCTCTGGAGTTGGGAGAACATCGGCGTCGTCCCGGAGGGCTATCGGTTGCCGCCTGGCGAGCAGGCGCCTCCGGCTTTCAATTACTACGTCAGCGACGGCTATTTCCGCACACTGGGAGTCCGCGTCCTCGAGGGGCGTGGTTTCCTCGAATCGGATCGGGAGAACTCGCCGATGGTGGCGGTAGTGAACGATCACCTGGCAAATCGCTTCTGGCCCAATGGGAACGCGCTGGGCAAGCGCTTCCATCTGAGCGGCGAAACCGGGCCTTTGGTGGAGGTGGTCGGCGTTGCGAAGGCGGCGAAGGTTTTCTTCATCTCCGAACCGCCGGCGGATGTCGTCTACTTGCCCTTCAGGCAGCATTCCCGGCCAGGGCTGACGCTGGTGGCCGAATCGGATGCCCCGGATGCGGGAACCATTGCTCCGGTGCTGCGGGCAGTTGTGCAGCGCCTCGATCCGGACATGCCTGCCTTCGACATTCGCACCATGCACGACTTCTACACCCAGCGATCCGTGACACTGCCGAATATGATGGTCGAGACGGTAGCCGGCCTGGGCTTGATGGGGCTGCTGCTGGCGATGACCGGCCTATACGGACTTGTGGCCTACTCAGTAAGCCGCCGGACTCGTGAGATTGGCATTCGTGTCGCCATCGGCGCGGACCAGCGAGAGGTTGTCCGGATGGTCTTGGGACAGGGGCTGAAACTGGGTGCAACCGGGGTCGCAGTCGGCCTGGTGGTGAGCGTCATAGCCTGCCGCGCGATGACCTCGGCCACCTGGTTTCTCACGTTCGATCGCGTCAATCCGCTGATCTTTCCTGCAATCGCGCTACTGCTTCTCGCGATCACGACGCTGGCGGCGTGGGCACCGGCGCGTCATGCGTCGCGGATCGATCCGATGCGAGCGCTGCGGGATGAGTGAGGGCTGTCCGCTGACGTGAGGGAATCCCACCGGAGATTTCACATGCCCGTACCGACTAGGACGTCGGATTGTTGCAAGTGCTGTACACCTCGGTCGGAGTGATCCTGCTGGCGCTGCTCACGGCTCGGACGGCACGCGAATACGGCCGCGCCGCAGAACCTGGGCGGTCCGACGTCCGATAGGCTAGCGCAGCACGCCGTGCGCCTTTAGGATTTCTCTCGTTTCTTCGATCGGCAGCGCTTCTACTGTGTGTCCGTTCCCCGTCATGGTCACGGCCTTCAGCAGCGAGTTGTAAATTGCCTCTTCGGTGGCTTCGATCGCGGCGACGAACAAAGGCGACATGGCGTCGTTCGTGGCCAGCTTCGCAGGTTTGCGTACGGTGGAAAAAGCGATGGCATAGTCTCCGCTTCCGTTTGAGCCGTCGGCGCCCGTGCGGGCTAGGCCGAACATCGTGCGCGCCGCGATGCGGCGCAGGTTGCGAGCGTCCACCGGGGCGTCGGTCGCCACGACGATGATGATGCTGCCGTTCCCCGAGTTCGGACCTGCGCGTTTCCTTAGTTCACGGCCCACCGGAATGCCAGCCATCGTCAGATCGCCGCCGAAATTCGTCTGCACCAGCACGCCGACGGTGTACTCTCCGGCCTTGCGCGACGACGTGCCAATCCCTCCCTTCCAGCCAAACGCGACGGTTCCCGTTCCCGCGCCCACCGCACCTTCCTCCACGGCGCCGCCCTTGGCGGTCTGGATCGCCGCGACCACCTCATCGTGCCCGACGTACCGGCCGCGGATATCATTCAGCAGGTATCCATCATTCGTCTCGGCGACCAGCGGGTTGATGGAGCGCACGCCCGCGTTTCCCGGCAGCGCCAGCATGTAATCGAGCAGTGCGTCGGCGGCGCGCGGAACATCCAACGTCGACGTCAGCAGAATCGGCGTCTCGATCTCGCCGAGCTCGTCGACTTGCGTCGAGCCCGCAAGCTTCCCGAAGCCGTTGCCGACGAACACCGCGCCTGCAACCTTGTCGCGAAATAGGTTTCCTGCGTGCGGCAAGACCGCGGTGACGCCTGTTCGGATTTTATCGCCGCGAATCAGGGTCGTGTGGCCGACCTGCACTCCTGCCACGTCGGTAATTGCGTTCAAAGGCCCTGTGGGAAGGGTGCCGGTGACAATCCCAAGATCGCGAGCGCGTGGACGCGTCTGACCGGAAGCCAAACCCGCCATCGCGCAGAGAGAGCAAATCAGGGCCACCCGCATGGGTCCAATGTAGCAACAACCAGCGTCTCGAGACGCAGGTTCGGTTGACGTCTTGAGACGATGAATCGGATTGAGCTACTTCGCGGCGGCTGGCGTTGAACGTCGATAGATGAGCTTGTTGCCGCCACGTCCGGTAATAGCGCCGATACCGGCACCGATCGCTGCCCCGCCGCCTAATGTCACAGCAGTGATGTCCCGACCCTCATTGGCAAAGCGCGCGCCCAGCGTGGCGTTGACAATCGCACCGCCTCCCAGCCCGATCGCCGCGCCCAGTAGCGTCCTGATGGTCCGGCTGAGGCGCGGTCTCCGGTAGACGCGGATGACGTCGTCCCTGCTCACCGTAAACTCGCGATAAGCCTGGTAAGTAAGGTCCGCTTCCGAAGCACGCGTAAATCGTCCCTCAACGCGCCGTTGATCGGCCAGATCTATCGCAATCCTGCTTCCGGCATGGAGTCTCCGTACGAGGCTCCACTGGCTGACATCTCCCGCGACGGCCGGCGGCACGGCCAGTGCGAGAGCGCTGACAATGAGAGCAATTCGCTTCACCCGTTCAGTGTAACCGCCGTTAGAGCATTCGAACCTTACGACAATGTGAGGATTCGTAACTGTAACCGAACATTCACGGAAACGGTGGGCCAGGGCGGCGCGGGTAATCGTCACTCGAGGATCTCAAGCGGTGATAGATCGGCGGATGGCAGTGAAGCCCCAAGATACTTGGCCAGCGTCGGAGCGATGGAGCGCATATCGATTTCTCCCACGTCCGCGCCCGCGCGAATGCCGGACCCTTCGATCAGGAACGACGCCAGCATCTCGGGGTGCGTCGGCGCATAGCCGTGTGTGCCGCCGGGCTTGATCTCCCTCACCAGCGGCCCATCCGTGGCGGCGCCGATCGAATAGCCGGGTTTCATATCGATCGCGAAATCCGCGTCCCCGGACCCTCCCAGCCGGGCGATCGCATCCCTGTCGAGCACGCCAGCGATTCCGTTGGCCGGGTCTGCAGCCAACTCGCGCAGCAATTTCGAAACCGCCTCGCGAGTGGCTTGATCGTGTGGGTCTTTGAGCACGATCATGACCGAGCCTCCGGTTCCCCAGGACGCGGCTTTCCATTCCGTCACCGCCGGCGCCTGCAGCGATGCCCGTTTCGGGTTGGGCGTCATCAAGCCTGCCTTCACCAGCGCCACTCTGGGGCTGAACTGGTGGTCGATGCGCGCAAAGCCGTGATCGGACACGATACGAATAGCGGCCCCGGGATTCTCGCGTCGCATGGCATCGTTCAGCCTGCCCACCATGCCGTCGATCTCTTCGAGCGTAGCGTTGGCTTCCGCGCTGAATGGACCGGTCTGGTGTTCCAGTTCGTCGAGAGCGGCCAGGTGCACAGTCATCATCCGCGGGTGTTTGTGGACGATGATGGCCTCGGCATAGCGCGTGCGCGACCAGTCGCTGGGAATCGCGTCTTCGAGGTCGGTGACATAAGGGCCGAGCTGTCCCTCGAACTCTCCCAACAGACCGGGCGTGGAAAGCGCTCGCAACAGTTTCAAATCGTCGGGTGTAGTGGCGCGCCAGTATTCGGGGATGAGATCGGTCACCCCCGGCGCGCCCACGCTCACCGGCCAACTCACGCTCCCTACCCGGTAGCCCGCCTTTGCCGCGGATTCCCAGAGCGTCGGCACGTGGATGTCTTCGCTGTACCAATACCAGCCTTCGAAGTTAGTCCCCGCCGGATCGAAGGTAAGGTTGTTGAAAATGCCGTGCCGGGCGGGCCAGACGCCTGTGAGGATGGTGGTGTGGCTCGGATATGTCACCGTCGGCAGCACGCCGCGGACGCCGCTCGCATGGGCGCCCTGGGCCAGTATACGGCGCAGGTTAGGGATCTTGAGGCCGTGTTCGTCCGCTGCCGTGACGTAGTCCGGCCGCATGCCGTCGATCGAAATCAGCAGCAGTGCCCTCTGCCCGGCCGGCTGGCCGGCCATCTGCCCGATTGCCAGGCTGCCTAATAGAGTGTTGATAAAGAATCGGCGCGAGAGAGTCATATTTCTCTTTCAGGCACTTGTCCAAATGTACCAGTTGATAAAAGAGCGGCGGCCGGCGCTGGTTCGAAAACCCGAGCTGGCCGCCGTCGCGGGGAGAAGAGAATACCCGGCTAGAACTGAAACCGCAGCATCATCTGTATCGAGCGAGGTCCGGCTTGCTCTACGAGCTGGCTCTGGCTGATCAGCCCGAAAGAACTGCTGGCGACGTTCATACTCGGGGCCGCCTTGTTGAGGAGATTAAACAGATTCGCGAACTGCGCCTCATAACGTACGCCAACCCTTTCCGAGATGGCGAACGTCTTCCCGACGGACGACGAGAAGACCGTTGTTCCAGGACCCGCCAGGGTTCCCACGCCGCAGTTGCCGAAGCGGCCAATGTCGCTTGCGGGAATCGAGAAAGCGTTCGCGTTGAAATAATCTGCCGTCGTCGGGTTCGACAAATACCCGGATTGGCCCGACACACAGTCCGGCCGCTGCTGTTTCACAGAGCGGGAGGCGGGGAACGTGCCGGACGGATCGGCGAGACTGCTGGGGAAGTAGGGCGTCAGCCACGGTCCGGTCTGCGCGAGAGCGATGCCGGTTACGCGCCATCCGCCGACCGCCGCGTTCGCGACTCGGCTCACGCCGCCGAAGTATTTCTTGCCGCGGCCAATCGGCAGGTCGTAGACTACGGTGCTGACGAAGCGCTGCCGCGGGAGGTAGTATGCGTTCCCGGAATCGGCGGCGATGTTGTAAATGTTATTCACGTTGTCGCCGTTATCGCCCTGGCCGCCGGTAGGAATTGCCGACGAGGGAGCCACACCGAGCGCATTCGTAATGCTCTTTGCCCAGGTGTAACTATTGGTAAACGTCAGATCGTGCGCGAAGCGGTGATTCGCTTCCAGCGAAAGCGCACCGTATTTTGCGCTCGGGCCGTCGGCGCGAGTCAGAACCTCCCGGAAATTCGGGTACTTCAGGTTTTGCGCGCGGAGGGCCGGCGTCGCGACCAGGGCGGCGTAGCCAAAGGTGTTTGGCGCGACCTGGTTGAGGTCCGGGCTGTAAATCAGGTTATAAGTGTGCGATCCGGTATAACTGGCACGGACCAGCGTGTTCCATCCAAGATCGTGATCGATCGAGAAGTTCCACTGAATCACTCTCGGATCCTTCAAATCGTATTGATTGGCGCGGCGGTATCCAGGGTAAGCCGGGGCGCTGCCGACCCCGCTTGGAAAGGCATTCGGGAAGTACGTCGTGCCGTAGTCGGCATAGTAACTGGTGTCCACGCCCAGCAGCGAGTAAAGGACCGCGCCCAGTACGGGAACCGAATACAAGCCCATGGAGGCGCGAATCGAAGTCTTCGAATCGGGACTCCAGGCCAAACCGAGGCGCGGTTGGATGTTACCCCAATACGTTTCGCGAAGCGTATCGGGCCAGCCGGCCTGGCTGGCAGTCACGAAAGGAGTGTTCCCGACCGCCTCTTTCCACAAGGGGTTGATCAGTCCTGTCTCTTCGTTCTGGATCACCAACTCTCCGCCGGGGACATTCGTGTCGAAGTTGCCCAGTTGGTGGGTCGTGTCGTTGAACGGCGTGTTGACTTCATACCGCAGGCCGGCGGTCAGCGTGAAATTCGGGCGAACGCGCCATTCGTCCTGCGCAAAACCGCCATAGTGATAACCGTATGGCTTACCG
>JBAVIH010000313.1:0-4132 GCA_049686695.1 Bryobacteraceae bacterium | reverse complement strand
CTATCAGCCGGCGCAGGCCGCGCCCGCGGCGCCGGCGGCAATGCCGGCTGGCGCGCTTGCGTCGATCGAATATGAAGACCGCGGCGTGCGCAGGACGTTTTACATGACCAAGAACGAAATCGTGGTGGGCCGCGGCGGGCGCGACTATTGGACGGATCTGAAACTGGACACGCTGCCCGATGTTTCGCGCGAGCACTTCCGCCTGCGCTGCGATCCGGAAACGGGCAAGTTCTTTCTCAAGGACCTGAGCCGCCTGGGCACCACCATCGACGGCGTGGCCGCGCCCTCGAGCATCGAAGGCGCCGGCACCGAGAAACGCGACCGCAACGTGGAAGCGCCGGTGCCGGACCGGGCGCGCCTCGGCCTGGCCGGCGTTTGCTTCCTGGAGTTTCGAAGCACCGCGCATGGCTAACACGATGTTGAAATATGCGGGCGCCAGCGACCTGGGCCGCGTGCGCCGCAACAACGAAGACGCTTGGTACATCGACGCCGAGCGCGGCATCTTCCTGGTGGTGGATGGCATCGGCGGTGAGGCCGCGGGCGAGAAGGCGGCGGAAATCGCCGTAGACCGTATCCGCGCCCGGCTGGAACGGCAGACCGGCACGGTGGAGCAGCGCGTGCGCGAAGCCATCGCCGTGGCCAACAACGAAATCCTGCGCGCCGCACGCGGCAATCCGCAATGGCAGGGCATGGCCTGCGTGCTGACGCTGGCGGTGTTGGAAAACGGCGCGGCGGTGGTGGGTCACGTCGGCGATTCCCGGCTGTACGAGATCCGCCGCGGCGCGATTCGCAAGATCACCCACGACCATTCGCCGGTGGGCGCGCGCGAGGATGCGGGCGAGCTTTCCGAGATCGAGGCCATGCGCCATCCGCGCCGCAACGAAGTTTTTCGCGACGTGGGCAGCGAGGAGCATTCGCCCGACGACGCGGATTTCATCGACATCGAACGCGTGCCGTTCGCGCCCGACGCGGCGCTGCTGCTGTGCACCGACGGCCTCAGCGACCAGGTGACGGCGGATTATATCCGTCTGCTGGTGGAGCGCAACGCGGGCGATCCGGCAGCCGCGGCACGCCAGTTGATCGAGGCCGCCAATACGGCCGCCGGCAAGGACAATGTCACGGTGGTGCTGTTGGAGGGCCCGAAATTCGCCGCCTCCGGCATGCTGCCGCCGCGCGGGCGTTTTCGAACCATTGGCATAAGCCCGTTGCTCGCCGGCCTGTTGCTGGTGGTGCTATTCGTCTTTCTGGTGCTGCGCAGTTTCCAGCCCGCCAAGAGCGTGCTTACGACGGTGACTACGGTCGGGCCGCGGGTGTTTCACGTGGATGCATCCCCCGGCGGGCCAGGGACTCCTGGCGTCTCGCTATTCGAGGCGCTGGTAGCAGCCCAGGCCGGCGACATCATTGAATTCGCGGCCGGCAAAGAATACCGCCAGCCGGTGCGGCTGAAATCCGGCGTCACGTTTCGCAGCATGCCGGACGGTGAGCTGCCGAATGACTCGCGCGCCATCCTGCGCCTCGCGCCCGGAACGACGGGCCCCGCTGTATTGGCCGACAAAGTTCACGACGTGCATATTCAAGGTCTGCGCATTCTCGCGGACCACCAGGCGCCGCCTCCGCAGGGCATTCTCCTGGTTGACTCGAGCGTCGAAATCGACGACACCGAAATCGAGGGCGCCACCCTCGGCATCGAAGTCCGCGGCGCCAGCAAGCTGCACATGCACGCTTCCACCATCCGCGATTCGCTGGCCGGGGGGGTGCTCGCCTCCGGCCCCAGCTCGCTGTGGCTGTCGCACAACGGGTTTTTGCACAACCACGGCTTCAACCTCGCGGCGCGCGACGGCGTGAAGCTTTGGCTCACCGGCAACGTTTTCGACAGGGGCACACTCGACCTGCCGCCCGAACTCATGGATCCCAGACACATGGATAGCCTCCGCGCGGAGAATTTCCTGCTCGATGCCAAACCCGCCGCCAGGCGGCAGGAAGTCAGGAAGCCATGATCGCTCCCGCCGACCGGCGCATCGGCAAGTACGAAATCGGCCGCAAGCTGGGCCGCGGCGGCATGGCCGACGTGTACCTGGCCGAGGACACCGAAACCGGGAAAACCGTGGCGCTGAAGCTGATCGAGCACTCGACCGACGCCGATTCGACCGACGCCATCGAAGCCGAACGCCGCGGCGCGGAACTGCAGGCGCGCCTGGCCGAGGTCGATCCCAGGGTGGTCCGCGTATACGGAGCCGGCGACATCGAGAATTACTTCCACGTCGCCATGGAGTACGTCGACGGGCAGGATTTGGCCGAACTGCTGCGCCGCGGTCCGCTGGTGATCGAGTTCGCCGTCGATACCGCCATCGCGGTGGCCGAGACGCTGGTCAACGCCCACAACCTGGAGGCGACCATCGATGGCAAGGAATTCCGCGGCGTGGTGCACGGCGACATCAAGCCCAAGAACATTCGCATCGACAGCCGGGGCGACGTGCGGGTGCTCGATTTCGGCATTGCCAAGGCGCTGTCGCTGTCGCGCAAGCTGACCCGCAATGAGTTCGGCTCGGTGCCCTACGCGTCGCCGGAACGGCTCGATCTGGGCGAGGTGGACGCGCTTTCCGATTTGTGGTCGCTGGCGGTGATGCTCTACGAAATGGCGACCGGCCTGCAGCCGTATCACGCCGAATCGACCGAGCGCCTGGAGAGCATGATCCGCTCGCGCATCCCGCCGCCGCCCGCGCCCGATCCTTGCCCCGAGCCGCTGCGGCGCATCCTGATTAAGGCCACCGCGCCGGATGCCGGCGCCCGCTACCAGTCGGCGCGCGAGTTAGCCGACGACCTGATCGCGTTCCGCCAGGGCGGCACGGTGCGTGCGGCCACCGAGGACTTGGATGCCACGCGGCGAACCACGCGCACCGGGATGGACGATGCCACCCGCCGCAACGCGCCGCAGGGCGAACAGACGCGGCGCAAGCCGCCAGTGCAGAACTGGCCCATCCGGCCTCCCGGGCGGTCGCGCGCGGCTTTCCTCTGGGGGATGCGCGTGTTGGCGCTGCTGGCCGTAGTGGCGCTTTTGTACGGCGGCTGGGAGGCGTTTGCCAACTATCTGATGTACCAGCAGGGCCAGCAGCTCAAGCGCGATATCCAGGCTGAGCAGATTACCGACTTGGATCGTATCTGGGACCGTTGGGCGGAACTTTCCAAGCGCAATCCTTCGTCTATCCTCTTGTACTCGCCGCGGAAGGCGGTGAAGGGAACGCTGGTGGATACTGCCGACCGCGTGATTGACGCCTATCGCAAAGCCGACGGCCAGCCGATCTACGAGAAGGATTGGGAACGCGCCCGCAACGCCCTGGCGCGCGCCCTGGCGACGGATCCGGACGACCAGGTGCGCGGCAAGCTGCGCCTGGCCGAGGGGCACCTGGCCCGCATCAACGGCGCCGCTCACCATGACACGAAGCAACTGCAAGCCGCGGCCGACGATTTCGGCCAGGCCGACCGCCTGCTGCGGCGTTCGCCCGATCCGCAGCTTGGGCTGGCGCGCGTCTACTATAACTTGAAGGATATCGACAAGGCGTCCGCCGCGCTCGAAGAGGCCCAGCGCCGCGGCTACCAGCTCGTCAACCGCGACAAGCTGGTATTGGCCGACGGGTACCGCGAGCGCGCCGATCTGACCTTCTTGGATTCCCGCAACGTGCGCGGCCTGCCGCAGGAAAAAAACGAGTTGGACCGCGCCGCTGCCGATTACCGGCGCGCTCTCGACCTGTACCAGAGCGTCGCCCCGTACGGCAACGCCAGCGTAGGTATCGTGCGCGTCCAGGCCAGCCTGATATTCGTCAATGTTAAACTGCAACAGCTCGCGGACAGCGGAGGCACCAGCGGGAAATGAGTGGGGCAGGCGCTTCCGCCTGCCAACCGCCGCAACGACTGAGTCTGCCGGATGAAACCAGCCAGACACCAAATCGCAGAGGGAAAAGTCGCCCGGAGATGGTCGGCGAAATCCGGAATGGACCCGAAAATCGGGGCGTCTGCCCCACTTTCGAACTAAGATGCCCGTCACCCGCAGCAGCGCCGCCAGCCGCCCGAACGCCGGGCGCGGCCTCCAACGCCAGCCCGTGTGGCGCGTCCGCGAGCTGCTTTGGATGCTCGC
>JBAVIH010000312.1:0-14015 GCA_049686695.1 Bryobacteraceae bacterium | reverse complement strand
CACTTATCCATGTCGTCTTCGAATTCTCTGACCGAAGAACCCCAACTCATGTTCACGACCCTTACGTTGCTCCTCTTGAAGAAGTCCACGTAGTCATGATCGGCAGCGGCTTCGCGCTCGGTTTGCGCACGCGAAGGGCATGGGTCGGGAGTCATCTTCCAGTCGAAGGTAATACGGCCGGCCACCAGGCGCGCGTAGGGATTGCCGGCCGTCAGGATGCCCGCCACATGGGTGCCGTGCGCGTAGTTGGCGAATAAGGAGAGCTCTTCTATGAAAGGTTTCACCTGGTCCGGCTTGAGCTTGGCCAGGGCCTGCTTCACCTGGGTGGATTCGGGGCTTTCCACGTTGGCCTGCAGGTCGGAAAGCCCCTTCAATTCCTGCTTGACTTGCGGGTAGCGCTCCAACTGTGCGGCGTTGAGCGGGAAGAGATTGCCAGTAGTCTTACGGCTCTCGATGTCGTAAGCCAGGACGGCCGGTTGGCCTGCGGAGTCTCTCAGTACGCGGTCCCGGAAGATCGCGAAGTCGACACCTGTGTCCCATACGGCCACGTTGACCGGCTGGTAGTTCTGGCCCGGCTCCAATGTGACCTCGCGCGCGGCCCAGATGTCCTGCTTCTCCTTGGCGTGCGCCGAGAGGTAGGCGCCCAGTGCCTCGTTCAGAGTGTCCTTCAGCGGGATCCTATCCACCAGCATCATGCGAACGCCGGGCAGGGCGTGCGCCAGGTCGGAGCTGAGGCCGCCGGTCTTTTCCACCACGGGGTCAAAGCTCGCCCGGATCTGGCCCATCAGGAGCGGTTCCGAGACGATCTCGATATTGGCCTTGGTGGACTTCAAATCGTTCTGCACTATATCGAAGGGCAGTCCCTCGAGAGCGTGCGTCACGGCGGCGTAGACGGCCTTGCGGTAGGCCGGCGAATTGCGGTCGCCGGTTTCGCGCCGCGCATCGAGGATGGCGCGGGTCATCAAACCGCTCAAGGCCTTGGCCGCGGGCTTTTCTTCGAGAGCTTTGATCTCGTCCAGCCGCCGGCGGGCCGCTTCGTCGTGGCCTTCGAGGATTTCGAGTGCAACCAGGGTAACGAGCAGTCCGCGTTTGGTGGATGCGTCGTCGATCTCGTAATCGCGCAACACGGACTCCACATTGGTCCTGACCTGGGCCGCGAACGGGCGGAAGGCCTGTTCGGAGCGGACGAGGTCCTCGACCTTCCCGGTGATGGAGTACTGGAACACCGGGACGTCGGCCGCACGCGTGATCTTCTTCTTCGGCGGCTGGGCAAAGAGAAGGGCCGGAGCCAGGAAACAAGCGAATCGCGCAACAAATCTGGTTTGCATGAGTCTGATGATGCACCATCCGGAGGGGCGGCCGCAAGCGGGCGAGAGCGACAGGCGAAGTCCCGCAGGCTCGGGAAGGACGGCCTCGCCGCGACGTCCGCGGCCGGATTACTGGACTGCAATCGTGCCACCCGCAGGCGCCGCGACCCCGCCGACCGTAACCACCAACTGAACCGATGGCCCTGCCGGAGCATCGCCAGGTATCCGGACGTTGAATTGCGCGAGGCCCATGACGAAGCCCGGCGCGCCGCCCGCATAGGTCACGGCCGCCGGCACGCCGCCGACCGTCGCGCTCACCCCCTGTGCGGTGAGTGGAGGCGCGCCGCTTACCGGCCATCCGTCGAGACCCGCGGGGTTCGTCTGACCGTCGCCTGTCACGTAAAAGGTGATGTAGTCTCCCCGATTCACCGGGTTCGCCGGCGAATTCAACTGCCCATTGGCGAAGTTCACCGCAACCGCCTGGCCCTGGCCCGACGAGTCCATCGTGAAGATCGCCGGCACCGCCGGGACCACGGGCAGGGCGACGGGAGCCGAGAGCGCGCCATCGAGAGCGACCTGCATCGCTGTGGCTGCAAGTCCCGCAAGCCCGTAGGGAGCGACGGCGCTGGTCTGCCCGATCGAGGCGTAAATCATGGGCGCGGGGAAGCCGTCGAAGAAGACCTGCGTGCCGCCGATCACGGTGCCGATGAAGCCGGCCTCATCCAGTTGCGCGGTGGCGACGCTCGCCGGCCCGATGCCGCTACCCCAAAAGGTCAGGATCTCGCCTGGCGCCACCATTCCCGCCTGATAGCCGGCGCTATTCGTCACGGCCGCGGCGTCAAATGAGGGGACCCCGAAACCAGCGCCGGGACCGTAACCGTACAAGATCCCGCGGCCGCCGGTGCCGGCGTATACGAGATCCTGCGTCCGCATGTCGCCCTCCAGCGCCGTGATCGACCCGAAGGCCTGCTCGGTGGGGTCGCTGATCCGGGTCCACGTCGCGCCCATGTCTTCGGATTTGTAGATCGCTTCATCCGTGAAGCCCGTGGGCTGCCCGTGGATGTAGAGGAACGGGGTGTCCGCCGAGTTTCCTTTTCCGAACGCGAGGAAGTTGCAGGCCGCCACGCCGGGTACCGCGGCAAATGTCTTTCCGAAGTCGGTCGAGCGATACAGGGGAAACGGCGATGGCTGGTTGGCGTTGGGCTTGTGGGCGATCCAGAGGTCGCCCGCCTTCGCGGGATTCGGCACCAGCGTGACCTGTATGGTGTACTGCACGCCCGGGATAGTGGCGAGGAGCGTCCACGTGGCCCCGCCGTCGGTGCTCGAATAGACGCTTCCTTGCTGGTAGTAATAGAAGGTGCCTCCCTGTACGGGATCGGCGGCCACAATCTGCGGCGCCCACCACTGGTTACTCACCTGCCAGGACGGTGGCAGCGACTGGCACACCTTCCATGACCGCCCGCCGTCGGTCGAGTAGACCGGCGCCGCATTCACCGGTACCCACACGAGGTTGTTCGGGTTGGTGGACGACATGGCGATATTGCCGGCCACGCCCGGCGACGAGCTGCCGAACGGTTGCCACGTTTGCCCGTTATCGGAGCTGAACCCGGTCTCGGCCACGGCTGCATTCGTTTCATCCCATCCCACAAAGGCGATGTATTCGGGATGTTGCGCGCTGTAGGCGATTGAATCGCCCTGCGCCACCCAGTCGAACTGCGCGATGGCGGCCGAGGGAACGGCGTCGCGGCTCGCGTGGCGGAAGCCAACCATGTCCATCGAAACGCTGATCAGGTCGGCGCCTGGCGCGCTCGATCCGGGCAGCGTAACCAGCGGGGGCACCTTCACGCTTTGGACGCACAGTTCCTCGAGGTTGTTCATCCACCAGTTCCAGGACGTTTTTGCCGCGGTGTAGTCTTCGGTCCCGATCACTCCGTAGCCGTTGGTCTGGAGGAGGCGTGCCGGCTGCACCGGATCGATGGTCACGGTGCCATTGCCCCAGCTCGCCGACTTGGCTGTATTGACGCCGGTCGAATACGCCCGGTAGTAGGGCGGCTGGTTAGCCGCTCCGCCGATGGCGAGCCGGCCCCAGGTGCCGCCCTGATCGGTCGAACGGTAGATCGTTTGGGTATGGTTGGCGCACACCACCAACTCGAGTGGATTCGCGGGCGAGAAGGTCACGCCCGAATACCCATCGCTCAACGAGAAAGGAGTAATATCCTTCCACGCTCCCGCCTGATAGCGCTGCACCGCGCCAGTGACCGCTCCCTCGTCTCCGCCGAGCGTCACTACGAGCGTGCCGTCGCTCGCGACCGCCGCGCGCGCCGGATTTGGCTGACTGCCGATGTTAGCCCAAGTATTTCCGTCGTCCGCGCTCATCCACACGCCATGGCCCCATACACCCGCGTATATGCGTTGCGCCCGCGAATCGCACACGATGAATGTGACGCCCACGGAGACGCCCGCGCTGTCCGACGGGCTGAGGGGTATGGCCGGAATGTTCTGCCAGGCCTGCGCGCCGTCCTTGATCCAGAGCCCGCTTTTCCGCGTGCCGAGAAAGACGCGTTGCGGCATGTTCGGATCGACGGCGATTCTCTCGCCCGTGGTGCCGCGATAGGCGTCGTTGGCGCCGATGTAGAGCTGCGCCGCAGCGAGCCCGGTGGGGACCCAGTACGCGCCACGCGAATGGGACACGAAGACCTCGGCGTAGGTATTGGGGCCCGAGGTAACACCAGCGGAACCGTACAAAGTGTTCGCATCGGTGGGATCGACGCCGATGGCCTCGAAACCGGGTGCGCCCATACCGGCGCGCTCGGCGAGAGGCAGCCACCGCTGTCCGCCGCGGTCGAACCGGTAGGCGCCGCCGACGTCCGTGCGGATGTAGATATCGTGCGGCGCCTTGGGGTGAATTACGAGCCCGGTGGCATACCCCATCCCCTGAATGTTGACGTTCTTCCAGACGAACGGCGTGTCCGCTGCACTGAGTGCGCCCGCCAGCGCCGCCGCCACCAGCGACGCGCGGAAGAAAGCCGACATGTCCTTATGGCTACCTTTCAACTTGATCCTGACGTCTTTGATTTTAGCGTTCTTTATCGCTGCGGTTCATTCAAACTCGATTGTGCGGCGGCGCGGAGCCCGGCAGACCCAGCAGCCTGTCCAGGTAGATGGACTTCATCTGCCGGCTGGCCATGATCTGTTTGACCGGGGGAAGCTTGAGGATCGCGCCCAGGATGGCGGCCATGGCCCGATGGTTCCAGTGGGCCTGGTTGTCGAAGATGAGGTTCTGGAGCTTGCCCCGTTCGATCGCCATGAGCACCGTGCGATGGGCGGTCGTGACGGGGGTGATGACGCGTTTTTCGCGAGCGCGGAGCGACAAGGCGTTCCGCGTACAGGCGCGGACGCACACGCCGCAGCCCAGGCAGAGGTCCTGCCGGATCTTCGCCTTCTTGCGTTTGGGCTGGCGGGGATCGCCGGCGGACACAAGGCCCATGGCCTCCACGGGGCAGGTCTCCACGCACTTCCCGCAGCCGTTGCAGTCCGTTTCATTCGGCTCGGGCAGAAAGTTGGTGGTGGTGACGGGGCTGAGGACGGCGAAACGCCTGGCGGCCAACAGGGCTTCGCAACAGCAGCCGCAGCAGTTGCAGATGAAGGCGACCTTTTCCCGGACATTCTCGCCGAACTGGACGAGGTTGTGGCCGCGGGCCTGTTCCAGCAGGTCCATGCCCTCCTGGACGTCCATCTGCCGGGCGATGCCGTGCTTGATGAGGGAGCCCGCAGTGCTGTTGAAGGTCATGCAGATGTCCAAGGGGTTGCCGCAGGCCTTGTTCAGGTGCTCCATCTTATGCCGGCAGTAGCACGTCCCTACGCCTATGTGGGAAGCGGTGCGGATCACCTCGGTGGCCCGTTCGTAGCCCATCACCTCGAGGGCCGTTCCGGCGCCCAGGGCGCTCTCATTCACGAAGACCCGCCCCATGCGCGTCTCCCCGCCACAAAGGAGGTCCTTTATGAAATCCTCCTCGACGTTCAGGTACTGATAGAACAGCTCCGCCAGCAGCCTCTGGTCGTACCCGTTGCCCACGCGCATCATGGAGAACTCGAAAAAACCGGCCATCGGCGGCGGAAGCACGAAAAGCCGTTCCTCCCCAAGTTCGATGTCCAACAGCATTCCTCGGGAAGCCAGGTTCTCCAGCGTGGCGAGGGCCTTGCCCTCCGGCTGCTTCCAGTTCCGCGCCGCGGCGGTCACCGTGAACGGCTTCAGGGGAAGCAGCGCCACCAGGGCCGCCTCCTCCTCCGTGAACAGCAACTGGAGGATTCGGAAGAGCAGTTCCGTGGGCGGAGCTCCCTGCGGAAACAGGTTAAGCCGGTCGGAAAGGCTCTGGTAGCTTTGCTTGAGGGTGATGTGAGACATGGCTGGCGGGAATCGAGCGCGCACGCGAAACGCGCGATGGTGGTTCGTCCAAACTCGCTCTTTCGTGCCTCCCCGAGGCTGGTGGCTCCGGTCGGCCCGCCCTATTCGTAACGGTAGAGCAGTACTCGCAGAATGGTATTCGGGCGAAGCGTGAGGATCTCGCCCTGCCCGATGTCATCGCCGCCCAGTTGGCGGACGACGGTCCACTTGCCGTCCACGAACTTGCCTTCCTGCACGATGCCAAGTCCGACGGTCTTCGGCCCGGGCGTGTTCGCCTCGAACTCGAAACGGATGCCGCCGCCGCCCAGGTAGAATTCGTCCGCTCCGGAATTGACCACGATCGCGGCTGCTTCCATGGGAGCTGGAGCGCCATCCGGCCGACGGCCTTCGGCCTGTGGCGGCGCGGCTGGCTGCGCCGGAGCTCCGGCCGGCGGCTTCGGCTGAGGGGCAATCGGAACGCGGCCCCTCCCGACGTAGCTGGCCGTCAGCGTGTAATTGCCGAGCTTGAATTGCGCGGGCGCATCGCCCTGGTTCAGCCGCACCGCGGTGATGGAGTCCTTGCCCTGGTTCGCCGCAATCACCGGCGCCATCCGGGCAATCAGGCCGTAGGCCGCGGCCAACTCGCTATCCGCGCTCACGCCTCTCTCGATGAAGAAAGGCGAGAAGCCGATGGCGTTGTACTTGCCGAAGGCCACCAGTGCGTTGGCCGGGTTGACGCTTGTTTCCGGAATGAACAGCGGGTTGCCGTTGCGGATGAACCGGTCGGCCACCTGGTCGAAGTATTCGAGGTACAGGTCGGGCGCGAGAATGTCGATGGCCGGCGCACCGGCGCGCCAGATATCGGCCACCTGCGGCAGCGGGCCGCCGCACGGATACGTCCCCGGCCACGCCATATTCGGCTGCTGGAGCCACGCGTTCACGTACATCGGGATGTTGTACTCCGCCTTGCCCTCAGTCACCACCTTGCCGACGTACCCGGCGTAGTTCCAGGCCATGAAGAATTCGTCCACGGGCCAGTGGAGCTTGCGCCAGCCGGTCTCGTATTCTTCCTTGCTCAGCGGCGGGCTGTTGGTCTGGATGGGCATCTCGACGCTGTCGGGCTTTCCCGGCCCGAATACTTCTTCCCACGTGCCGGCAGTTTTGAACCCGTTGGCCGCCCACACCTCGCGCAGTTCCGGGGCGAGCGTGTCGCGGTGCTTCCCGAGGTAATCCATCAGGGCCTTGGGGACCGGGCCGGCAAAAGCCTTGTTGGCCGCCGCGGAGCGGTCGCGCGAATCGCGCAGCACGCCCACTTCGTTTTCCACCTGCATCATGACCACGGTGTGCTCGCGGCCATCCGTTTCCCTGATGTGCCGCATCAGGCCGCGATAGGCGCGCGCGTCGGCGTCGCGGCTGGCGTCCCCGAAGGTGCTGAGCAGTTCGACGCTCTTATCGCCTTGGATGCGGATACGCGGGAACCGCTGGTAGTCTTTCTTCACCCAATAGGGAACGTAGCTCGAGAGCCCGTTCTTCCAGCTTCCGAACCACAAAAACACCAGCTTCAGACGATTGGCCCTGGCCTGCTGAATCAGACCATCCACCAGAGCAAACTCGAATTTGCCTTCCTCGGGTTCCACCTGCGCCCACGACACGGCGGCCAGCACGCAGTTGAGATTGCCGGCCACCAGGCGTTGCCAGATGGGCTGCATGTTCTCCAGGCTGGTGGCGGTGTTGTTGCCCAGTTCTCCGGTAAGCGCGAGGAACGGTTGGCCATCCACGATCAATTGCGTCGCCGTTCCCTGTTTCTGGAGGTGGGGAATGTCCGAAGCGGTCTGCGCGTAAGCCCCGGCCGCGGTCACGGTGGCGTAACAGGCCACCGCGAAACCTGCAATCGTTGTCGGTTTCATGCTTTACTCAGGATTGTCTCGCATTTCCCGGCGGCCCGCAGCCCTCCCGCCCTATTTCTGCGCCATAGGCCGGCCGTTTCTCAGGTCGTCGACGAGTTCGAGTGAAGTTACGTTTTCGATCACGTCGGGCTGGGCAACGTTGTTGAAGACGCAATGGGCGACGCGGACGCCGGAGATCTTGGCGTTTTCGTATCCGCGCAGGTAGAGCGCATAGCGGCTGCGCTGGGACGTAATGTTCTCCGCCACCACGTTGCGCACGCTGGGCGTAAACGGGCCGCCGGGGCCTTCCTCGTAATAGAAATCGATGTCGATCACGCCGCCCGCCACTTCGCCGACCGTGTTGTTACGGAAGTAGAAATTCTCCAGGTCGCCGCCGCGGTGCGAGTTGGTCTTGATGCGCAGGGCGCGATCGAGGTGCGGGCTGTCCATGCGGTTGTTCTCCATGAACACGTTGCGTATCCCGCCGGAAACCTCGCTGCCGATGGAGACGCCGCCGTGGCCGTCCTTCATGCGGCAATTCCGCACCACGATGTTTTCGCTAGCGACGTTGACTCGGCGGCCGTCGCGGTTGCGTCCGCTCTTGATGGCGATGCAATCGTCGCCGGTATCGAATTCGCAGCCTTCGATCAGCACATCGGTCGAGCACTCCGGATCGCAGCCGTCGTTGTTGGGACCGTGGCTGGAGATCTTGACGTTGCGCACGGTTACGTTCCTGCACAACACCGGGTTGAGCTCCCACATCGGCGAATTGCGGATGGTGACGCCTTCGATCAGTACGTTGGTCGACCGGTACGGCTGAACGAAATTGGGCCGCAAGGTGGACCCCTCGCCGTAGACGCGCTGGCTCACCGGCACGTCTTTTTCGCCTTGATCGAGCAGGGCGCGGTTGTCGGAAGAGGCCGGTTGCGGGCCGCGCACGGCGTTCTTCTTCCACGGCCACCAGTGGTCCGCGTCCGCGCCGCCATCGAGCGTGCCGCTTCCGGTGACCGCGATGTTGGTTTGCTCGAAGGCGTAAATGAAGGGCGAAAAGTTCATGCACTCGGTGCTTTCGAAGCGGGTGAAGACCACCGGCAGGTAGTCCTGCGGATCCTGGCTGAAGCGCAGCGTGGCGCCGTCTTCCAGGTGCAGGTTGACGTTGCTCGAGAGATGGATCGCGCCGGTGCGGAAGACGCCGGCGGGAATCACCACCCGGCCGCCGCCGGCCGCCGAACAGGCCTGGATAGCCTTGCGGATGGCCTCGGTGGCTTTCGCCTGTCCGCCCTCGCGGGCGCCGAAGCGAGTGATTTCGAACACCCGGTCCGGGAACTGCGGCGGGCGGATACGGGCCAGAATCCGCTCCAACTGGCGGGCCGGTTCGGCCGGCGGCTCGGCGCGGAGCCGGAAGCGCGCGGCCGCCAACGCGGCGGCGCCTCCTAAGAGTGTGCGGCGTGTCATGATGCGTTTCCCCCGAACATTATAGGAGGGGCGCGCGTTGGTTTCATTGAGTTTTGCTAAAACGGCGGTTTAACGCCGCGAGGTTGACGCTTCCGGCGCCGCCCAATACAGTCAAGACCGAAGAGACTTTTTCGTTAAAGCTTGCATTTGGCGGACTTATTGTGAGTGATCCGAACGAACCTCGACTGGAACGATATTCATTGGGCATGGGCGACCGGTTTACACACCAGGCGAAAGCGCAGTTGGCGGCTTGCGTGTGCGCCGCCGCGCGAGGCGCCGCGGTGACGCCGGTCTGGAACAAGTCCAACCGCGAACACAGAATTGTAGGCTCGGAACCCGCGGGTACGCGCGCCGCCGCCGATGCGGCCGTGGAGGCTTTGGGCTGGAAGCAGCCCTACTTTGTCGACGCCGACCACATCAACCTCGAGACGGTCGACCGGTTCCTCGAAGCGTGCGACTTTTTCACGCTGGACGTAGCCCATGCCATCGCGCACCGCCCGAAGCGCGGCGCGGTGGAGGCGTTCCTGGCGCGCCACCGGGAACTGGTCGGACGCGTCGAGATCGCCGGGCTGGCCGAGCCGCTGACCATCACCAAGGAAAAGGCATTCCGGGCGGCGACCAAGTACCTGCACGCGGTCAGCGAGGCGGCGGCCATCTACCGGCACATCGCGCAGCGGGCGCCGGGAAGCTTCATCACGGAAGTTTCGATGGATGAGACCGACTCGCCGCAGACGCCTTCCGAGCTGCTGCTGATCCTGGCCGCTCTGGCCGACGAAGGCGTCCCCGTCCAGACCATCGCTCCCAAGTTCACCGGACGTTTCAACAAGGGTGTGGACTATGTGGGCGATGTGGAACAGTTCGAGCATGAGTTCTCGACCGACGTGGCCGTGGTCGCGCACGCGGTGGAACGCTACAAGCTTCCTAAGAACTTGAAACTCAGCGTGCATTCCGGCAGCGACAAGTTCTCGCTGTACGCGCCCATCCGCCGCGCGCTGGGGAGTGACACCGGCGTTCATCTCAAGACGGCCGGCACCACTTGGCTGGAGGAACTCATCGGCCTGGCCGAAGCCGGCGCGGAAGGGCTGGCGCTGGCCAAGGAGATTTACTCGGAAGCTTTCGAACACCGGCGCGAGCTGTGCGAACCGTACGCCTCGGTGATCGATATCGATGCCGCCAGGCTTCCCACGCCGGCGACGGTGAATGGCTGGACGGCCGAGGAATACGCCGGCGCGTTGCGCCACGACCGGACCAATCCGCTCTTCAATCCCAACCTGCGCCAGTTGCTGCACGTGGGCTACAAAGTCGCGGCCAAGATGGGCGAGCGTTACACGAAGATGCTGGATGCCTGCGAGGAATCCATCGCGCGCAACGTCACCACCAACCTCTTCGAGCGCCACATCCGCCCGCTGTTTCTGGGCGCATAAGCGAAGTGGGACAGACCGGTTCTTGTGCTCTGTCAAGTTCTCGCGCCTTAGCGCTTGACAGACCGCCAAAGACGATGGTCTGTCCCACTACATGCGCTGCACGCGGCGCAGCGTGAACAGCTCCGGTCGCATGTTTTCCTTCTCGAAGCGCTTCCAATCGTCGGTGGACTCGACCAGCTTGCCGCTGATGTGATTGGAACGCTCGGACGCCAAGAACGCGACCAGGGCGATTTGTTTTTCCGCCGGCGTGCCGCCATCGATGCGCACCTGGCGGGCCGCCGCGATTTCCTGAGCGCCGGCCTTCTCCTCGCCGGCCCGCAGGATCTCGTCCGTCATGTGTGTGTAGCTCCGGCCGGGGGCGACGCAGTTGATCTGCACGTTGTCGCCGCCGACTTCCTCGGCCACGCATTCGACGAACCGGGCGATGGCCGCCTTGGTGGCCGCGTACACCGCGAAATTGGGCCGCGGATGGCCGGCGCCGCCGCAGACGATGACGACGATCTTGCCGGAGCGCTTCTCCACCAGGCCAGGCAGCACGGCGCGCACCGAATTCACCACGCCGAGGAGGTTGATATCCAGCGTTTCGGCCCACGCCTTGGGCCGGCTGGTCAGCAGCGGTCCGACGGGCCCCAGGACGCCGGCCGCCGCCACCAGACCGTCCACGCCGCCGAGCACCACCTTCATGCGATCCACCGCGGACATCAGTTGTTCCAGGTCGCGCACGTCGGCGCGCAGGCGCAAGGCGTTGCCGCCGGCCTGCTCGATTTCGAGCTTGGCTAGGTCGAGCTCGGCCTGGCTCCGCGCCAGCAGCCCAACGCGAGCTCCCGCCTGCGCCAGTCCCAGCGCGAGGCGCTTGCCGATGCCTCGCCCCGCCCCGGTGACCAGGATGCTTTTGTTACGAATGTCGCTCAAGGCGAGTTTCTCCATGCACGCGTCCCCACGCAATTGTAATCCCCTTTCATCGCGAGAGGGCGGGTTTTCCAAGATCGTATTGGATTAAACAATCCGGCGACTCGGATTAAACGATGCCGCGTCTCCCCGGCGCTAAAATATAGTCGAGTATGCAATTACCCCGCCTGTTGCTGGTCAGCCAGAAATTTCCCGATCGCCGGATCCCCGACGTCGCGGCCGAGGTTCGCCGCCAACTCGCCGCCGCCGGCTTCGCCTCGCGCCTGAAGCCGGGCGACCGCGTGGCCATCGGAGTGGGCAGCCGCGGCATTCACAACATCTCGACCATCGTACGCTCGGTGGTTCAGTACTGGCAGGAAGCCGGCGTGGAGCCGTTCCTCTTCCCGGCCATGGGAAGCCACGGCGCCGCTTCCGCGGCCGGCCAGGCCGACGTGCTGGCGCACTATGGCATCACCGAAGCCGGCGTCGGCTGCCCCATCGTCAGCCAGTTGGAAGTGGTGTCGCTGGGCAAGACCGCCGACGGCATCGAAGCCTTCATGGACCGCATGGCGTACGAGGCGGCCGGCGTAATGCTGGTGGGCCGCGTCAAGTGGCACACCGATTTCGCGGGCAAGATCGAAAGCGGCCTGTTCAAAATGATGGCCATCGGCCTCGGCAAGTTCGCCGGAGCGCAGCGCTACCACGCTTATGCGTACCGGCTAGGCCTCGAGCACGTGATTCGCAGCGTCGGCCGGCAGGTGCTGGCCTCGGGCAAGATCCTGGGCGGCCTCGCCATCCTCGAGGACGCGCAACATCACACCGCCAAGCTCGACGCCGTTCCGGTGGAGGAAATGGAGACCCGCGAAGAGGCCAACCTCGAGCTGGTGAAATCCTGGATGGCGCGGCTCCCATGCGATGCCGACATCCTCATCCTCGACGAAATCGGCAAGAACATTTCCGGTGCGGGCATGGATACCAAGGTGATCAACCGCGGCATACTGGGCCAGTACAATCCGTGGCCCGGCCCCAAGTTCGAGCGTATCTTCGTGCGCGATTTGAGCGATCTGACCTATAACAGCGGCGTCGGCATGGGCATGGCCGACGTGGTCACCGACCGGCTGGTCAACCGCATCGACTGGGAGCCCACCTGGGTCAATTCGCTCACCGCCAACACGCCGGCCGCCATTCGCGCGCCGATCCATTTTCCGACCGACCGCGAAGCCATCGAGCGCATTACGCCGACGGTCGGCAAAATCGACCTGAGCGAAGTGACCTTCGCCTGGATTCGCAACACCATGGAACTCGGCCGCTTCGCCCTCAGCGAACACCTGCGCGCGGAGGTCGAGAAGAATCCGGCGCTCGAGATCGAATCCGAGATCGGGTTCGAATTCGACGGCCAGAACAACCTGATCAGCCCGTTCGCGCCTGTCATCGAAGCCACCGGCACGCATTAAGGACCTGTCGCGAAATAGATGGTTCAATCGCCGGGCACCGCTCCCTGACGGTCGCGGCTCTGAACGCGCATCGGAGCCGCGACCGTCAGGAAGCGGCCGGTGCAGTTGTTTCGGAGCGAGCCCCAATGGTAGCGCGGGCCGCTTGACGACGGTCGCGGCAAGCTGCGCATCGGGGCGTTTGGCAACCGCCCGCAGGATACCACCCTGCCCCACGCGTCAACCGCGTTCGAGCAGCTCGAGCAGCTTCTCCTGCACGCTTTCGGCGGTGGGATTGTCGGGCGCGATCACCAGAATGGTGTCGTCGCCGGCGATGGTGCCCACCACCTCGGGCCAGCTCTCATTATCGAGCGCGACTGCCACGGAGTTGGCGTGGCCGGGCGACGTTTTGAGCACCACCAGGTTCTGCGCCCGCAGCACGTCGTGGAGGAACTCTGCCGCCAGGAGCGAAAACTGCGGGCCCGGCTCCTCATCGGCGATTTCCTTGTAGCCCTCGCGGGTCTTCACCAGCCGCAGGTCGCGGACATCGCGCGAGAGCGTCACCTGCGTGGCGGCGATGCCCTGGCTCTTCAGCTCCTGCGCCAGTTCCTCCTGAGTATTGATCCGCTTGCCGCGGACCAGCTTCAGAATCTGCCCTTGCCGGTATGTCTTGGTCATGATGCCATCTCTTTCAGCCGTCGGTTGGCCTCGGCCAACGCCGCGGCTACCGCTTTAGGTCCGGTGCCACCGGGAATCTCGCGCGTTTCGAGGCCGCGCCGCGGATCGAGCAGCGCGGCCATTTCGGCGCTGAACTCGGGCGCGAACGCGTGCATTTCTTCGGCCGTCCAGGCGGAGGGTTGTTTCGACTGGCGAACGCTCTCCAGCACGAAGCGGCCGACGATCTGGTGCGCCTGGTGGAACGGCGTGCCGGCGCGCGCCAGCGCCTCCGCCAGGTCGGTGGCGACCACCCAGCTTTGCTCCGCCGCAGCCAGCGGCACGCCGGGTTTCAGCACCGCCGATTCCACGACCACGCGCGCCATCTCGAGCGAGCCCGCCACCTCATCGGCCGCCTGGAACAGCGGCACCTTGTCTTCCTGCATGTCGCGAGTGTAGGTCATCGGCAGCCCCTTCATGGTGACCAGCAGCGACGTGAGGCAGCCCATCACGCGGCCCGCCTTGCCGCGAATTAGTTCGAGCGAATCGGGGTTCTTCTTCTGCGGCATCAGGCTGGAGCCGCTGGT
>JBAVIH010000311.1:0-2821 GCA_049686695.1 Bryobacteraceae bacterium | reverse complement strand
GATGCACCTTGCGCCGATCACTCTGACGGGCGAAGCGGTACGGCTGGAACCGCTGTCGCTCGATCACCACGCCGCGCTCTGCCAAATCGGGCTCGACCCGGTTCTCTGGCGCTGGACCACCGTGCGGATCTCGACGCCCGAAGAGATGCGCCGCTACCTCGAAGAAGCTTTGCGGTTGCGCGAGGCCGGCACCGCGCTGCCGTTCGCCACCATCGACCTGAACTCCGGGCGCGTGGTCGGCTGCACGCGCTACGGCAACATCGACCGGGACAATCGCAAGCTCGAAATCGGTTGGACGTTCGTGGCGCCGGCGTGGCAGCGCACACGCATCAACACCGAGGCCAAGTACCTGATGCTGCGCTATGCCTTCGAGACCCTCGGGTCGATCCGCGTCGAACTGAAGACCGACGCGCTCAACCAGGCTTCGCGCCGCGCCATCGCGCGCATCGGAGCCCGCGAGGAAGGCACCCTGCGCTATCACATGATCTGTGCCGACGGCCGCTACCGCGATACGGTCTATTGCAGCGTGATCGAGCCGGAATGGCCTCGGGTAAAGGCGGCGCTCGAAGCCAGACTTGCGCCGCCTGGCGCCGGCGGCGAGGGGGAATCGGGGAACGGCCCCAGGGTAGAATACATTTGATGAGCGAAGCCGAAAACAACGCGCCGCAGGAGGACGTTCGCATCCCGCTGCCGCCCGCGTCATTCACCTTTCTCGTGTTTTCCCTGCGCGCGCAGGCGGAAATGCAGCTTGGGCTGATGCATTATGGCGAGGAGGAGCACACCAAGCCGGAACTCGACCTGGCCCGCCACACCATCGACATGATGGGCATCCTGTCCGAAAAGACCAAGGGCAACCTGAGCCTGGAGGAGCAGCGGCTGCTGGAAAACTCCCTGACCGAAATGCGCTTCCGTTTCGTGCAAGTTTCCGAGGAGGTAGCCAAAGCGGCCGCCCAGGCGAAAGCTTGAATGGCGGCGTCGCTGAAGATTACCGTGCTGGGTTCGGGCACCAGTGTGGGCGTCCCCACGCTCGGCTGCCATTGCGCGGTCTGCACCTCGGCCGATCCGCGCGACAAGCGGCTGCGCCCTTCCGTGCTGGTGAGCTACCGGGACCGCCGCGTGATCGTCGACACCACTCCCGATTTCCGCGCCCAGGCTCTGCGCGCAGGCCTGGAGCGCGTGGACGCCGTGCTGTACACCCACGCGCACTTCGATCACATCATGGGCCTGGACGACGTGCGGCCGTTCAATCTCCGGCAGAAGGGGCGGGTCCCGATTTACGCCGCGCCGGACACCATGGCGTCCATTCAACGCGTGTTCGAATATATGTTCGGCGACGAGGAACAGGAATCGTGGGTACTGAAGCTCGATCCGCGGCTGATCGACGGCGGCCCGCTCGATTTGTTCGGCCTGGAGTTTCTGCCCGTGCCGGTGCTGCATGGCAGCCGGACGATTTACGGTTTCCGCTTCGGCGCGGCGGCCTATCTCACCGATCACAGCGCCATTCCCGAATCGTCGATGGAAATGCTGGGCGGCCTGGACGTGCTGTTCCTGGATGCGCTCCGCTACAAGCCGCATCCCACGCACTCGACGGTGGGGCGGTCGCTCGAGACCGTGGAACGGCTGGCGCCGCGGCGCGCGTTCTTCACCCATATCTGCCACGACCTGGGGCATGAGCGCACCGAAAGCATGCTGCCGCCGAACGTGCGGCTGGCCTATGACGGCATGGAGATTCTGGTCGACGGCGGTGTGCCATGAGGATGTATCGCAGCTTGGATGAGGTTCCCGCCGATTTCGGCCCCAGCGCGCTTACCATCGGCAACTTTGATGGCGTCCACATCGGCCACCGGAGCATTCTGCGGCGCGTGAGACAGATCGCGGCCGAGCGCGGCTGGAAGCCTTCCGCGCTGATGTTCGATCCTCATCCGGCGCGCGTGGTGGCGCCCCAGCGCGCGCCGCGGTTAATGACGCGGCCCGAGCAGCGCGCCACACTGATGGCGGCCGAAGGCATCGAGCAGGCGTTGATTCTGCCGTTCACGGTGGACACCGCCCGGCTGACGCCGGAGCAATTCGCGAGCCGGATCGTGGCCGGCCGCCTGGGCGCGCGCGCCGTCCTCGTGGGAGACAATTTCCGCTTCGGACACGACCACGCCGGCAACGTGGAGACGCTGCGCGAGCTTGGCGGCAGGCTGGGCTTCGAAACCGAAATCGTGCCCGCAGTCGCCCGCCGCGGCCGGGCGGTGAGCAGCAGCGCGATTCGCGGTCTGCTGGAATCGGGAAGGGTGGCGCTGGCGGCGCGCTGGCTGGAGCGGCCCTACGCGCTCGAGGGCGCAGTCGTCGCGGGCCGCGGCATCGGCTCCCGCCAGACCGTACCCACATTGAATCTGGCAACCGCCGCCGAACTGATTCCCAGGACCGGCGTCTACATCACGCGCACGCGCGATCTGGAGGCGCCGCGCGCGTGGAATTCGGTCACCAACGTCGGCTACCGGCCCACCTTTGGCGCCAGCGCAGAATTGACGATCGAGACCTTCCTGCTCGATCCGCTGGAGGGCGAAACGCCGCGGCGCATTTCCGTCGAGTTCCTCTGGCGGGTGCGCGAGGAGCGCAAGTTCACCAACCCGGAGGCGTTGAAAGCGCGCATTCTCCGCGACGCCGCCGCGGCGCGGCGCTACTTTGCGCGAACGCGGCGGTGGATGGCGCGTCCGCCCGCGCCGGCACAAAGCTAAGATGCCCCCCGCTCAATTCCTGTTCGGCGGCCTGTCGATCGTCCTCATCGATCTGCTGCTGGCCGGCGACAATGCGCTGGCCATCGCCCTGGCCG
>JBAVIH010000310.1:0-6737 GCA_049686695.1 Bryobacteraceae bacterium | reverse complement strand
CCCCGCACCACCGCGCCGCACGCCCTGGCCGCCGCCATCGCCCGCATCGCCTGGCGCCGCTGGCAAGCTGGCGTTACCGCGGACCCCGCCGCTCTGGACGCCAACTACGTTCGCCGCTCCGACGCCGAATTGTTGTGGAAGGGCTGAGGTCCGATTTGCATTGGCCGGGCATGCTTCAACTTGCCAACGCCCGCTTGCGGGCGGCGCATTGTTCCGCGGCCTCCGGCACTCGCGCCTTCCACACGGACTCGCAACAAAGTTCCGTAAGTTGTCGCAAAAAGTGGCATTCCGGCGCTCGAAATTGCATCGATTTCTAACCCGACCAAGCGCAAAATCAATAACTTGCGGATATTAGTTAGTGGCGTTATGAGTGCTCTAATTACTTTCCGGATTTCCCGAAAGAGCTTGAAACCTTGATGGGATTTCTGGTATCTATTAGATCAATTCACCTCAGTTAGTGGAGATGGCCCACGATGCTTTGGCGCGATAGTACCTGAAATGCACATTGGAGGGACACATGTGTAGAATATTTCAACTAGTGGCTCTGGGCGCCATGCTCGCGATGGCTGCGACCGCCGGTAACGTCGTGCTCACTTTCGAGGGCCTCCAGAACGCCGAGGAGGTTCAGGGCTATTACAACGGTGGCTATGGCAATCTGGGCAGCGGACCCGGACCCAACTATGGGGTCACCTTCACCGACAACGGGTGGGCTTACATCAGCGCCGACGACGGAGGAACTGCGGGTTTCGCCGGGAATCCTTCCGGAGACACTGCCTTTACCTTCAGGAACGACGGGAATCCTGGCATCATGGATGTCTCGGGAGGTTTCAGCGGGGGGTTTTCCTTTTACTATTCGGCGGTCTACGGTACGGGCACGATAAATATCTACAGCGGACTGGACGGTGCCGGAACGCTTCTGGATTCGTTCACGCCGGCCGTCACGTCGAGTGAGCCGAACACGCCCCCGACTTGCCCGAATTCCGACGACATTTTTTGTCCATTCTACCTTTACCAGGTCACTTTTTCGGGTACGGCGTACTCTGTGGACTTCACCGGAACTGAAGGCGAGGTTGCCTTCGACGACATCACGCTGGACAACGCGACGCCCAACGGCGTTCCGGAACCGGCTGCATTTAGCCTGCTCGGCCTCGGGCTGGCCGCCCTCCTGCTAATCTCCCGAAGACCGCACAAACTGCAGCGTGCGCACTTCCGGGACCCGATCCGATCCCAGCAGGTTGCCCCACTCCACCCGCGGCCCGATAGCGCAACTGCTCGATCGATCTGACGCGCGCCAGCGCCGGCAGGGCGAGCAACACGCCGCCTTGCGGGACGTCGCACGCCGCCTCGAAGACAATCGGCGCCGCTTCCAACGCGCCCATTGCCGCTGCCACCCGCTCCAACGAACGGGGGGCGCCGAAGCGAGCTAGCCGGCGCTTCGAAACAACCACGCGGCAAGCCGTCGTCTATCTTCCCCTGCTCAGACCCAGCGCGCGGATGCGTTTGTGCAGGTTGGTGCGCTCCATGCCCAGTGCTCTCGCGGCGCCGGAGACGTTCCAGTTGGTCTCTTCGAGGGCGCGCATGATGTGCTCGCGCTCGGCGGATTCTCTGGCTTCCTGAATGGTGGACTTCGCCGACGTCTCGCGCTGCACGCGGACTTCGACGGGGATGGATTCGCGCGGCAGCCTTTCGCCCGCGGTGAGAATGGCCATGCGCTCGACCACGTTGCGCAACTCGCGCGCGTTGCCCGGCCAGGCATAGGACTCCAGGACGGGAAACACGGCATCGTCCATTTTCTTCGGCCGGAAGTTATTGCGCGCGCAGAACTCCTCCAGGAAATACTCGGCCAGCAGGCGTATGTCGTGAGGCCGCTCGCGCAGCGACGGCACGCGGATGGGCACGCCGTTGAGCCGGTAGTACAGGTCGTCGCGAAACTTTTCCTGCGCCACCAGGCCGGCCAGGTCGCGATTGGTGGCCGAGATCACGCGCACGGCGACGCGAATGATCTGCTCGCCGCCGACCCGGTGGAACTCGCCTTCCTGCAAAACGCGCAGCAGCTTGGCCTGCGATGCGCCGTGCAAATCGCCCACTTCGTCGAGGAATATGCTGCCGCCATCGGCCAGCTCGAACTTGCCGCGCCGCGCTCCGGTGGCGCCGGTGAAGGAGCCTTTCTCGTGTCCGAACAGCTCGGTTTCGAGCAACTCGGTGGGAATCGCCGCGCAATTCACCTTGACGAACGGGCCGTTCGAAAACGGGCTCAAGGCGTGGATGTGCGCGGCCAGCAATTCCTTGCCGGTGCCCGATTCGCCGATCAATAACACGCGCGCATCGGAACGGGCGGCGAGGGTGGCCTGCTCGACGGCGCGTTGCCAGGACGGGCTGGAGCCGATCATCTTCGGGCTGCCGCCGACCAGTTCGCGCAGGCGCTCGTTTTCGCGCCGCAGGCCCGCCTGCTCCAGCGCGTTCTTCACCGCTACCAGCACGCGATCGCGGCTGAGCGGCTTCTCGAGAAAGTCGAACGCGCCGGCGCGTGTGGCTTCCACCGCGTCGGCGATGGTGCCATGCCCGGAAATCATGATGGCCGGCGCGGCGGCGGCGTTCTGCCGCACCGCCTTCAGCAGCTCGATGCCGTTGCCATCGGGCAGCTTGATATCGAACAGATAGGCATCGGCCCGATCCGCATCCGGATGCCGGCGGAACTCCGCCGCCGACCGGCACACGTTCACGGCGTAGCCCTCGCGCTCCAGAATCATGCGCAGCGAGCGGCCGATATTCTCTTCGTCATCGACGATCAACAAGCGTTTGGACGCCATTCGTATCGATTGGCAGCAGCACGCGGAAACCCGCGCCGCCGAGTTCTCCTTTCACTGCGACAATGTCCCCGCCGGAAAGCAGCGCGCCTTTGCGCGCGATCGACAGCCCCAGCCCCATGCCGTGTTTCTTGAACGAGATGGTCGGCTGGAACAGCGAAGCCCGCGCCTGATCGCTCAGGCCCGGTCCCGAATCGTGCACCTCAATCGCGACGCGCCCGTTCTCCGCCGCCGTCACGCCCAGGATGTGGCCGCCCTCGCCGGCTGCCTCCGCGGCGTTCTCGAGCAGGTTGGTGAGGATTCCCTTCAGCAGGTCCTGGTCCGCCTTCACGGGCGGAATGTCCGCCGCCAGCCGGCAATCGTAGGCCACTTCGGGATGCGCGGTCTTGAGCAGCGCCACGCGCTCTTCGACCAGCGAATTAATATCCACGTCGCATGGCAGCACCGGCGGCTCGGCGGCGAATTCGGAGAACGCGCGCACGCGCCGCTCGAGGGTTTCGATCTCGTCCACCACGATGTCGGTGGCCTGAGCCATGAAGCCGCGGTCGGCCTCCTGGTAGCGCGCCAGCATTTCTTCCACCGTCAGCCGGATGGGCGTGAGCGAATTCTTCACCTCGTGGGCCATCTTGCGGGCCAGGGTTTGCCAGCTCGCCATCTGCCCCAGATAAACCATGCGGTCGGTCGACTGTTTGAGGCGCGTAGCCATGTGATTGAAGGCCTGAATGGCGCGCCCGACTTCGTCGTCGCGGTCGGTGGGAACGCGCGCGTTCAAATCGCCGGCGGCGAAGCGGGAAAGGCCCTCGGTCAACTGCTGAATCGGCCGGCTGACGTGGTGCGCCAGAAACACCAGCAGCGCCAGCGACATCAGCCAGAACGAGGCGGCCAGCAGGATGTACGTCAGGCGGAAGCCGCGCCGCAGATCGCGCTCCCGAGCGTCTTCCACCAGGCGGCGCGCGTCGCCGATCTGCCGGCTGAGCCGGTCCATCGGAACGCCCAGAGCCTCCGAGTACACCCGGACGTCGCCGCCGTGGCGCACCAGGTAATCGAGGCGGTCGCCTTGCGCGCCGGTGCGCACCCATCGCTCGTCTTCCTTACCGTCGGCGAAGGTCTTGATCGCCTCCGGCCATTGGAGCCGTTGGGCGGCGCGATATTCCGCGGAAAGCGCCTCGCCGCGCGCGGCGCGCTGCTTGAGGTCCTCCATGGCGCGCTGGTAAAACGCGTGGCCGGTTTGTTCGAGCGATTGGCTGAGCGCGTCCAGTTCCCGGGTGGTGGAAAAATCGAGCAGGTACTTGGAGCCGGCCGAGGTGATCCACAAGGTGGCCAGCAGGGGGAGCAAAGTGGCCGCGAGAAAAATCAGGATCAGCTTATTGCGAAGCCGGTTCACCAGTTGCGCCGGCTCGGCGTACGGCGCAGGTCCGCCAGCCGCAACCGCCTCTCCATCACCCAGTGCGGTTCTCCGTCCGGCCTGCGGCTGAAGAATTCGATCAGCCCGCTGATGCTGATGCCGGATTCGCTCACGATGTTCGCCGCATCCTTCGGATCCACCGTGCGCAGATCGAACCGCATCCAGATATCCTGGTCCGGCGCCACGCCCAGCGCGCTCACCACCATGTTGTCCACGCACCACGCTTCGGCCTGCTCCGCGGTGAGTCCCAGCCGCGATTCCGGCGTGGCGCCTGGAATGGTGACTTTGAATCGCCCCTCCCAGATGTCGTAGCTCACGTAGAATCGCTGGGGCGCGCGGCGGAAGGGCGTGACGCGATCGTCCCGCAACAAGGTGATCTGCGACAGGAACACCACCGTTTGCGCATCCTTGAGCCTTTCGAGAGGGCGGCCGGAGATGAAGTGCAAATCGGGCAGCACCGGGCGAAGCGTGTCACCGTCAAAGGCCACGTCCAGCGAGGCGGCGTGCGCGATGAGCAGAGGAAGAGCCAGGCCGGCGGCAAGCCAGCTTCTTCGCCCCATTCTCGCTGCGCGCGACTGCGCCATCAATAATTCATGCCCACCATGAAGACCGGATCCATCCTCCCGTTGCGCAACGGGAACGCCAGGGCCAGCGAAAACACCCCCTGGCGCAGACCGGCTCCGACCGAGCTTCTGACGGCCGCGGCCTGACCGCTGTCCCAGATTGCGCCCGAGTCGCAGAAAACCTGAAAGACGCCGTAATGATATTCGACGGTGTTGTGGACCACGCGGTTTCCACCCAGCGGGTCCAGGTCGAACTTATTCCATCCCCGCAGGCTGGTGCTGTTGCCGAGCACGAAACGCTCGAACAGCGGCGCAGTACCCAGAATCATGCCACCCCAACCATCATCCACCAATTCGTGCTTGCCGTGGGAGACCCGGTAACGGAATCCCCAGCGGTGGCGGCTGTAAGCGTAGTCGCTACCGAGCGCGTGGCTGCCGGCGCGCAAATCGTAGTCGGCCTGCACGGCCTGGTCCGAGGAGCCCTCGACCTCCCGGTGATACCGCGCACCGGCGACAAAGGCATCGGCGGCCAGCGGCGGCGCGCCTGGCGCCTGCTGGCCGAGACTTTCGAAGCTGGCGCCGAAACTGACTTCGAGCGGCCGCGCCACCTCGACCGACAGCACCGGCTGAAATTCCTCGCGCGTGCGGTAGAGCTGGCTTGCATCGGCGGCTGCGACGGCCGAGCTGTTCCACAGCTCGTGGTAGCTGCCGAATTCGAAGCGGAGCCGCACCCGCGCGTCCAGCAGCGGCTCGCTCTCATATCGCGCCACCTCGCCGGTGTAGCGTTCCACCAGCTCGTCGCCATCGCTCACCAGCCCCGCGGTGAACCCGTTGTTGTGCACGGAAGCGGTTCCCTCCACGGCGCCGCTCCAGCCCTGTTCGCCCTGATAAAGGAATTTGGGCACGGAGGCATCGAACCGCGTCGGCGGCACTTGCACCTGGAAGATCACCTGCACGTACTCCGGACTCTTGCCGCGCAAAACGTGGTGTTCCACCGTGCGCGCGCGGAGTTCCCTGCGCAGCCGCTTGGCCAGATCGTCGAGCCTCGCCGGATTGAGCTTTTCGCCAACCAGCGCGGCAATCTCCTTGCGCAGCCCGGAACTGATCTTGTGATCGCGATCCACCGCGGGACTGGTGCTCCATCCATCCCCCGAGACCACCACGGTTTCCACGGTGTACCGGCTGTTCACGTTGGTTTCCGAATCCTGGGTGCCCGAAGCCAGCAACCCTCCCACGAGGAGCAGGCTGAGCCAAACATATTTCATGCCAGGGCAAAAAGCACTTGACGCGCCACGAATAACCTTATGAAAACAAGAGGAATAAATGATGAGCGCTTGTGACTTAGCGTCACAGGTGTGGGGTGCGCGGAGGCGGCGCACCGCCCGCCAAGGCGGCCCGGCGGGTCTAGAGAACCTTCGCCAGTTCGGCTGCGAAAGCGCTGCGGGGCGCCTGTTCCCGGTCGCGGCCGCTGCGTTTTCTGCGGTCGGTCTTGACAATGCGTGTGGCATTGGGCGCTGCAATCGGCTGCGCTCCACGGCTCTCTTTGCCCTTCGGGGGCTGCGCCGGATTGGCTCGCAACAGACGGTCTTCCAAAGGTGCACGATCGAAGCGGCGAATGATCGACGCCATTTCGTCGGCGGTTGGAGCTTCGACAAACGCGAAGCCCTTCGATTCCTGCGTTTCGTGATTGCGGATCACTTTGACGGCGTCGGCCACCAGATCTTCGGCGGCGAGCCATTGTTTGATGTCATCGGCGGTGACCCATGACGGGAGGTTGCCAAGAAAAACGGTAAAGCTCATTCAGTTGATTCTGTAACTCCGTGGTTGGATTTCGCGCACTGGGGGGATTCCGATCTGCCTCACCGATAGTATCAGACCGCCGCACCGGATTGCAAACACAAACAGTTCTAAGTACATCGGGCAAGGGAAAAAACACCGGCGGCAAAGACCGCCGGCGTTACG
>JBAVIH010000309.1:0-4578 GCA_049686695.1 Bryobacteraceae bacterium | reverse complement strand
CTCTATCCGATGGCCGTTTACACAGTTTAATTTACACCCTCCAACCCTTCCGTCCTGCAAGTAGCGGAGCGCTATCCGCTCAGCACCTCGCGGACCTTCGCCGCCAGATCCTTCGGCGAGTATGGCTTGGCAATATACGCGACGTCACGATCCACCACGCCGCGGTCCGCAATCACGTCCTGCGGATAGCCGGAGGTAAACAGCACTCTGCTCTCGGGACGCAGAACCTTTAGACGCTCCGCCAGTTGTTTGCCGGTCATGCCGGGGAGAACCACATCCGTCAACACCAGGTCGATGAGACCTTTATGCCCCGCCTCCAGCGCCAGCGCCTCGTTTCCATCGGCCGCGCTCAGAACCCGGTACCCCATCGATTCCAGGACCGACGTCGCCAGGCGGCGTACAGCCTCCTGGTCTTCCACCACAAGGACAGTCTCATTGTTGCAGCCCTTCGCTTCGGTCGGGGGCCTTTCTTCGGTGGCGTCAGGTTCGATATCAATGCACGGCAGGTAGATCTTAAACGTAGTTCCTTTGCCGACCTCGCTCTGTACCCGTATCCACCCGCCGCTCTGCTTCACAATGCCGTAGACCGTAGGGAGGCCCAGTCCGGTTCCTTTCCCCGGTCCTTTGGTAGTGAAGAACGGCTCGAACAGGTGCACGCGCGTCTGCTCGTCAATTCCCTCGCCGGTATCGCTCACCACTAAAAGCACGCATGGGCCCGGGGTCAGCTCGGGGTGCTCGGCCGGATTTTCGGTCGAGATGGCGACGTTCATCGTCTCGATGACTAGCTTGCCGCCACCCGGCATCGCGTCGCGCGCGTTAGCCAGCAGGTTCATGATCACCCGATGCATCTGTCCAGGGTCCGCCAGCACCCGCCCCAGCGGGCGGCCGAGGTTCAGCACCAATTCAATGTCTTCACCCAGCAGGGTCCGGAACATGCCGCCGGATTCCTTGATCATGTGATTCAGGTCCAACGCCCGCGGTTGGGCGATCTGCCTGCGACTGAACGCCAACAACTGCTGGGTGAGCTCCGCTGCGCGCGCTCCAGCCTTGCGGATCTCGTCGATCTCCGGCCGTGCGGCGTCGTCCTCGTCCAGGGTCTGGAACACGATATCGCTGTACCCGTTGATCACCGTGAGCAGGTTATTGAAGTCGTGCGCGACCCCGCCGGCTAGCGTGCCCAGGCTCTCCAGTTTCTGCGATTGCAAGTACTGTTCCTGCAGAGCGCGATGCTCCGTGACGTCCGCTCCCAGCGATGCAACCGCTGCCACCCTGCCCTCGGAATCGCGCAACACCACGTTGTTCACCTGCAGCCAGCGCCGCTTGCCGTTCTTGGTCAGTATCGGCGTTTCGGAAAACCAGTGCGAAGGTTCGCCAGTCTGCAGCAGAGTCTCGGCAAACTTGCGGACCTGTTCGTGCTGATCCGGCGGCAGCAATTCGGTGGCGTGGTGTCCCATCAATTCGTCGCGTGTCCAGCCGGTGATGGCCAGCGCATAGTCGTTTACAAAGACGTACTGCCCCTCGATATCGAAAATCGCAGCCGCCAATTGCACGTGCTCCAGGAGTCCGCGAAAACGCCGCTCCGATTCGCGCAGCGCCACATCGGCCAACTTGCGGTCCGTAATATCGCGCTCGCTGCCCTGCACGCCGATTTGTCTGCCGGCTTCATCGCGAATGGGACCCCAAGTGGCCGAGGCCCACTTTGTGCGGCCGTCGCGGGTCGTCAAGCGATACTCTTCATCGACAAAGGCGCTTCCTTGAAACAGCATCTCCCAGTGGGCCAGCATGCGCGCCTGGTCGTCCGGATGGATCCAGTTGACGAATCCGCCTTTCTCCAGCTCTGCGGTCCGGTAACCGGTCAGCGTCTCCACGGCCCGGTTGGCGAAAATGAGGTGCCGGTCCATGTCGTAAGCCAGCACCATTTCTTTGATGTTGTTGGCCATCAGCCGGAGCCGCTGCTCCGTTTCGCGGAGCGCCTGCTCCGCATCGTGCGTGCGATTCCTCTCCCGCAGAATGCGCACGCTCTGCGAGAACGCTACCACGAACAGAAACGCAAACAGTACGGCCGCCGCCGCCAGTCGTTGCTCGTGCCGCCTTGCATCCAGAAGCTCTTCGATGGATTCCAGTTGGTGGGCCATGTAGCCCCACTGGCCCAGAACCGGAGCCAGCTTGCCTTCTGCGGCGATCCCTCCAATTTCTTCGCGCAGCGCATCGGCCGCCCCGCTCGATGCGGACGTAGAACCGATTCCCATGCGCGAACGAATCTCCGGCGCCGCGATCCATCGTAGCGTCTGCTGCGCGCACGCACCGCTCTTGTCCAGTAGGGTCGAAATCCCCGTGAATGCGTCCATGAAGGCCGCGTCGGAGCGCTGCCGGCATAGGTCTTCCATGACCTGCCAACGTTGCGGTTGCGGCAGGCTACGCGCGTGAGGCAAATGGTGCTCCAGTTGCCAGGCGTCGATGGCTACATTGGAGAATCCGATGGTCGCTGTCGCCAGGTCCTGCACCCTGACGTGCGAGCTTTCGGCGCGGACCAGCAGGCAATACTCGGCCTCCAGATAGGGTTGGGTGATGTGGAAGTACCGGAGCCGTTCCGGAGTGACGGTGATGAGCGGCCACAAATCCACCTTCTTGCCGCGCAGCGCGGAGTCGGGGCCGTCCACCAAATGCACCCACTGCAGGCGGATGCCGCGGCGCTGCGCCGCCGATCGGACCAAGTCCACGGCCAAGCCGGTGGGCTGCCCGTCCGCGCCGCGCACCTGAAACGGAGGCGAATCGCCCCAACCTATCTTGTAGACCCGAGACACGACCGAGGGCCGCTCGAACCGCAGCCATCCCATAACGGCGACCAGGACGACCAACCCGCCAATCCCCCATTCTGTTTTGCGCATTCGGGGCATATGCTTCCATTATGAGGTGCCGCAGAGGCAGTCGCACGAATGCCGATCGCACGCCGTCTAGACGCGATTAACTTCCTGCCTTGCACCGGGCGCTCTCGGTGAGCTCGGAAGAGTCGGAGGCTTTTTATGGCCTTGGCGGTATTTGCAGCAGGTCCGTTGGAAGCGGGACCGTAGGTTCGGCACAGATCGGAGCGTCATGGTTCATCGGACACTGTTTCTGGCAGCGATGCGCGGGTGCGCGCCACGGCAACTGCCCACAGCCCCGCCGAAGCCGGCGGTTGGCCACATCCGCCCGTAGCGCTGCTGGCAATTCGTGCTGCTCGCACGCATTGCGCCAGTTGCCCTCGTAATGAGGAATGGGCCGTCCAAGTGGTGGCACCTGACACTCCGGAGCTAGCTTGAATTCTTCGAGAATTGCTTTCGAAGTTTGGCGATTTCTTCACTGGATGGAGTCCAGTCCGTGTCGCATGTATTGCAGTGGAACACCAACGCGTCGGATTTCAACGCCGCATCGAATTCTTCCGGGCTAAATCTAACTGTCTGGTTGTGATTGTTGGGACAAACAATATCAAACTCCACGCGGTCGCTCATGAATCCTCCGGCTGGCTGCAATTCTCGTCGATTTGCTTGCGCCGGCCCTGCATTGCGCTGCCGGGTTACTAAAGTGAACGTCCTGCTGCTCGGGCGATCCGGTGCAGCGCCTGCTCGTCCAGGCTTGTCAATTCCCGATGGTAGCGCAAACCCGCGTCTGCAGACGGATACACCCAGAGCCTTCGGGAAGATTGCCGGCTGAGGGGAAGTTGGACATCCGATGCGGACTTGTGGCCGAAAGACGCCACTTACGAACAACTGTCGGCAAACAACGGCGATATCGGACAAAGTCAGTCCAAGCACCAGGAGGAATTGCGGCGGCTCGCCGTAAGACCGCGGCAATCGGTGATTCGCTCCGGAACCGCCTCCGACGGAACCGTGGGGCTGAGGGCCATCGAAAGCGAAGGTGGCAAGACGGTGAAATTCCACAAGCAGAAAATCACCGAGAAGTTGGGTATCCACACCGGCACCGTCGTTACGGCATACGCCATCCGGCACGGGACCGCGTATGCCGAGCAGGGCTTTGCCGTAACGAGTCGGTATCGGTTGTGCAGGACGCCACCCGACTGAAAGCGTTCACACCCTGCGGATAAGCCAAACGATTAACACAACCACAATGATGGTTCCGACTATTCCCAAACCGAGCATTTCAACTCTCCTTTCAAAACGTCTCCACTGACCTTCACTCGTCTATTGCAGGTTCAATGCCATTCGATTGTCCGTTCTGGAATCGGCGGCGCAAAATCAGCCAGCACCCACCGAATCGCGGATTAGAGGGAAGCGCCGCTAACTACAATCTGTCCGGAGCCCCCAAGGAACGAATCAGTTCGATTTTAATTTCAATCTTGAGCAGGGCGTCTGAATGTTCGTGACGCCAGTTCCAGTAATTCCGTTGATCATCCTCTATGGTCGTCGCTGTGTAGATTTGCTCGGCCGCGGCGCATACACTAGGACGACGAGGAATCAGGCAGGTAGCGGCATCCGATCCGCAGCTTCCATTTCCGCATTCCTTGGCGGCGATGCTCGGCGTCGGCGACCGGATATGGTCGCCGCTGAGTTTTCCGTCGAAGAGCAATTTACAGAGCCAACG
>JBAVIH010000308.1:0-3368 GCA_049686695.1 Bryobacteraceae bacterium | reverse complement strand
CGGTGGACCAGGCGCGCGCGCTCGGCCTGGCGCCGTCGCACATCTTCCAGGTCTCAGGCATGATCCTCAATCCGCGCTTTCATCAGCCACCGGCGGTGGATCGCGCGCGCGAACTGACGCGCCTCGGTCTCGATCCCGCCCGGCCCACCGGCATCGTCATGTTCGGCGGCGAGGGATCGATGGAGATGGTGAAGATCGCCAAGGCGCTGAATCCGTCCGATGTCCCCCTCGCCAAACAGCCGGGAAGAGAACCCGCTGTACTTACCGGAGGCTGCTTTTGGGGTATGCAAACCGTATTTCATCGCGTGAGGGGAGTTCTCGCCACCACGGCGTGAGTTCGGGTGGATCCGCGAAGACCGCGACCTATCAATGGGTCGTCACGGAGACTACCGGGCACGCAGAATCGGTTGAAGTGATCTACGATCCATAGCTGCGAATCCGAGAGGCCTGGCGTGGCATCTCTGAAGTATCTTGACCGTTTGCTTACGCGCGGGACTCCGTACCGCGACCAAAGGGAGCGGTTATGACCTCCAAAACAGGAGATGAATGATGAGATTCCGCGCCTTACTCGCTGCCGCTCTGCTTCTTCCTGCCGCGGTACCGGCTCAGCAGACCGTCACCGGCCAGGCCGCCTTCGCCGACTGGGATCAGCAGCAGCCCGGTATCCGCCGCAAGATTACACTCGCCGACCTTCCCCAGCCTAGGCCTGATGAGGCAGTCGACAATACGCCCCACTTGATCCCGCGGCCCGCCGACGCATGGCCCCTCGCGCCGACCGGCTTCAAAGTCACGCTCTATGCCGGCGGCGACGCTGCCCCCATGCAACGCGCGGACAATCAGCAAGTGATGGCTCCGAGCGGCGGCAGCTTCACAATGCCGCGCCTCATCCGCACCGCACCCAACGGAGATCTCTTCCTCGCAGACTCCGGCGCGGGCACCTTGTTCGTCCTCCGTGGCGTCGGGCCCGACGGCAAGGCCGCTCAAATCGAGCGGTTCGCCACTGGGCTAGACCACCCATTCGGCATCGCCTTCTACCCGGCCGCAAATCCTAAGTATATTTACGTGGGCAACGCCACCACCATCCAACGGTTCCCCTACCACTCCGGCGATCTCCATTCGAACGGCCCCGCCGAGACTATCGTCCCCGATATCCCCGGCTACGCGCAGCTCAAAGGCGGCGGCCACTGGACCCGCGATGTCGTCTTCGGCAAAGACGGCCAGCACATGCTGGTCTCCGTTGGTTCCGGCTCCAACGCCGACGACCCCGACACCCACCCTCGCGAGTTCCATCGCGCGGACGTGCTCGAATACACTCCGGAAGGCAAGTTCATCGAGGTCTATGCCTCCGGCATCCGCAACTGCGTCGGTGAGGCCATCAACCCTACCACCGGCCAACTCTGGTGCTCCACCAACGAGCGCGATAACCTCGGCAACCACCTCGTCCCCGACTACGTAACCTCAGTCAAGGAAGGCGGCTTCTATGGCTGGCCCTGGTATTACATGGGCGGCCACCAGGACCCGCGTCTTCCCGAGCCATGCGCCAACGGCACCGGTCCCAATCCGCAAGCGCCCGCGCTCACTCCCGAGCAAGCCAAGGACTGCAAGCGCGTCAACCTCGCCTCCCAGGTCATCACTCCGGATGTCCTCGTCCAGCCCCACATGGCCTCGCTCGAAATGGTCTTCTATCCCACCCAGAAGAAGCAGTTTCCAGCCAGTTACGCCGGCGATGCCTTCGCCGCCGAACACGGCTCCTGGAACCGCAAGAGCCCCGCCGGGTACGAGGTCATCCGTCTCCCCATGCACGAGGGCCACGCCGACGGCAGCTACGAAGACTTTCTCACCGGCTTCGTCACCAAAGATGGACAAGTCTGGGGCCGCCCCGTGGGCGTCACCATCGCCATAGACGGCAGCATGTTCGTCACCGACGATGGCTCCCGTAGCGTCTGGCACGTGACCTACACCGGCAAATAGAACCCAACTTTTTCGCGGACCGCTTGTCCGAGCTGTTTGAAGGAGTTCCACTGGCTGACGGAAATCGACGCGAGCGAACGGCATGCCCTGCTGGAAGGCGTGGCCGACGAACTGCGTGACATCGCAATCACCCAATCAAAGAACGTCGAGCTCAACATCGAGGGATACTAACCGCACGCTGCCGTCCCCGCCGGGCGGCGGTCGAAGCGAAGGGAGCGATTCTCATGGCGTGTAGAGTCACACAGAAAAATCGCGAAGGCATCATCAATCCGATCTTCAACTGCCAACCCGCGGGCGCGCAGTACGCCGGCATCGGAGTCGCGGACTGCATCCCGCTAGTGCACGGCGGACAGGGTTGCACGATGTTTGTGCGGCTGCTCTTCGCCCAGCACTTCAAGGAGAACTTCGACGTCGCCTCGTCCTCGCTGCATAAGGAAGCCGCGGTGTTCGGCGGAATCAAACGCCTGGAGGCGGCGGTAGAGACCATGGTCCAGCGCTGCCCCGAATTGCGCGTGATTCCAGTCATCACGACCTGCTCGACCGAAACCATCGGCGATGACATCGAAGGCGCCATCAACAAGATAAACTGGAAGCTGAAGAAGGACTTTCCCGACCGCACGGTGCATCCGGTTCCGGTGCACACGCCGAGCTACACGGGAACCCACGTAAGCGGCTTCGCGCGAAGCACTGCGCCAACAGCGTCTCCCGCGTCAGCGCGATTCGCAGCAGGGACCATCAACGATTAAAGCCGTGCGCCGGGCCTATGAACTACTGAACGACCTGGGCGGGCGCATCGCTCGCGATGAGCAGGTGCTCTACTATCTGGTGTAGCCCGATCCGTGAATCGCTCGGAGCAGCGGGTCTCGGCGCACGAGTTTGACGCGACCGCTGGAGGTACGTGCCCGATCTTCTGACCCAACACCAGAAGATCAGGTGTTCGGATCATCACTGACCGCAGCCAACAATCAATAAGTTGCAGGCCTTGAACAATGCTCCTGGAAGCAACTGAGGCCAGAAACAGCCCACCCATTTACCCACCCACTTTTGCTCGCCAGGTGCCGGGATTCTCCGCAAGCTTGGTAGGCAAGCCATTGATTCTAATGGTGGGCGGTGCAGGATTCGAACCTGCGACCTTCTGGGTGTAAACCAGACGCTCTAACCAGCTGAGCTAACCGCCCGTCCTCAACTCAAGTGTAACATCCGGCTTGCGGCATCCAGCATTTTCCAATCGAAGGATGATCCTGAAATCGGATTCCGTTTCCAATACAAGGTGATCTTGAAAAGTGAGGGGGCGACCGCGCAGCGGCCGGTCTCCTTTCTTGGTTTTTGGTTCTAACTTCAAACAAGCCGTGGTCGTCGTCGCGAGCCCCGCGTGGGAAAGTGGGAAACCTGGTTTC
>JBAVIH010000307.1:0-41761 GCA_049686695.1 Bryobacteraceae bacterium | reverse complement strand
GCAGATCCTGCTCCAGCGGCTCGGGTTGAAACTGCCCAGCGCGCTGGAACGAGCGGCGATGTAGTGGAAACTCGCCCATGCCGCCGCAGAAACCAAGGACTTTATCCTTCAAACTGCGGAACCTGGGGTAGGGAACGCGTCATGGCCACATTCTATCAATGCTCCACGGGTGCGAGCGGTGTGAGGAACGTCTTGGGACGGGCAAGCGGGGACAGGCTGCAGCATTCAATTGAAGCGGACCTGTCCGTCAGAGCAATCGAGGGCTACGAAACTCCCAATTGAAGTGAGCCCGGTGCCGTCACGCGCCGGCGGCTTGTGCTCCCTCCAGGTCGACTTTCTCGTACAGTTCCGCCAGAGACACCCGGCACTTCACGCTTTCGAGTTCGAGCGTATCTTCCAGACGGTTGGCCGAAGTGAGCAGCCAGCGGCCGTCGGCTTGCCTTGTATATAAGTCCACGTGCGCGCGGTCGGAAGCCACCAGCAGGTATTCCCGTAGCGACGCGAGTGCTCCGTAGTGCTCGAACTTCCGGCCGCGATCATACGCCTCGGTGGAGGGGGACAGAACCTCCGCAATCAGGCTAGGATTTACGAGCGTATCGAATCGTTGGTCGGAGAACTGGGGATCGCCGCAGACCACGACCACGTCGGGATAAGTGTAGAGACCGGTGGCGGCGACCCGGACGCGCATGTCACCGGGCAGCACGCGGCAAGGGCGCGAACGAAGTTGAGTGTGAAGGCCGGCCACGAGATTCGCCACCAGGACATTGTGCGCCAAGCCGGCTCCGGCCATGGCGAACATCTCGCCCTGGTAATATTCGCTCTTCGATTCGGCCTGGCGCTCGATCGCGAGGTACTGCTCGGGCGTGAGAAACGTCTTGGGAAGCGTGGACATGGCCGTGTCTTAAAATTACCATGTCCACGCTAAGGTGAGCGCGGCTACGCGGTGCGCTGCGTTTCGGACTTATCGCCCGTGATCGCGGCTTGCGCGGCGGCCAGGCGGGCGATCGGCACGCGGTACGGGGAGCACGAAACGTAGTTCATGCCAACCCGGTAGCAGAACTGCACCGAGCTCGGCTCGCCGCCGTGCTCGCCGCAGATGCCGATTTCGAGATCCGGCCGCGTCTTGCGGCCGAGTTCGACCGCCATCTTGACCAGCTTGCCAACGCCTTCCTGATCGAGGACGGCGAACGGATCGGCGGCGAAGATCTTCTTGTCTTTATACTCCTGCTGGAACTTCGTATAGTCGTCGCGCGAAAGTCCCATGGTGGTCTGCGTGAGGTCGTTGGTGCCGAAGCTAAAGAATTCGGCTTCCTTGGCGACCAGATCGGCGGTAAGCGCGGCGCGCGGAATTTCGATCATGGTGCCGACCATGTACTTCAGGTCCTTCATGCCGGCCTTGCCGAGAACGTCGTCGGCCACGGCGACCACGATCTTCTTCTGGTCTTCCAGTTCCTTGACGCCGCCGATCAGCGGAATCATGACTTCCGGAATAACCTTGACGCCCTTCTTGGCCACTTGCACCGCGGCTTCGAAAATGGCGCGCGCCTGCATTTCGGTGATTTCGGGATAGAGGATGCCCAGGCGGCAGCCGCGAAGGCCCAGCATGGGGTTGAACTCATGCAGTTCTTCCACGCGGTGCAGCAGCGCGGTCAGCACCGTCTTGAGGGTCTTCACTTCGGCGCCGAAACGCTGATAAGTGGCGACCAGTTCCTTCTTCTTCTTGAGATCGGCGTAAGGAAGTATGGCGACATCCACCATCAGCTCTTCGCGCTTGGGAAGGAATTCGTGCAGCGGCGGATCGAGCGTGCGGATCACCACCGGGAAACCGTCCATGGCCTGAAACAGTCCGGCAAAATCCCTGCGCTGGAACGGCAGCAGCTTGGCGAGCGCCTTGCGGCGGGTCTTTTCGTCGGGGGCCAGGATCATGGCCTGCATGTGCTCGATGCGATCCTCGGCGAAGAACATGTGCTCGGTGCGGCAGAGGCCGATGCCCTCGGCGCCGAACTTGCGCGCCGCCTTGGCGTCGCGCGGGATATCGGCATTGGCGCGCACGCCGAACTTGCCGCGGAATTCGTCGGCCCAGCCCATGAAGCTGGCCAGCACGCCGGAAGACGGATCGGCATCGAGAGTGTTGGCCTTGCCTGCGAACACTTCGCCGGTCGAACCGTCGAGCGACAGCCAGTCGCCTTCCTGGAGCGTGACCACCTTCCCGCCGACCGTGACCGAAACCTGCTTCTTGTGCTCGTCGACGGTGATGGATTCGGCGCCGGCCACGCAGGGTGTGCCCATGCCGCGGCAAACCACCGCCGCGTGGCTGGTCATGCCGCCGCGCGCCGTGAGAATGCCCTTGGCCACTTCCATGCCGTGAATGTCGTCGGGCACGGTTTCCTTGCGCACCAGAACCACGGGAGCCTTCTTGGCCTGGATCACTGCCTCATCGGCCGTGAAGACGATGGTGCCAACCGAGGCGCCGGGCGATGCCGGAAGACCGACGGCCAGCTTGGTGAGCGTTTTCTTCGATGCCGGATCGAGCACCGGGTGCAGAAGCTGGTCGAGCTGTTGCGGATCCACGCGCAGCACGGCTTCGCGCTTGTCGATCAGACCTTCCTCGACCATCTCGACGGCGATGCGGACCGCGGCCGGCCCGGTGCGCTTGCCGTTGCGGGTTTGCAGCATGTAGAGCTTGCCGTCCTGAATCGTGTACTCGAAGTCCTGCACATCGTGGTAGTGCTTCTCGAGCATGGTGGTGATGTCGCGAAGCTGCTGGTAGACGGCCGGGTTCCACTTGTCGAGCTCGGCAATCGGGTGCGGCGTGCGGACGCCGGACACCACGTCTTCGCCCTGCGCGTTCTCCAGGAACTCGCCGTAGAACACTTTTTCGCCGGTGGCCGGGTTGCGCGTGAAGCCCACGCCGGTGGCCGAGGTCTCGCCCAGGTTGCCGAACACCATGGCTTGGACGTTGACCGCCGTGCCCAGATCGTCGGGAATCTGGTTCATCTGGCGGTAGTGCTTGGCGCGGTCGTTGAACCAGGAGCGGAAGACGGCGTTGCGCGCTCCGACGAGCTGCTCCAGAGCCTCTTGCGGAAACGGCTTGCCGGTCTTCTTGTGGACCAGCTTCTGATAAGCCACGATGACTTCCGCCAGGTCCTTGGCAGTCAGCTCGGTGTCCAGCCTGGCCTTGGCTTTCTTCTTCTGGCCTTCGAAAATCTCGTCGAAATCCGCCTTGGGAATCTCCAGAACTACGTTGCCGTACATCTGGATAAAGCGGCGGTAACAATCGTATGCGAAGCGGGCGTTGTTGGCCTTGGCTTCGAGCGCCTTCACGGTCCGGTCGTTCAGCCCCAGGTTGAGGATGGTGTCCATCATGCCGGGCATGGAGAACTTGGCGCCCGACCGTACGCTGACCAGCAGCGGGTTGGCGACGTCGCCGAGCTTCTGGCCCATCCGCTCCTCCAGCGTCTTCAGAGCCTCCATCATCTGCGCGTCGATTTCCGCCGGCACGCTGTTGTCGTTATGGAAGTAAATGTTGCACACTTCCGTGGAAATGGTGAAACCTGGAGGCACGGGCAGCTTGGCCCGCGACATTTCCGCCAGCCCGGCGCCCTTGCCGCCGAGCGTGTCTTTCATTTTCCCGTCACCGTCGGCGGTTCCGTTGCCGAACGAGTAGACATACTTCTTCATGCTTTAGCTCCTATGATGTAGTTACAATCTCAGAAAAGTCCGCTATGTTGGAAAACTCCAGTAATAGCGTGCCGAGTAACGTCAAGCGATTACGCCGGACATCGTCCTCCGGCGCATTTACCAACACCTTGTCGAAAAACAAATCCACTTTGGGCCGTAGTCGAGAAACCACCGATTCAATCGGCTGGCCCGCGATGCGCCGGTATTCGTCGTAGAGATCCCGTTCCGGGCCGTCCTGCAATAGCCGCTCGTTGATCGCCGCCGCGCTCGCGCCCGAGAACTTCTGCTGCTCCAGGATATTGCGGATGCGCTTGAAGCTTGCGGCGAGCGGTTCGAAATCGGGCGACGACCGCAGGCTCTGGATGCGCAGCAGCCGCGCTTCCAGATCCATCAGGTTGCTCCAGCCGGCGGCCATGGCGGCGTTGACTTCGTCGTACTGGAAGCCGCGAACGTCCTTGCAGTAATACCGGATGCGATCCTGCAGGAACTCGCTCAGCGCCTTCGCCCCGTCCGTTCCGTCATTCACCAGGGGCGCCAGATCCAGGTCGATCTTGCCTTCCACCAGGATCTTCACCACGCCCTGAGCCGCGCGCCGCAGCGCGAACGGATCGCGCGACCCGGTGGGGATCAGGCCCACGCCGAAGCAGCCGCGCAGGGTGTCGAGCTTATCGGCCAGCGCCACAATCTGGCCAGTGCGGTTGCGCGGGATCGCATCCTCCATGCTCTCCGGCTTGTAGTGATCGTAAATGGCCTGCCAGACCGCGTCCGGCTCGCCTTGCGCGCGGGCGTAAAGGCCGCCGACCACGCCTTGCAGCTCGGTGAATTCCTTCACCAGCTCGGTGGTGAGATCGCACTTGGCCAGCTCCGCGGCGCGCACGGCGTGGGCGTCGCCGCCCAGCGTCTTCACCAGCGCCTTTAAGCGTTCGGTCTTCTCGAGATAGGTGCCCAGCCTGGCCTGGAAGGTGACATGCGCCAGATCGGGCAGGCGCCCGGCGAGCGATTTCTTCTGATCGGTCTGCCAGAAAAAGCGCGCGTCGTTGAACCGCGCGCGCAGCACGCGCTCGTTGCCGCGGCGGACGAAACCCTCCGGATCGGACGGAATGTTCATCACCGCCACGAACTGCGGCGCCAGCTTGCCGTGCTCGTCCTCCACCGAAAAGTATTTCTGGTGGTGACGCATCACGGTGACCAGCACTTCCTCGGGCAGAGCGAGAAACTCCGCATCGAAGCTGCCCACGATGGGCGTGGGATGCTCGGTGAGGTAGACCAGGGTTTCCACCAGCGCCGGATCGGGCTTGACGCGCACGCCCGCCAGCTCATGGTGGATCTTGTGGCGGCGCTCTTCGGCCGAGAGGATCACGTAGTTGTCGCGCAGCCGCTGTTCGTAGTCGGCGGTGGTGACGGCGATCTCGCGAGCGCCCAGCCGGCGATGGCCGGAAGTCACCGCGCCGGAACGCACACCGGCCAGATCGAACGGCACCACCTCATCGCCCAGCAGCGCCACGATCCAGCGGATGGGCCGGATGAAGCGCGGCCCGCCTTTGCCGGTCCAGTACATGGTCTTCGGAAAGTTGATCAGCAGAATAATGCCGCCAAGCGCTCCGGCAAGAATGTCCCGCGTGGCCCGGCCTGCCACGGTTCTGACGAACGTGTAGTAATCGCCCTTGGGCGTGGATTCCACCGTGAGCGTTTCCGGCGCTACGCCGTGCTTGCGGGCGAAGCCGGCCACGGCCTTCGCCGGAGCCGATTTGGCGGGACCGAGAGCGCGCTCTTCGCTATCGGCCTGGCGTGCCGGCAGACCTTCGGCGCGGAGTACCAGGCGCCGCGGCGTGGCATCCATTCGGATGGACTCGTATGGAATAGCGGTTTTCTCGAACAGCAGGCGAAGGCTTTCCAGAGCCGCCGGAATCATCCAATCGGGAATTTCCTCGGTGCCGATTTCGAGCAGGAAGGGAAGAGAAGCAGGGCTCACTGCGCCACCTCCGCCACTGCCGGCTGCCGCTGATCCGCCCACGCCTGGGCCACCCCCACCGCCAGCTTGCGCACGCGCTGGATGACGCCCACCCGTTCGGTGACGCTGATGGCGCCGCGCGCATCGAGCGTATTAAAAATGTTCGAGCACTTCAGCACCTGGTCATACGCCGGCAGCAACGGGAAACGCCCCTTGTCGGCGGCCTTGGGGTCGTAGAGCTTCAACAGGCGCGCCGCTTCGCCTTCGTGCAGTTCGAACAGCTTCCACAGCATGGCGATGTCCGCCATCTCGAAGTTGTAGACCGAATACTGCAGTTCGTCCCGGTACCGCACGTCGCCGTAGGAAAAGCCCTTGGCCCACTCGATGTCATACACGCTGTCTTTGACCTGGAGGAACGCGGTGAGCCGCTCCAACCCATAGGTCAGCTCGGCGGGAACCAGGTCGAGATCGATGCCGCCGCACTGCTGAAAATAGGTGAACTGGGTGATCTCGAGGCCATCCAGCATCACCTGCCAGCCGATGCCCCAGGCGCCCAGCGTGGGCGATTCCCAGTTGTCCTCTTCGAACTTGATGTCGTGCTTGCGGAGATCGATTCCGATGGCCTCCAGGCTGGCCAGATACTGCTCGATGACGTCGTCGGGCGACGGCTTGAGGATCACCTGGAGTTGCGAGTGCTTGAACAGGCGGTTGGGGTTGTCGCCGTAACGGCCGTCGGCCGGGCGGCGGCTGGGTTGCACATAAGCCACGCGATAGGGGTCCGTGCCGAGCACGCGCAGAAAAGTCTCGGGGCACATGGTGCCGGCGCCCACTTCCACGTCGTACGGCTCTTGAATGATGCAGCCGCGTTCCGCCCAGTACTGTTTCAGTTTGAAGATGATTTCTTGAAACGATGACATCGGTCTGCCTTGTGGGAGCCTACGCTCGATTCTCCAATAACGGCGCCGTGATCAGCCGGCGCTCCACGTGCGATTCGATTTGCTCGACCAGAAAGCGGCGCAGGTCCGCCGCGGTAGCCTGGCCCCAGGCCGGTCCGGCAAGCTGCGACACCGGCGTGCGCAGCATTTGAGCGGCGATGGCTCGCGATTCCGCGCTCAATTCCCGGCTGCCGCCGCCCAGCGTTTTCCGGCAATGGCCGCAGACCAGGCCCGCCCGGTCGCGGCTGAAAAAAGCGCGCTCGGGAGCCTCGGGATCGTCGAGCAGGCTGCCGCAGCTCAGGCACACGTGCAATTCCGGCAGCCATCCGGAAAGACGAACCGCCCACAGCGAAAAGTAGGCGACGGCCCGCCACGCACCGTTCCCGGCGGCGGTTCGCAAGTAATCCAGCACAGCCAGCAGAAGGCGGAAGAACTTCTCATTCGGCTCCGCGTCGGGCAATATCTGCTCGGTCACCTCCGCGAAGTAATCCAGCGCCACGCCGGCCCAGTAATCGGACGCCAGCCCGAATTGCGAGCGAATCAATTCGCACCCGTCCAGGCTGACCAGTTCGCGGGTTTCGCGCTGGAAATACGCCATCCGCACGTATGACAGCCTCTCCAGGCCCGCCCCGAACGCGTTCTTCGGGCGCCGCGCCCGCTTGGCCACGCCACGCAATTTCCCCTGATCCCGCGTAAAAAAGCCGACTACCAGGTCCGCCTCCCGAAGCGGGTAGGTGCGCAGAACAAGAGCTTCGCTGACGCGCGCTGGCACACGTGGAAGTTTCAGAGTAACACAGTTGATTTGCCCGCTTCTCATGGGGCTGCCGATCACCCGGCAGCGTTAACCCAGGCGTGCGGTCCGGCCCGGGCGCAATCATCCCTTCACCGTTATGTAACAGAACTGAAACAATTTAGATGCTGCGCCAATACGGAGGCGGCTTAAAATAGGTTGTATATGATGCGACAAGCCGCTGTTGCCGACCGGGTCGAGCAGCGCCGAACCCGAATCAAGATTCTGAACAAGCCCCCGATGTCCTGTGACGTGGCAGGCTGTCACGCGAAAGCCGCTTATCTGTTCCGTGAGGAAGATGGGCCCATCGCGGCGTTTTGCGACGTTCACGCCGATGAATCCGCATCCAGGGCCGGCATTCCGCTGCCGACGTCCAAGATCACGATCCTCCGCACCATGTTGGCCTGAGCGTTTGCCGCCCGGCAGCGTTTTCTACGCCGGCGGTTTCAACCGCGTGCGATCGCGTTTTTTGGGCGGTTCGCGGCGCTGTTGGATGAACCATTCCTGCGAGTTCACCTTTGATTTCGCGCCGCTTTTCTTGCGGGTGTAGACTCCGGTGGTATTCATCTCCCGCGCCTTGACGTTATCGGCCAGATACGCCGCCAGCACGTCGTCGCGGAGCCGGCGGATCATGGCCGGCTCCCGGATGGGCGCCAGCACTTCCACGCGGTGGTCGATGTTGCGGGACATCAGGTCGGCGCTGCCGATGTAAACCTCTTCCTCGCCGCCGTTGCGGAAATAGAAAACACGGCTGTGCTCCAGGAAGCGGCCAACAATACTGGTGACTTCAATGTTGTCGCTGACGCCCGGCACGCCGGGGCGCAGGCAGCAGATGCCGCGCACCAGCAACTGGATGCGCACCCCCGCTTGCGACGCCTTATAGAGCACGCGGATAATCTTGGGGTCCGCCAGCGAATTCATCTTGAAGATCAGGTGCGCCTTCCCGCCCGATTTGGCGTGCTTGATTTCCCGTTCGATCAAGGCTTCGAACTTGGGGCGGAGATTCACCGGCGCCACCAGCAGTTTCAGGTAGTCGTCCTTGTGCGAGTAGCCGGTCAGATAGTTGAACAGGTCGCTGACATCGTCGGCCACGGCTTCATCGCAGGTGAACAGGCCGATATCGGTATACAAATGAGCCGTTATGGCATTGTAGTTGCCCGTGGAAAGGTGGACGTAGCGGGCGATACGGTCCTGCTCGCGCCGCACCACCAGCGCCACCTTGCAGTGAATCTTGAGGCCGATCAGGCCGTAGACCACGTGCACGCCGCGGCGTTCCAGCGCGCGCGCCCATTCGATGTTGCTCTCCTCGTCGAAGCGGGCCTTGAGTTCCACCAGGGCGGCCACCTGCTTGTCTTCCTCCACCGCTTCGAGCAGCGCCTCCACCACCGGCGCGTTGCGGCCCACCCGGTACAGGCAGGTCTTGATGGCCAGCACGGCCGGGTCGCGCGCCGCCTTGCGCAGGAACTCCGTCACCGGCTGGAAGGAATCGAAGGGGTGGTGGAGCAGGACATCGCGATTGCGGATCACGCCGAAGATGTCTTCCTCGTCGGAAATATCGGCGAGCTCGGGCGGGGTCGCGGGCAGAAAAGGCACATCGCGCAGGTCCGGCCGGTCCAGGCCGTGCAGGCTCATCACGCGCTTGAGGGAGAGCGGCCGCGGCGAGCGGTATACTTCGCTCGGCCCGATTCCCAAGTTGTTCATGAGAATCTCGAGAGTCGGTCCGGGCATTTCCGCGGTGACCAGCAGCCGGACCACGCTCTGGAAACGCCGCTGGCGAAGACCTTCCTCGACGGTCTCGAGCAGGTCCTCGGCTTCCAGTTCGGTGATCGCCATATCCGCGTCGCGGGTGACGTGGAAAGGATGCGCTTCCAGGATCTCCATGCCGGGAAACAGCACGCCGAGGTGCGCGGCGATCACCTGCTCCAGCCACACCAGGTCGATCCGCCTGGGCCGGCCGCGCTTGGTGGCGGCCTTCGCGCTCGGGCTCACCGGCACCAGTTGTGGCAGCGAATCGGGCACTTTGACGCGCGCGAAGTGTTCGTTGCCCCCGCGGTCGCGAATCGAAACCGCCAGGTTCAAGCTGAGATTCGAGATGTGGGGAAAGGGCCGGCCGGGATCGAAGGCGAGCGGGGTCAGCACGGGAAACACGGTTTCGTCGAAGTACCTGGCCGCCTGCTGGCGGTGGGTCTCGTTCAACTCGGCATAGTCGTGAACGAAAATGCCCTGTTCGCGAAGCGCCTCGAGCAAGCGATCCAGGGTGCGATGGGCCTCCGCCAGCAGCCGCTTCACCTCGCGCCGGATGGCCACCAGTTGCGCCCGCGGGCTCATGCCGTCCGGGCCCGCTTCGAGCGAACCCGCCTCCAACTGCGCCGCCAGGCCCGCCACCCGCACCATGAAAAACTCGTCGAGGTTGGAGCCGAGAATCGCCAGGAACTTCACCCGCTCCAGCAGCGGGTTGGTTTCATCCTCGGCCTCTTCGAGCACGCGGCGCTGGAACGCGAGCAGGCTCAACTCGCGGTTCACGTAGAGCGCCGGGTCTTTCAGGTCCATCGGCGCCGCCGCTGCGGCAGCGGTCTGTTGTGGGGCGCCGGACCCAGCGGCTTTGGCTTGCATCTTCTTGGGCATGGCGGTGGCTGCCGCGCTTGCTCGCGGCTCTACTAATTTCGCACGAAACCGGGGTGCGGTGGGTTACAGAGGGGTGCGACATGAGAACGGAACCGGCTCAGCGTCGTTATCGAGGTGGCTGATCCCCGCTGCGCTGGTAGCGCTCCAGGGTGGCGCGCAGGTTTTGCGCTAACTCCCGGTAATCTACTCCAACACCGCCCGGCTCATTGCATGTCTAGGAGCGGCAATACGGCTTCTGGGGTAAGGGGGCGGACCGGAGAAGCGCGAAACCCTTTCGGGTCCCGCGTCACGATGTAATGGCAACCCGCCAATCGCGCGGCAGCCGCGGTAACCGCGTCCTCAAAGTCCGGCAATGACGATTGCAACGCTTCTTGTACGACGGCGCCGTCGACGGCTGCTACTCCAAACACTCTCAGCAGCGCCGAGACGATCCGCCGGGCCTTGACGGCGCCCATTTCTTTTCGGACCAGGTGGTGGATTGTCGTGACCGCGTGTGCCGCCAGCATCCCTTCGGAGATGCCTGCCTCGACAACAGCCCAAACCGCCGCGCTGGCCTCAACATGAGGTTGCCGATCGAGCAGAACGTCCAGCACGATATTGGTGTCGAAGAGGATTCTCCTCATCGATATTTCGCAGCCAGATGTTTCCGGTACTCATCGATGTCCGCGTTCTTGAGAATTCCCCGGACCGAACGCAGAATCGGTGCGCCGTCTGTGGCGGGAGAGGGCGGTTCGGCAACCGCAGCCAGGTAACCTTCAACCATCTTCGACACGGAGACACCTCGCCGCTTCGCATATTGCTTGGCTCGCGAAACGACGCCCTTATCCACGCTCAACGTGAGCTTCGCCATATACGTATGATAGCAGAGGAATAGTACGTATCAATTCCGAGAGGGATCGATTCATATCCAGCCCGCGCCCGCGGCTTGCTATCCTAGCTGGTTCGGTGCGCCATGCCATTGACGATCAAACCTAAACAGGATTGCCGCTGGGACCTGGTGGCGCTGGGCGAGGTGATGCTGCGCTTCGATCCCGGCGACAAGCGGGTGGCCACGGCCCGCAGCTTCGACGTTTACGAGGGCGGCGGCGAGTACAACGTCGCGCGCGGCCTCAAGCGCTGCTTCGGTCTCGAGACGGCGATCGTCACTGTTTTCGCCGACAACGCGGTCGGGCGACTGCTCCAGGACCTGATTTACCAGGGTGGCGTCGACCAGTCGCTGGTGCGCTGGGTGCCATCCGACGGCGTCGGCCGGACCGTGCGCAACGGACTGAACTTCACCGAACGCGGATTCGGCGCGCGCGCGGCGCTGGGATGCTCCGACCGCGGCCACACCGCCGTCTCGCAGTTCCAGCCCGGCCAGATCGATTGGGACGCCATCTTCGGCCGGCACGGCGCCCGCTGGTTCCACACCGGCGGCATTTTTTGCGCGCTTTCCGAATCCACGCCGGCCGTGGCGCTGGAGGCTATCGAGGCCGCGCGCCGCCACGGGGTGGTGGTGTCCTACGATCTCAACTACCGCGCCTCGCTCTGGCAAGCCATCGGCGGCAAGCGGAAGGCGCAGGAGGTCAACCGGCGCATCGCGCCGCTGGTGGACGTGATGATCGGCAACGAAGAGGATTTCTCGGCGGCGCTGGGCTTCGAGGTTCCCGGAGTCGATGAGAGCCTGAGCGATTTCAAGGTGGCCTCGTTCCGGCAAATGATCGAGCAGGTGTTGCGCGAGTTTCCCTTCGCCGTGGTCGCCACCACGCTGCGCAGGGCCACCACTGCCACGCGCAACGACTGGGGCGCCATCTGTTACGCCGACAGCCAGTTTCACGAGGCGCGGCACCGGCCGGACCTGGAGATCTTCGACCGCGTGGGCGGCGGCGATTCGTTCGCCTCGGGATTGATTTACGGGTTCCTCACCGGCCAGCCGCCGCAGTGGGCGGTGGACTGCGGCGCGGCCCACGGCGCGCTGGCGATGACCACGCCGGGCGATACCTCGATGGCCACCCTCGACGAAGTGCTGCGGCTGATGCGCGGCGGCGGCGCCCGCATCGCACGCTAAGGACAGATCGAGAAATATCGGGTCCGCCACGGTGCGCTGGCCTATTCTTGCGCCGGCGCGGCCGCTTCCGCTCCCACCACCGCCGCCAGCGCGTGAATGGTCGCCGCGATGCGGATGGCGGCCAGCACGGCTTCCTCGCTCAGCCCTTTTTCCCGCACGGCCTGCTCGTGCGAGTCCACGCACACCTGGCAGCCGTTGACGGCTGATACCGCCAGGCACCACAGCTCGAAATCGGCGGGATCGGCCCCGTGGGTGCGGATGCTCTGCATGCGCAGACGCGCCGGCATGGTGCCGTACTTCGGGTTGCTCGAGAAATGACGGAAGCGGTAGAAGATGTTGTTCATCCCCATTACCGCCGCTGCGGCCCTGGCCCCGAACAGCGCCTGCGGACTCAGCCTGGCGCCAGCCTCCGCGAGCACGGCGCCGTACAATTGCCTGTTGCGCGCCGCCAGCGAGCAGGCTACCGCCGTTCCCCAGGCCTGCTGCGCGGTCAGCTCGCCCTGCTCCATTACGTTGCCCAGGTTCAGCTTCAGATCCTTGGCATACTCCGGAATGGAGTCCACCAGTTCGTCATAGGTCATGTGCGGCTACACGCTCACCTTCAACACCTGGTCGCCCTTGTGCCAGTTGCACGGGCAAAGCTCGTCGGTCTGCAGCGCGTCCAGCACGCGCAGCACCTCCTGGGGATTGCGGCCCACCGAGAGATCGTTCACCGAAACGAAGCGGATCACGTTATGCGGATCCACCACGAAGGTCGCCCGCTGCGCCACTCCCTCCTGAGGGTCCAGAATTCCCAGCGCCGCGCACAGCTCGCGCTTGATGTCGGCCAACATGGGAAACGGCAGTGCTTTCAGGTCCGGATGGCTTTGCCGCCAGGCCAGGTGCACGAATTCGGAATCCGTGCTGCCGCCCAGCACCTGCGCGTCGCGGTCGCTGAAATCTTTGTTCAGCTTGCCGAACGCGGCGATCTCCGTCGGGCAGACGAACGTGAAGTCCTTCGGCCAGAAAAAATACACCTTCCACTTGTCGGGATAATCCTCGTCGGTGATCGTACTGAATGTCTTGCCTTTCTCCAGGCTCACCGTCGCCTGCACGGAGAAAGAAGGAAACTTCTGTCCAACTCCCAACATGTCTGTTCTCCTCGTGTTCTCAGATCTCGAATACAGTGTCGATCTTGGCCGCCAGAATGAAATCGCTCTCGGTCAGCCCGTCGATTTTGTGGGTCCAGATTCTGGCTTCCACGCGTCCCCAAGCCAGGTAGAGGTCCGGATGGTGGCCCTCACGCTCAGCCAGGTCCCCGATGCGGTTGACGAAAGCCAGCGCCGCACGGAAATCGGGGAACGCAAACATCTTCTGCAAATGATGTTCGCCGACCACCTTCCAACCTTGCAACTGCGCTTGCAGTTGGGCCAACTCCTCGCCTTTTAGCGCCGGCACGCCGCCCGTGCACGGCTTGCACTGCTTTGCCGCCAGACTCATGTCATCTCTCCTGTCAGTGGCCGTGAACCACCGCATTTCTCACAAACACCGCGGAATACCACCTCGAAACTGCGCACCCGGCGCGTTCCCAGCGCCTGTTTCCCCGCGGCCGGGAGATCGAACCAGGCGATATCTTCCACTTCCCCGCAACGCTCGCAGACAAAATGATGGTGCGGATGCAGGCTGGCATCGAACCGGGCGGCTTTCCCCTCCGAAATCACTTCCCGCACCAGCCCCGCGCGGGTCAGGAACTTGAGGCTGTTGTAAACCGTGGCCCGCGACGCGCGCGGATCCTGGCGATTCACCGCCCGGAAGATCTCCTCCGCAGTGGCGTGGACGCCGTGCCGCGCGAGGTGCTGCAGCACCGCGTAGCGCTGCACGGTGGGCCGCACATCGGCCGAATGAAAGGCCTGCCGCAACTCGGCACTCATACTGGACACGATTTAAATTTAGATTAAATCTAAATTGATGAGTTTGTCAAGCGCCCGCCGGTGGCTTCGGGCTTGCGCCCGCCAAACACCGCCAGCTCGAACACCTTCAGATAGCAGTCGACATCGGTGTAGCCGATCTCGCGCAGCCACTGGCACTGCGCTTCGACCGGCGCCAGAAGATTCGCCGCCTTGTCGGGACGGCCATAGTAGGTCCTCTCCACTTCGGAGCGGGTGTGGCCGGGGTGGCACCGCTGGAGGCAATCGAGAAAAAGGCCGTCATGCACCGACTCCACCCAAGGCGAGGCCGAAGCGACGTGTTCCAGGTTGAGAAACAGGCCACCGGGCGCCAGCAGGCCGAAGATTTCCCGGTAGACTTCCCGCTTGCGGCCGTCCGGCTGATGATGAATGGAGTAACCCGACACGACGGCGTCAAAAGGGCCAAAAGCATCCGCTGACACGATCCAGGATGGGGCACCGTAGTCGGCGCTGGCGCAGCGCACGGCGTAGCTTTGTCGCGCGAAGCGAGCCCTGGCCGCCTCCAGCATCGGTTCGGAGAAGTCCACCAGCACGCCGCGTGCCTGCGGGAAGCGCTCGAAGATGGCAGCACCGAGGGCACCGTCGCCGCAGCCGAGGTCGAGAAAATCGCGCACCGGCCGGCCACCAGCCGCCAATAGCCGAAGCATCACGTCCAGTTGTTCTTGCGCCAGAGGGATCGCGGCGCGAACTCCCTCGAGGTAGACGCTGGCGACAGCGGATGTTTTCCAGACCTCGTCGGTGCGAGCGGGCATCTCTCCAGTCTAGCCGCGGCCATGGCATGAGGCCAACGTGAGTTTTTCGCGTCTCCACGCGGCCGCGGCCCGGCAAGCATCTCCGGGCCGCGGCCGCGGAGTTCAGGACGACAGGGGTAACACCTGGCGGCGAATCACACCGCTGAAGTAGTCGCGGAGGGGGTACAGCGGGTATGGCTCCAACTCCGCGAAGGTCCGGCCCAGTTTCTGCTCGATCCGGTAGACCGAGTGAAAGAAATTGCCGCGATCCATGTTAAGTCTCCGGCAGCAGAGTTTCCAGTCCGCGCCGAGCAGGAAATGGTAGCGAAATATTCGGTTCTCCTCATCGTCCAAAACCCGGCGGCTGACCAGGCAAAAATCCGCCACATACTCTTCCGACTTCCGGGAATACACGCGGCGGCTGTTGCGGCCGCTGCAAAACTCCAGTGACACCGTGCCTATGTGGTCCGCGGACTGAACGCAGTCGCGAAAGCGCGACAAACAAGCCCTGAAGATCGCCCGGAGGGCGCAATTGCAGGGCACTTCCTTCCCAATCCGCACAAAACGCGTGCCATAGCCATGGCAGTACGCGCACGATGCCTTAGCGACACCCACCGCGTTTGATCGGTTCCAACGCATTATTTTTGAGAATGTCCTTCCCGGTGACGGCACCCACCAGAGTCGGCCGCCCCGATTCTGCTAACCTGTTCACAATTTAAGCCGACAATAGAAAACGTCAATCCATTTCAAATATATTTCCTACATAAAACTTCTCAATGGTTATATGACATATCGGTATCTCCAGTACTACTAGGTAGTTATGCTACATACACGCTGCGGTGCTTTGTAACTTTCTATGTGATAATTCAAGCGCGGATTCAATGACTTTAGTACTGGACTATTTCAGCGAGAAATAGGCCTGCGACCCATCCGCCCCTATGCCCGGCTTCAGGCAACTCGAATCGCGCCTGGTATCGGCGTTGCGAGAGAGAATCCGTCGTGGCGAACTCACGGAGCGTGGCACGGCCCGGCTGACCGGTCTCTCCCAGCCTCACATTCACAACGTTTTGAAAGGGAAAAGGTCTCTGTCCATGGATGCGGCCGACACGATTCTCCTGGCGATACATCTGGACACGGCAGACCTGTTCCAGTCCAGCGAACTGGTCGCCGGATTGGGCCGCCGTTAGCTTCGCGCGTCACCTCAGTGTTCCAGGTTTCCCACGCATGATCGTTGGTTGGAAAGGAACCGGCGGCAAAGACCGCAGGCGTTACTATGGTACTGGAGGACACACGGTGCGGCGCCTGCGCTCATGGCCCAAGGACGACCGTTTGCAACGGCTGGCGCAGCGCATTCGATCGCTGGCGGAAACCGACGAACGCCGCCTGCACCGCGCGCACGAAGTCGAAGCAATGCGGCGTGCCGCCGCACGCGAACTGCACTCGGTCTGCGCGGACTTCGTGGCCGCCGTCAACGGCATGCTGGACGACTGCGTGGTCGTGCTGGACCCGCCCGAATACAGCGCCGCCTCCTACAGCGACGACTCGCCCAACCTATTGCAGATCAACGCCCACGGCCGTATCCTGCAGGTTGCGTTCGAGGCCACCGCCGAATTGGTTTCAACGGAGGACTTTCGGATTCCTTACATTCTGGAGGGTTCCGTTCGCGCCTTCAACCAGGAGATGTTGGACAAGGACCTGATCGAAGAGCAGCCGCTGTTCTACACCATGGAGCGGAATCGCAACATGTGGCGCTATTTCGAGACCCGCACGTACCGCTCCGGCCCCTTCGACCGCGACTATCTCATCTCGGTGATGGAACAGATTGTCTGAGGGTGTCGCTCGCGGCTCTGAACGCGCGTCGGAGCCGCGACCGCCAGGGAGCGGCCGGCCGCGGCTGTTGCTGAACGCGCCCGTTTACCGCTTTTTCTTATGGTGATGCGCCTGCGTTGGCGCGGGGGCGGCTTTTTCGCGCGGTGCGGCCTTTTCGTGCGGTGCGGCTTCCGGCTGCAGGCGGATCAGCACGTGGTCGTGGATCCAGTGCTCATCCCACCACTCCCGCGGGTTGACCTGGACGCCATCCACCTGCATGCCGAAATGTACGTGGATGCCGCCCGCCAGGCCAGTCTCGCCCGCGGTTCCGATTCGCTTGCCCTTGTCGACCCAGTCGCCCACCTTGACGCCGATCTCGCTCAAGTGGCCGTAGATCGATTGCACCGAGTATCCGTGATCCAGCACAATGCAGTTGCCGTAGATTCCCAGGTCCCGTGCCCACACCACGCGTCCGTTATTGGCGGCGAACACGGGACCGTGCGCGACATCGGAAAGATCGAAGCCCAGGTGCACCTGCTGATCCACTTTCTTGCCGTGGTAGACGTAGTTGCGCAGGTCGGCGAAATTGGCTTCTTCCTTGCCCCAGTGCATAAATGCGCCGGTCCAGAAAATCTTCTCTTCGGTTTGGACGCGCAGATCGGCAAGCTGCTGGTTGTCGTGGCGGCGCATCGGACCGTTGATGAAAAGGAAGCGCGCCAGCAGGTCCTTGCCAGGCGCCAGGCTGCCGGTCGGATCCACCGAATGCACCAGCTTTTCCGCCAGCTCGTCGGTCAAATCAAAGTCGCGCGCGCGGAACTTCTTGGGCTTGATAGTGACCGTCACGGGCGCGGTGGCCTCCGCCCCGGCCATGTTGCGCGCGTAGACCACCGGAACGACATTGCCGGGCAGATCCCAGGGATAGGCGATCATGCTGAACCGCTGCGTGGAGCTGCCGGGCAACGGGAAGCTGCGAAAGGTGTAACGGCCGACGCGCGCTCCGGCTTCGGTCCAGGAGCCGCCCGGCGTGAACACGACCACCTCCGCGCCACCCTGGTTGATGTAGTGCCGCTGTCCGTCGGCAGCAATGCCCGGCGGTTCCAGCACCACCGTGATCTTATATTCCGCCGAATCGGTGCGGCCGGCGAAATCGTTGGATACGGTTTCCACCACCAGACTGGCCGGGCCGTCTTTCAGGTCCGGCGCCTTGGCCTTGCCCGCCTCGAAGGTCTCATACGACGCTTCTTCGTGTCTGTGCCAGAGCAGGCGCGTGGCGGCGCGCCTGGACTCGAACAGCGGGTACTTCGCGTCTCCCTGCGCCAGCCACACGCGTATTTCGCGCACGCCATGCGGATTGGCGAGCCGCACCGTGACCGGCGTGCTCACCCCAATGCTAGTCAACGCCGGGCTCACCCAGATCGCCGTGTGGCCGGACAGGGCCACCAACACCCCTCCCGCAATGATCACAGCCGCCAGTACCGCCGCAAGAGCGATTCTCATTTTTTCACCCAGCTATCCAGCCAATCGAGGAACGTCTTGTACCAGAATAGGCTATTGCGCGGCTTCAGCACCCAGTGTCCCTCGTCGGGAAAGATCACCAGCTTGGACGGGACCTTTTGCATCTGTAACGCGGTGAACAGCTCCAGCCCCTGCGTTTCGGGCACGCGGAAATCCAACTCGCCGTGGAACACAAGGGTGGGGGTATGGAATTCCCTGGCGTAGCTGGAGGGCGACCACTTCTGGTAATCTTCCGGCTTGTCCCACGGAGTGCCGCCGTTTTCCCACAGCGGAAACCACAGCTCTTCGGTGGCGCCGAATTCGCTGGTCATATCGTAGACGCCATCGTGAGTGATCAACGCCTTGAAGCGCTGCGTGTGCCCCAGGATCCAGTCGATCATGTAGCCGCCGTACGAGGCTCCGGCCGCGGTCATGCGGCTGCCATCGGCGTACGGTATGTTGGCCACCACGTGGTCGGTGACCGCCATGATATCGTCGAACACCTTGCCGCCCCAGTCGCCGTTGATTTCGTCGATGAACTTCTGCCCGTAGCCCGTGGAGCCGCGCGGGTTGGGCTCGACCACCACGTAACCGGCGGCGGCGAACACCTGCGCGTTCCAGCGGTAGGTCCAGCTATGTCCCCAGTTCCCCTGCGGGCCGCCGTGGATCAGCATGATGACGGGATATTTGCGCGCAGGGTCAAAGCCGTAGGGCTTGACGAGGAAGCTGTGAATGTGCGCGCCATCGGGCGCATCCACCCAGAATTCCTCGAGCGGCGTGAGCTGGTGCGAGTCCAGCACGGCGTCGTTCAAATGGGTGAGAGCCAAGGGAGCTCCGCCGGAGGATGCGGCGCGGTAGATCTCGACCGGCGATTCTCCGGTCTGATGCGTGTAGACCATGGTCTTGCCGTCGCGCGAGAGGATCATGTCGTCCAGTTCGCTATCGCCGGCCGCGGCCACATGCATCGCGCCACCCTTGGCCGAAATCCATTGGATGGCCTGCCGCCCGCGGTCTCCGGTGGTGAAGAACAGGCTGCTCGAATCGGGCGCCCAGACGAAGCTGTTCACCCACCGGTCGACGTTGTCGGTCAGGTTGGCGACCTTCCCGGTGGAGCGTTCGAGCACCATCAATTGCCAGCGGTCGCTCTCGTAACCGGCGCGCGCCTGAGCCCGCCAGGCGAGATACCTGCCGTCGGGAGAATAGCGCGGTGTGGCATCGGCGCCCGGACCGCTGGTGATCTTCACCGGTTGTTGCGGCTCGGAGCCGCCACCCATGGGCAACACGAACAGGTCGGTATTGGTGCTGACGGCGGGCACCGGATCGAGATTCACGGAGTAGCAAAGCTCCGCGCCGTCGGGCGAAATATCGTAATCGTCGGGGCTCCCGAGCGAAAACGGCGGCACCTCGCGGTCCCCCGGCGTCAAATCGCGCACCGCTCCGCCGCCTGCGGGCACCATCAGCAAATGGCTGCGGCGCCGCGAGGCCCAGGCGGTCCAGTGCCGGTAGAGCAGCTCCGTGTAAACGCGCGCTTTCACCGGATTGGCGCTGTCGACGTCGAGGCTCTTCTTGTTGCAGGCGTCGTCGGCGCCGCATTCCGGGTAGACGGCGCTCGAGAAAACCAGGTACTTCCCATCCGGCGAGAAGATTTCGCCGTCGGCTTCGGTCGCCAGGCTGGTGATCTGCCTGGCGTTGCCGCCGTCCGGATCCATCAGCCAGATCTGGGCCGAGCCGCCGCGGTCGGAGATATACGCGATTGTTTTGCCGTCGGGCGACCAGCGCGGGCGCGTGTTGTTATCGCCGCTGTGCGTGATCTGGCGCGGCGCGCCGCCCTCGAGCGGCACCGTCCAGACCTGCTGCGGTTTCCGATTGGCGGCCAGATCGACGGATTGCACGGTGAACGCCACCGTTTTCCCGTCGGGCGAAATCTGCGGATCGCCGATCCGCTTCAGCTCGAGCAGAGCGTTCGCATCGAAGGGCCGCTTCTGTGCGAATAGCATCGTCACCGAAGCGAGCGCGAGAACAAAGCTGCGGCGCATACATGACGATTGTAATGCAGTGCTTGGCCGCGGGCGGTACAATCGAAACCGGTCATGCGCCAACAGTGGAACGGTTTCCGGCAGGCTTTGGAGCGGCGCATTCGCTATCGCGTCACGCGGCGCGGGCTGTGGTTTCTGGTCGCGCTTGCGGCGACCGCGCTGGGCGCGGTCGTGGCCGCCGATAACCTGTTGTTTCTGGTGCTGGCGGCGATGCTCGCCGCGGCTCTGGTTTCCGGTTTGCTCGGCAGCCTTTCCCTGGCCGGGCTGGAGGTCGACTTCGTGGCCCCGGAGCACGTTTTCGCCGCCCGCGGCTTTCCCGGCCAAATGCACGTGCGCAATGTGAAGTGGCTCATGCCTTCGTTTTCCATCCGCGTGGAAGGGATTCCGGACGCGGGCGGAGCGCGCCTGGAATCCGCCGTGTATTTTCCGCTCATCCCGGCCGCGGCCACTCTCGAGAAGACCGTCGAGGCCCGCTTCGCGCGCCGCGGCGCGTACCGCGAAAACGGATTCGCGTTCTCCACTTCGTTCCCGTTCGGCTTCCTTCGCAAGACCGCGCGCGTCACCTTGCTCCGCGAGACGCTGGTCTACCCGCCGCTCGATCCCCTGCCCGGCTTCGAGGAGATGCTGCCGGCCATCGCTGAGGAAATGGCAGCTTACTATCGCGGCCTCGGGCGCGACTTCTACCGCATCCGACCGTACGAAGCGCTGGAGAGCGCGCGCCACGTGGACTGGAAGGCCACTGCGCACACCGGCGCCTTGCAGGTGCGGGAATTCGCCCGCGAGCAGGAGCGCACCGTGGAGCTGTTCCTGGACCGCGACGTGCCTCCCATTTTGGACGATTGGTTCGAGCATGCCGTTCATTGCTGCGGCTTCCTGGCGTGGCGGCTTTCCGCGCAGGGCGCTTCGGTCCATTTCCGCTCCAACGGCTACAGCCTGCGCCAGCCCGAGGATGGCGACATCTATGCGATCCTGCGGTACCTGGCGTTGGTCTATCCGCAGCGCAGCTCCGTCGTGGAAGGGCCGGTCGAGGAAACCAGCTACAAGCTGGCGTTCACCGCTTCGCCCGACCGATTGCGCCAGGCCGGCTGGATGGAAGCGCGCATCCTGTCGCCGCGGGATCTGCCCACGCCGGGGGTACGGGCAAGCTGATCGCTTGTTCGCAAGGAACCGGCGGCAAGACCGCCGGCGTTACAAGGAAACGCATAACCGTAGCGCCGGCGGTCTTTGCCGCCGGTGTTTTTTTCTTTGCCCTTATTTCCGGTTCGGGTTGAGGAGATCGATGCGGGCTCCCCTTGCGGAGCGCTCGATGAGCTGGGCCAGGCGGCGCGTGCGGGTCTCTTCTTTCTGTGCGCTCATCACCCAGAAAATCACGGTCTTGCGGTAGCCGGGCGGCTGGGCATCGAAAAACGCCGCCGCCTTCAGGTTGGCGCGCAAGGTTGCATCGAGCGCCGGATCGAGCTTTCCCCGCTCGCGTTCATACGAATACTGCCGCGTCTTTTGCTCGTCGCGCTCGTCAAACGCGCGGAGCCCCGGCGGCGTCATCAGCCCTTGAGCGGAGAGCTCGCCAACACGCTTGATGTTCACCGCGCTCCAGGTGCTGCCCGGTTTCCGCGGCGTGAAGCGGATGGTGTACGACTCCGCGTCGATTCGTTTGCGGACGCCGTCGATCCAGCCGAACGCGAGCGCTTCGTCCAGCGCCTCGGGATACGTGATGCCGCCACGGCCCGATTCTTTCTTGTAGAACCCTACCAGCAGTTCGCTGGCGGTGGCGTGGCGCCGGGCGAGCCAGTCGCGAAAGTCCGCCGCCGAAACGAAGAATGCCGGTTTCATCCCATGCTCCGATCCCCGAGCGAAGCGCTACGCTTGGGGCCGCGCGAAATTCCAGGCGTGCGTCACGATGGTCTTCAACTCGCTCGAGCGCGGCGTCCAGCCCAGCTTGGCGCGCAGCTTGTCGGAACTCGCCACCAGGCGAGGCGGATCGCCGTCGCGCCGCGTTCCGGTCACGTATGGCACCTTTTGCCCGGTGACTTCTTCCACGGCGCGAATCACTTCCATCACCGAATGGCCGGAGCCTGTCCCGACATTGAACTGGTCGCTGGAGCCGCCGGCCAGCAGGTACTCGAGCGCCAGGATATGGGCTTCGGCGAGATCCTCGACGTGGATGTAATCGCGGATACAGGTTCCGTCAGGAGTATCGTAATCCTCGCCGAAAACCGTGACCGGCTTGCCCGAGAGCACAGCGCGCAGAATGAGCGGGATGAGGTGCGTTTCCGGCTCGTGCTCTTCGCCTAGCGAGCCATCGGGCGCGCCTCCGGCGGCGTTGAAGTAGCGCAGGCACACGCTGGTGAGATGGTGGATGCGGTCGAACCAGCGGAGCAGCGTTTCCACCATCACCTTCGATTCACCGTACGGATTCACGGCCTGGATGGGGAAGGTTTCGAGAATCGGAACCGCCTGCGGATTGCCGTATACGGCGGCGGTGGAGGAAAACACGATATGCTTGACGCCCGCGTCCAGCATAGCTGCCAGCAGCGAGAGCGAACCCGTCACGTTATTGACGAAGTACCGTTCCGGCACGACCATCGATTCGCCGACCGCGATGAAGGCCGCAAAATGCACCACCGCCTCGGTCTTCAATTGCCGCATCAGCCCGGCGAGCGCCTTCGTTTCGGCGACATCCATTTCGTACAGGCGCCCGGCTGGAACGTTATGCCGGTACCCTTTCGAAAGGTTATCCACCACCGCCACGTCGTAGCCGCGTTCGAGCAGCAGGCGAACCGTATGCGAGCCAATGTATCCGGCGCCGCCGGTCACGAGTATTCTTCGGGTAGTCACAAGTTTAACTTCCGATTGTATTGTACGCGCACGGTCACGCCATGATGCCGGCAGGAACGCCGCCGGCGGCAGCCGGATTGTCAAACGCCGGTCGCGCCGTTCCGGTCAGTGCATCTTGGAGGCTTCGGTCTTCATGACCTGGGCATTCTTCCAGGCATCCTGCGTATGGGGGCCTTGAAAGGCGGCGCATTGCTCCATGAACTGGGCGCCTTCCAGAATTTTCGCCTTGTTCATGGTCATCTTGCCAAAATTGTAGTTAGCGATGCCGAGTTGGAACAGGGCCTCCGTCTGCATGGTTGGATTGCCCTTCGCGAACGGCAAGGCGGCGCGCAGGTACTTATCGGCATCCACCCAGTGCGAGCTGGCGGCATAAACCCTGCCCGCCATGTAATAAGAGGGACCCAGCGATGCGTCACGCTCGCTTGCCCAGTCGGCTTCGCTCACCCCTTCCGGCGGCTTGGGATGGCTGTTCCACAGCGCGATGAGGCGCAAGGAAAAAGTCAGGGCGCGATCGCTCTGGCCGCGGTTGGCCGCGTTGTTGGCCAGGAAATACAGCAGGACCGGATCCTGCGGGAAGTTGGCCAGCGCCTTTTCGGCGATTTCCGGAATCTTCGTGGAGCCGGTCTTGGCCAGCGCCGCCAGGTAAACCCGATAGCCCTGTTCCAGGTACTTGCTCTTGGGATTCTGCTTCTCGAGCGCTCCGATCAGGTCCACCAGCACGGGCGCTTCGGATTGCACCGCGGTGGCATAAAGCGCGTATTCGGTGTAGGTGTCGATGGCGTGCAGGTCCGCGAGGCGCTTCTTGGCGGCATCCGCGTCGCTTTCGTCGCTCGGCTTCGCAATCTCCTGACGCGCCAGGGCGCTGGTCTCCGCGGCCAGTTTCTTGACCGCCGCGACATCCGCGCTCAATACGTCGGCCCCGGCCTGTGCCTTCTGGTCAGTCCCCAACTTGGCTACCGCGTCCTGCAAATTCTGATAGCTGGTGTCCATATCTTGGGCCGCAGCAACGGCGGCTCCGGCAATGAATAAAGCAGCCATCCAAAGGCCGCATCGGTTCATGGCAATTGTCCTCCCAAATTCCTGTTGTGAATCAGTTGGATTATAACCCCCTGCGCGGTTGTTGGGAAGCGAACCGGACCTGTTTATCGGCGGAAGGCGGAGGAATTCCAATTGCGTTGCGCCTGGGGGAGCCTCGCAAGCTCTCAGCCACCCTGTTCGGTCGGCCTTTTTCGCAGCTCTTCGGCGTCGCCAAGGTCTTTGGCCCTGCCGGTCTGCTCCTTGTTACGGAGCAACGCCGCACGTCCGACAAAGTGCGTGGGGATGCCTTCCAATTCGGCATCGCTGCGAGTCGCCCACGCTTCTTCGAAGGCGACCCCGGAGATGGCGGTCAACAGGTCGATTCGGTTGGGCTTCACCCCAAGTTGGATCACCATGCCGGGTGAGCGGAAATCCGCTGCCTCGACAGCGCGCGCATCACGCGGTCCGCATTCTCCTCAGTCGGCCGCACCAGCAGATCGAGGTCCGCAGTATAGCGGGGGAAACCGTGGAAGGCGACTGCGAACGCGCCAACTACCAGGTACTCAACTCCGTTCGAGTTCAACAACTCGAGAAACTCGCGCCAGTCTTTGTTCAGCGGCATCGGGGTGACGGCGGTCGCGGAGATCGATCAGGATATTCAGGCGCTCCTCGGGGGACATCGCCGCGTCATCGCGCGCGTCGGCCACATCGGCGTCCTCAAAGCTGGCGAATACCCTCGCCTTTTTCTCCACGCTCATAATTATAGCCGGTCGGGCCCGGCCGCCCGCGGCCCTGCGCTCTCGGATCTACAAGATCTCAAAATCGGAAGGCGTTACTTGGCGGGTGCGGACTTCAGGATCATGCCCATGTCCGTCGCGAGCCACATCGTGTTTTCATCCACCGCCGCCAGGATCGCGCGGTGGGCTTCGGCGCGGTAATCCACCGCCATTTCCTTCCACACCACGTAATCTGTGCTGGACATCACGCGCACTTTACCCGGCACCACATCTCGCAGTTTCCCCACCACTACCGTGCCGGCCAGGTAAGCCGTGCCATTCGGAGCCAGCCAGACGTCGCTGACGGCAAAGTCCTGGGTCTTGTACACGCTCACGTTCCTGCCGGTGTGCCAGTTGAGGCGGTAGACTTCGCTCGGATAGTGGAAGCCTTCCGAATATACGGTCAGCCCCAGGCCGCGCCCGTCCGGCAGGAGGCGCACGCGTTCCATCTCGCCGAACAGCGAGGCCGAACGGGGACTCCAGGTCTTGCCGCCGTCGCGCGTGGTCAGGGTGTAATTCAGGTGGGGCAGATCGGAGCGCAGCAGCGCCGCCTCCGGGTCCATCCAATCGGGTGCCTGGTTGCCCCAGCGGCGCTGCGGTATGTTCCAACCGGTGATCAGCGCGGTCTGCGGGTCGGCGAAAGCAATCCACGTGTAGGCGCTGTAAAGCGGGTCGCCCGGCGGTTGTGCCGCCGCCACCACCGGCTTCCAATGTTGCGCCCCATCGTGGGTTTCCAGAATCGACTTCTGCGCGCCCACCGCCCAACCGTTTTGTTCGTCGAGGAACGCGACGCGGAGGATCTCCGCCGGCGGCTTGGGAAGCTTGACCCAGTCCCTGCCGGCCTCCGTGGTTCGCCAAAGACCTTTCGCGGTCACCATCCAGCCCAGGTTCTCATTGAGAAAGAACAAAGAGATCGGCATCTCCGCCAGCGGCAGACGCTGCCAGTGCTCGCCGGAATCCGAGGTCACCAGAGAAACTGGCTCCTCGCGCTTCCCGTCGGCGATGAAGCCCACCGCCACGCCGCGCTGCGCCGAAGGGAAAGCCAGATCCGTGAAGACCAGCCCGGACTTTTCCTGGTCATAGAAGTACTTGATGTCCCACCGCTGGCCGGCGAGCGGAACAGCCAGCGCCGCGGACACCGCCAACGCGCTGGCCCATCGAGTCAGTCCAGAGCCCACGATTCTATTGTTTCATCGAAACCGGACCCGAGGAAAGCACCAGGTCCACGTGGTTCGCCGAATCCACCGCATCCGGCGACATGCGCGCCAGCACCAGCACGCACCCGATCTGTTCGCCGACCGTGGTCAGCACCTCCATCTCGCTCCCGGTGTGCTGATGCGGCATGCGGTGTTGCACGTTGATGACCCCGACCACGCGGTTGCGCGCGATCACCGGAGACGAAAGAAAAGCCTCGTAGGTGTCTTCGGGCAGTTCCCCGAACTTCTTGAAGCGCGGGTCCTGGTAAGCCTCGCGCGAGATCGCCACCAGGCGCCGTTCGCTGGCCACCCAGCCGGTCAGGCCTTCCTTGCGCCGCAGCCGTACTTTGCCGATGGTGGAAGGGTGTGGTGTGTTGGAGGCGCACAACACCAGGTCCTCGCCATCCGCCAGGTACACCAGGCAGGAATCGCACTGGGTGAACTCCACCACCAGCGAGACCACGCCCTGCAGAACCTCCTGCAGGCTCATTTCCCGCACCATGAATCGGCTGATCTTCTGGAACAGGGCTAGTTGCTGTTCCGTGCGCTCCAGGCGTCCCTCGAGATCTTTGGATTTGGGCACGACGTCTCTATTATAGCCGCGCCTTCGCCACCCCAAAACCAAGGGCGTGGGCGAGTCTTTCGGGGGATTCCTATTGTGACATTTCCGTGAGAATAGGCTGTCAATGGCCGAAAAACGGGCGTAGAGTGTAAAGATGACCCTTGTTATCGCCGCCGCGCAGTCGGCGTCGGTTCCTGGTGACATAGCGGAGAATCTGTCCCGCCATCTGCAAGTCTGCGCCATCGCCGCGGAGCGCGGCGTGGGGTTGCTTGTCTTTCCGGAGCTGTCCCTGACGGGATACGAACCAACCCTTGCACGATCGAGAGCCATACGCCCGCATGGTTCCTGTTTGCGTCCGTTGCGGCATCTCGCCGAAAGATCTCATATGACCGTGGTCGTCGGAGCGCCGGTGCTGGACTACAAGGGCCAGTTGCACATCGCGGCACTCGCTATCTGCCCCGACGGCTCGGTATCGACATACACCAAGAAGCACCTGCACCCGGGCGAAGAGGAGGTATTTGCGCCCGGGACAGGCGGACCCACCCTGTCGATTGGGGGCGCCACCGTGGCTTTTGCGATCTGCGCGGACACCACGCACCCGCAGCACCCGGCCGGCGCCGCGGCGCGGGGCGCGAACATCTATGCAGCGGGCGTTCTGATCACCGAAAACGGGTACTCACGGGACACGGCTCAGCTCAGGCACTACGCACGGGAGCACCGGATGGCCGTGGTGATGGCCAACCACAGCGCCCCGACCGGAGGATGGGTGCCGGCGGGAAGAAGCGCCATCTGGTCCGAAGACGGCCATATCGTGGCTGCCAGCAGGGGAACCGAGGAAGCCCTGGTTGTGGGCAGAAGGCGGCGCGGCTCGTGGGACGGCGTGGTTCTGCCCGCACCGGCGGTTTCGACCGCGGCCGCCAGTCAGGGCTGAGCCCGATCCGCCGGCGCCTCCTACCGTCTGCGGAAGACCACCACGGACAGCGGAGGCAGCGTCACCGCGATGCTCCATTCGCGGCCGTGCTTGGGAATCGGTCGCGAGGACACCAGGCCGCCGTTGCCCAGGTTCGAGCCGCCGAACAGCTCCGAATCCGTGTTCAGGATCTCTTCGTAAAAGCCCTCCTCGGGCACGCCGAACTCGTAGCCGGCGCGTGGCACGGGCGTAAAATTGCAGCAGAAGAGAAGGAAATCCTTGGGATCCTCGGCGCGCCGCAGAAAGGCGATCACCGAGTTGGCCGAATCGCGAAAGTCCACCCACTCGAAACCGCGGTAGTGGAAATCCACCTGATACAGCGCGGGGCTGGAACGGTAGATGCGGTTCAACTCACGCACCAGCGCCTGCAGCTTGCGGTGGTAGTCGAATTCGAGCAATTCCCAGCGGATCTGGCCGGCGCTGTTCCACTCTTCCCGCTGGCCGATATCCTGGCCCATGAACAGCAGTTTCTTGCCCGGGTGTCCCCACATGTACGCCAGGAAAGCGCGCACGTTGGCAAACTGGCGCCACTCGTCGCCCGGCATTTTGTTGATCAGCGAGCTCTTGCCGTACACCACTTCGTCATGCGAAATCGGCAGCACGAAGTTCTCCGTGAAGGCGTACAGCAGGCTGAACGTGATGTGGTTGTGCTGGAATTTGCGGTACACCGGATCGTTGCCGAAGTAGTCCAGCATGTCGTGCATCCAGCCCATGTTCCACTTCATGGTGAAACCGAGCCCGCCCAGGTAGACCGGCTTCGAAACGCCGGGAAACGCGGTGGATTCCTCGGCCGCCGTGAAGACGCCCGGCTGCTTGTGCGCCAGCTCGTTGAAGCGCCGCAGAAAATCGATGGCCTCCAGGTTTTCGTTGCCGCCGAACTGATTGGGCAGCCATTCGCCGGGCTGGCGCCCATAATCGAGGTACAGCATGGAGGCTACCGCATCCACCCGCAGCCCGTCGATGTGATACTCCTGGAGCCAGAAGAGGGCGTTGGAAATCAGGAAGGTGCGCACCTCGTTGCGGCCGTAATTGAAGACCAGCGTGCCCCACTCCAGGTGCTCGCCTTTGCGCGGATCCGCGTGTTCGTAGAGGGCGGTGCCGTCGAAAAAGACCAGCCCATGCGCGTCCTTGGGAAAATGCCCGGGCACCCAATCCACCAGCACCCCGACGCCCGCCTGGTGGCAGCAATCCACGAAGTAGCGGAAATCGTCCGGCGTCCCGAAGCGTGAAGTGGGGGCGAAGTAGCCGATCACCTGGTAGCCCCACGAGCCCGAGAACGGGTGTTCCATGATGGGCAGCAGCTCGATGTGGGTGTAGCCCATCCGGGTGACGTATTCCACCAGCTTCACCGCCATCTCGCGGTACGTCAGCGGCCGGCCTTGCGGGTCCCGCATCCAGGATTCGGCGTGAACTTCGTAGATCGAAACCGGCGATTTCAGCCAGTCGGTCTTCGCCCGCCGCTCCAACCACGCGGCATCGTTCCATTGGTAGCGGTCGATGTTCCAGACCACCGACGCGGATTTGGGCGGCGTCTCGCACTCGAAAGCATAGGGGTCCGCCTTGAGCTGCTGATGGCCGGCAAAGCGCGACCGCACGTTGTACTTGTACGTGGCGCCCTCGCCCAGGCCCGGAATGAAAAGCTCCCAAACGCCGCCGTTGCGGCGCCGCATCGGATGGCGGCGAATGTCCCAATCGTTGAACTCGCCGGCCACGGTGACGTTTTCCGCGTTGGGCGCCCACACCGCGAAGCGCACCCCGCGCACGCCGTCGGATTCGGCCAGGTGCGCGCCCAGCGTGCGGTAGGCTTCGTGCAGCGTGCCTTCTCCGTGCAGGTAGATCTCGGTATCGGAGATCAACTGGCCGAAACGATAAGGGTCTTCGATCTCGGCCTCGCCGCCGTTCCACAGGTGCGCGCGCAGGGAGTACCGCTGCGGATCGCCCGTCATTTGGGCGCAGAAGAAGCCCTCGGCGTGCCGCTTCTCCATCGGCCAGACCTGGCCGCCGGCCAACACGTCGGCGGTTTCGGCTTGCGGCAGAAATGCGCGTACTTCCCAGCGCGCCTGCCCGACTTTTCTGCGCACGCCGTGCGGGCCGAGGATCCGGAAGGCATCCCCGTGATACCCGCCCACAATGGATTCAATCTCTGCCGCGGTCATAGGAGCTGACTTGGGTCCGTAACAGTATGCGAATCTCAATAATAGCCGAGTATGGAAGATTTTGCCGCGCAACTGCCCAAAGCCGAGCTGCACCTGCACCTGGAAGGGTCGGTGGATGCCGAGACGCTGCACGAGTTGGACCCCGCCACGCCGCTCGAGGAACTGCGCGCGCTCTACCATTACCCGGACTTCAACGCCTTCCTGAAAACCTTCGGCGCGGTGGTGACGCGCCTGGCGCGGCCCGAGGATTATGCGCTGGTCACGCGCCGGCTGCTCGACCGGCTGGCCGCGCAGAATGTCCGCTACGCCGAGATCATCATTGCGGCGGGCGTGGTGCTGTGGAAGAAGCAGGAATTCGCGCCCGTCTTCGATGCCATTCACGATGCAGCCCGCGGCTCGGCGGTCGAAGTTCGCTGGATTCTGGACGCTGTGCGCCAGTTCGGCGTGGAGCCGGCATGGGAAGTGGCCCGCCTGGCCGCTGCGCGCATAGACCGTGGCGTGGTGGCCATCGGCATCGGCGGAAGCGAGGAACGCGGGCCCGCCGAATGGTTCACCGAGGTCTTCGCGTTCGCCAAAGCGGCCGGCCTGCATCTGACCGCGCACGCCGGCGAAAGCGGCGGACCGGAATCCGTGTGGGGGGCCCTGCGCCTGGGCGCCGAACGCATCGGCCACGGCATCGCTTCCGTGCGCGACCCGGCGCTGCTGCGCCATCTGCGCGACCGCGACATCCCGCTCGAAATCTCCATCTCGAGCAACCTGGTCACCGGCGTGGTGGCGCGCCTCGAGGATCACCCGATTCGCGCGTTGTACGACGCGCAGGTGCCGATCGTGCTCAACACCGACGATCCCGCCATGTTCGGCTGCACGCTGAGCGACGAATATCGCCTGGCAGCCCGCGCTTTCCATTTCGGCGAAGCGGAGTTACGCGCCATCGCCGCCAATGGTTTCCAGTACGCGTTCGGCTGGGAGGGCGGGCACCGGGGTGAGTAGTTGGAGTTTGTGCCGGCAGCCACGCCCGGGTAGGATGGATGCTTGATGAGACTGCCTAATGGCGACCGTGCCATTGTCGATATTCGGAAGCTCCAAGAGTATTGCCTCAACCCACAGCATCCACGTGGTCGCAACAAAGCTCGGGTGTTTGCATCCGTTGGAATCCGGGAAACCGACGCGGAAGAACTGAGAACGCACCTCCTCGCCGCCGCCGGCAATGCCGAGGCTCAACTGGGTGCGGCGAACCCATACGGACAGCGCTATGTGGTCGATTTCGATCTCGTCCGCCATGACAGGGCGATAAGAATCCGCAGCAGTTGGATCGTGCGAAGCGGGGAAGGCTTGCCGTGGCTGACGAGTTGTTATGTACTATAAGTGGAAGGTTCGTAATGAACGGAATTGAGATGCTCGCCGTGGTTGCGCTGGTCAAGGATCTGCCCGAGGAGGGATTGGTTCGCGGCCAGGTCGGCACGGTGGTCGATAGCTGGGCTCCGGGCGTCTACGAAGTTGAGTTCTCCGATGCAGACGGCAGAACCTACGCCATGGTCGCGTTGAGTGCCGAGCAACTCATGCGATTGCATCACGAACCAGTCCATCAAGCCGCCTAGGACGCCCAAGAGCCTTTCCCCTGGCCCGATATGGCTCCACGCTTGCCCGATGCGCCGCGTCTATCGCCGTAGGGGCCGGGCATGCCCGGCCCAGCTTCCCCTGAAGAGTGCTCATGCGTCCGAGAGCTCTTGGATTCGCGCTCACCGCCCTGTTCGCCTCATCGGCGGCTGGACAAGCTTCGACTGAACCGGCCACCGTTCCTGTGTTCCACTTCAAACACGCCGACACGGAACCGCGTATTCGCTTCATGGCTACTGCCGTGAAGCAGATGGCGGACATGGACATAGCGCCGGACATGGCGCAAAAAACCGTGTCCTTGAGCGGAGCCGCCGCCCAGGCCGCGCTGGCCGAATGGCTGCTGAACCAACTGGATCAACCGGTTTCACCGGGCCAGGAACCGGCCGCATACGATTACCAGGCTGGCGCGCCGGATACGGCAGTGCGCGTGTTTCGCGTGCCCCACATCCGCACACTGACTGGCGGGCAGGAACTCGAGAATGCGATTCGCACTATCGCGGGCACGAGTCGCGAACTTCTTTGGGGCGTGCGACTCGTCGTGCGCGGAACCACCGACCAGGTCGCGCTGGCCGAATGGCTGGTGAAGCAACTGGACGAGCCCTCTTCGGCGAGCCAGGAGGCCGCGTATGATTTTCAGGCAGGCGCGCCCGATACCGCGGTGCGCGTGATTCGTCTGGCTCCCATCGGGACCGAGCAAGACTTCCTGGAAACCTTCTATACGATTCGCTGGGTGGAGGGCGTGGACCGGATATCGTCCTTCAGCGCGCAACGAGCCCTGATCGTGCGCGGGACCACCGACCAGGTCGCGCTGACCGAATGGCTGGTAAATCAACTGGATCACCCGGCACCGCGCAGCCATCAGCCAGCCGTGTACGACCAGGCGGGCACGCCCGAACCCGCGGTGCGCGTGTTTGGCCTGGCCGAGATCGACACAAAGGAAGGCTTTGAGGAAATCACCGGCGCGATGCGCACCATCGGGGAATCGTACCGGACATACATCTGCAAGGCGCAACGAGCCCTGGTCATGCGCGGAACCGCCGACCAGGCCGCTTTGGCCGAATGGCTGCTGAATCAACTGGACCAACCCGTTCCACCGGGCCATGGGCCGGCGGTATACGATTACCGGGCAGGCAATCGCGAGTCCGCGGTGCGCGTGTTCCGCCTGGCCCAGAACGATACGCCGCAGGACTTTCAGGAAGTTGCCGATGCGATTCGCACGGTCGGGAGCGTGAGCCGGCTTCTGGTTTACAACGCGCAGGCTGTGGTGATGCGCGGAACCGCGGACCAGGCCGCACTGGCCGAGTGGCTGGTGAACGAACTGGATCGGCCCGCTCCGCCGAGCCATCAGGTAGCCGCGTACGATTACCAGGCCGGTGTTGTCGGGGTGTGGGCCTATACCGCGGTGCGCGTGTTTCACCTGGCCCACATCGAGACACTGCGAGACTTGCAGGAAACCAATGCCGCGATTCGCACGATGGCCGATGCCCAGGCATGCCTTGTGGCCTCGAAGCGAGCCGTGGCCATGCGTGTCACGGCCGAGGCGGCCGCGGTGGCCGAGTGGCTGGCGAACGAGTTGGATCAGCCTGCCGGCGTGCCGCGCGACGCGGCCATGCCAGTGCCGGGCAGCGGCGAGGTGGTCCACATCTTTCCCCTTGCGAACCCGTTGACGGGGCCGCAATTTGAGGCCATCAACACCCCGGCCCGGCGCACGCTGAATATCTCCCGGATATTCTTCCTGCAAAATGCCGTGCTCGTGCGCGGAACCCCCGACCAGATCGCAGGCGCCGGCCAACTGATTCGGGAGGCGGTCAAGCCGTAAAACCCGGCATCGCCTTGGTGCGCGCCCCCGCGGCGCTTTCGATGAAGCCTTCTCTTGAAGCGTCGATCATAGGGAGCGGCCAAGCGTTTTAAAATGAAAGTCGAGGAGGGTCCGTGCGTTCCAGAGCTCCTGTACTCGCGATTTCCGCCCTGTTTGCTTCGTTAGCGGCTGGACAAACATCCACTCAGCCGAGCCCGCTACGCGTGTTTCATTTGAACCAGGCCGAGACGGAACAGGATGTTCAGGAGATGTCTGCGGTCGTGAACGCGATGACGGACATGAGAATAGCCCCGGACACGGCGCGCGCCACCGTTTCGTTGCGCGGCACGGCAGACCAGGTTGGGCTGGCCGAATGGCTGCTGCACCAACTGGACCAGCCTGCTCCATCGAGCCATCAGCCGGCAGTGTACGAATATCGGGCCGGCACACCGGATTCCGCGGTGCGCGTGTTTCGCCTGGCTACTGTCGAGACACCGCAAGGACTCAACGAAGTTACCGCTGCGATTCGCGCGATTGCGGACCTGAGCCGGGTACGTCCTTACGCCGCGCAAAGAGCCCTGGTCGCGCGCGGAACCCCCGGCCAGGTCGCGCTGGCCGAATGGCTGCTGGACCAACTGGATCAACCCGCTTCACCGGTCCATGAGTCGGCCGCGTACGATTACCAGGAAGCCAAACTCGATCCCGCGGTTCGCGTGATTCGCCTGGCCCACATCGAGACCAGGCAAGACTTGCAGGAAATCGCCAATGCGATGCGCATGATTGCCGACGTACGCAAGATCCCTGCCGACGTCGTGCAAGGAGCCCTGGTCATGCGCGGAACGGCCGATCAGATGGCGCTGGCCGAGTGGCTGGTGGACGAGCTGGATCAGCCGGCCGGCGGGAAATCCTCGGCTGCGCTAAGCCAGGACCCGGCCGCCGACGAGTTTCAAGTGCCGGGCAGCGACCAGATTGTGCACGTCTTTCACTTTGCGGACTCGACGACGGCGCAGCAATTCGTGGAGATCGCCGCTCAGGCCCGCCTCGCCCTGAAGATTGAAACCATACACATTTACTTCTCGCAGAGAGCTCTTCTCTTGCGCGGGACCCTCGACCAGATTGCGGCCACCCAGCAACTGATCCAGGAGACCGCGAAGCCGTAAGACTCCCGAAGCACCTCCGCGAGTTTTACTCGTACCTTAGCGCAGCCATAGGGTCCAGGCGCGCGGCTCGCCGTGCCGGCAGGTAACAGGCGATCAGCGCCACCGCAGCCAGCAGTCCGGCGGTGGCGGCGAAGATCGCCGGGTCGCCCGGTTTCACCTCATGTAGCAGGCTCTCCAAAATGCGTCCCGCGGCGAACGCGCCGGCAATCCCAACCGCCAGACCCAGCAGGGCCAGGCGCATCCCCTCTCGCAGCACTTCGCCCAGCACGCGGCCGCGGCTGGCGCCGAGCGACATTCGAATGCCGATCTCGCGCGTCCGCTGCCTCACCGCGTACGCCAGCACGCCGTAAATTCCGATCGCCGCCAGCAGTGCCGCGAGGCCCGCGAAAGAGCCCACGAGCACGCTCAGGAATTGCTGCCCCTCCGCCTGTTCTCCCACCACCTCGTCCATCGAGCGGACGCTGTAGAGCGGCAGGCTCGAATCGATCTGCCCCAGCGCGCGCCGCACCTGTGCCGTCACAGTGGATGGCGGCATGGACGTGTGCAGAATCAGAAACACGCGCGAGCCACCGTCGAATGCGTCGAACGCCTCCGGTACGGGCCGGTGGGTGAGGCCCCATTGCCGCACGTCGCTCACCACCCCGACCACCTGTTTCCACGGGCCGGTGTCACTGCCCTGCGAAAACATTTTCCCGAGCGGGTTTTGATCCGGCCAGAAGTAGCGCGCCATGCTTTCGTTGATCACGCAGGGGTAGACCATGCCGTTGGTCAGATCGGCGGGCGGCCTGGTGCCGGCCTCCCAGAGCGGGTTGATGCGCATATCGTGCTCGAGGGCCGATTGGATGTCAGTCGGGGTGAATAGCCGTCCCTGGAGCAATCGCACTCCCAGGGCGTGAAAGTACTCGGGCGAAGCGGCATGACTTTCCACCAGTTGGTTGCTCATCTCGCCGGTCTGCCCACGCAGCTTGACATAGTAGTTGCTGCCGCCTTCGAGCGGCAAGTGATCGCTCAGGGCCGCCGAATCCACCCCGCCGATGCGCCGCGCCCGCTCCAGCAGCGCCTCCGCGAAGTCGTACTTCCGCCGATCGGTTTTGTAGTTGGCGTCGGGCAGTTGGACGGCTGCGGTCCAGACGCCTTCGCGGCGCACGCCGATGTCGAGGCTGCGCAACGCCGCGAAGTCCTTCAGCAGCAGGCCCGCCGAGATCAGCAGCATCAGGGAGAGCGCAATCTCGGCCACCACCAGGGCGTGGCTGGTGAAGCGGCGCCGCCGGCCGGGGCTGATCGAGCTTCCAGCCCCGCCTTTCAGCTCGTCGTGCAGATCCGGCCGCGACATCGCCAGCGCCGGAAACAAGCCGAACAACATGCCGGTCGCGATCGCAAGCGCGAAGGTGAAGGCGAGCACCGCGATATTCAACTGCACCACGTTGAACTCCGGCAGGTCGAAACTCCTGGCGTTGGAAAACAGGGTGACGCCGCCCCAGGCCAGCAGCAGGCCGAGCGCGCCGCCCGCCAGGGAGAGCAGCAGGCTTTCGGTCAACAGTTGCCGTATCAGGCGAACTCGAGATGCGCCCAGCGCGCTCCGGATGGCCACTTCCTTCTGCCGCGCCAGGGCCCTCGAAAGCAGCAGGTTCGCCACGTTCGCGCAGGCGATCAGCAGCACCAGGCCAACCGCCCCCAGCATCATGAATAGCGTGCTGCGCGATTCGCCGACCATGTCGTCGCGGAGCGGGGTCACGGCCGCCCCCACCTTGCCGTTCGAATTCGGATACTGCTTTTCCAGGCGCGCGGCGATTACCTTGAGATCGGCCAGCGCCGCCTTCGTCGAGACGCCCGGCTTCATTCTGCCGATGGCGCTCGCCCAGTGGCTGCCGCGCCCGCCCATGAACTTGCTGTCCATCACCTGTGGAATCCAGAGCTGCGACCTCGCCGGAAAGCGGAAACTGGCCGGCATCACGCCCACGATGGTGTACTTGCGCGCATTCAGCTCGATCGACTGGCCCACCGCGTGCGGATCTCCGGCGTAGCGGCTTTGCCAGAGGCCGTAGCCGAGGATGGCCACGTCATCCTTGCCGGGCTGGTCCTCGCCGGCGGCCCAGGTTCGGCCCAGCAGCGGCTCGACGCCCAGCAAGGAAAAGAAGTTCGCCTCGGTGGTCAGCGCGAGCACATGCTCCGGCCGTCCGCTGGCGCTGAGGTTCATGTCGTGCGGCCAGCCATACATCGTCATGTCCTGAAAGGTGCTGTTTTGCGCCTTCCAATCGACAAAATCCGGCTCGGCGAACGGATATTGCCCCGGCGCCGACTCTGTTTCATGGAGCCGGACCAACTGGCTCGGGTTGCGATACGGCAGCGGCCGCAGCAGGATGGTATCTATGATGCTGAAAATAGCCGTGTTGGCGCCGATGCCGATTGCCAGCGTGGCAGCCGCAACCAGGGCGAATCCGCGGGCGTTCCCCAGGTTCCGGAACGCGTAGCGCAAGTCCTGCAGAAAGGTAGCCATATAATTACCGAATACGTTGGCGACGCACTCGTTAGACGCATTTTTTCGCGGGAAGGCCGGCTGGCTTAATCGACCCGTTCCAGCACCACGGCGGTGGCGTCGAAGTCGCCGCGTAGGTTTACATTCAGTCCGGCTTCCATCAGGTAGGCGCCGCTGAGCTGGGCCTGTTTCTCGCCCAGCTTGCCATCCATCGATTCGATCCGGTACGTGGCGCGCGGGTCGAGTCCGCGCAGACGGATGGTCGGAACCGGGGTGTTGTACTGCTGCGAGTGGCGGAAGGCGAAGAGAACGGCCTGACTGCCGCCGGGGCCGACGTATTGGTTGGCGGTCAGGTCGCCTGCTCGCGGGGAGAACAGGCGATAAAGGTCGCCGCTCTGCACGGTGCCGCGGATGCGCTTGTCCAGCGCCACCATCTTCCGGGCGAGAGCGAAGTCTTCGTCGGTCCACTGATTGAGATTGCTGCCGATTCCCAGCGCGCCCTGCATCGCCACCAGGAAGCGATAGGAAAGCGATACGGCGCGCCCGTTGACCCAATTGGGGCTGTCGGTAACCCACGCCGACATGATCCGCGCGGCGTGCGCCTGCGAAAAGCCTTCCTGTATGCGCAGGCGGTCGAAAGCGTCGGTGTTGTCGGACGCCCAGACTTCCTCCACCCGCCGCAGAATCTCCAGGTCGATGCGGCCTCCGCCGCCGGAGCAGGATTCGATTTCCAGGCGTGGATGTTTGGCGCGCAGGCGGTCGATGATCTGGTACAGGTTGCGGACGTAGGCCACCCAGAGCTTGCGCTCTTCGGTGGGACCGGCCTCCGGCCAACCGGGCTCGGAGAAGGGCCGGTTCATGTCCCACTTCAAATAGCGGATTGCGTAGTTGGTAGCCAGCTTGTCGAGAACGCCGAAGATGTACTCGCGGACGTCGTCGCGCGCCAGGTTGAGGACCATCTGGGTGCGAAGCTCGCTGCGCGGGCGGCCGTCGAAATGGATCACCCAGTCGGGATGGCTGCGGTAGAGGTCGCTATCGGCGTTGACCATCTCGGGCTCGACCCACAGGCCGAAGTCCATGCCGAGCGAGTTGACGTGATCGATCAACGGTTTCAGGCCATTGGGGAATTTCTTGGGATTGACCACCCAATCGCCGAGGCCGGCGCGGTCGTTGTTGCGCGCGCCGAACCAGCCGTCGTCCATCACGAACAGCTCGACGCCCAGCGTGGCGGCCTTGCCGGCGAGGGCCTTCTGGCCGGCTTCGTTGACGTCGAACTCGGTGGCTTCCCAGGAATTGTAGAGCACCGGACGGAGCCGTGCGGACGCGCCTCCGGGCAGAATCCGTTCGCGTTCGAAACGGTGCAGCAGCCGCGAGGCGCCGCCGAAACCGCCGGCCGAGAAGCCGCCGTAAAACGCCGGCGTTTCGAGCGTCTCGCCGGGTTTCAGGGGATAGGAGAAATCGAAGGAGTTGAATCCGCCGGTGACGCGGACCTGGCGGTAGGGCGTCTGCTCGACCGTCATGCGCCAGTTGCCGCTCCAGGCGAGCGCGCCGAACCAGACGCGGCCGGATTCCTCGGTGGCGTCGCCCTGATCCACCGCGAACCATGGGTTGAAGCCGTGGCTGGTGTGGCCCTTGCGGCTCTCCAGCACCTTCATCCCTTCGTGGACGGGCTCGCGCACCACCTGCGTTTCGGCGGCCCAGCGGCCGTTGAGGTACGTGAGCTGGTAGCCGGTTCCGGGGGGCATGTACCAGGCGGCGGACTGCGCGCTCTCGATAGTCAGCGTGTGCGCGGTGCCATTGCGCACGGTGGCGGAACGCTGAATGATGCCGTACTCGGGGTAGACGCGGTAGTGCAGGGTCACCTCGATGGGGTCGCGGATGTCTTTAAGCGAAATATCGAGATCGTTCTCCGCGATGCGGTGCGAGACATACTGGAGCACCAGGTCGCGGTCGCCGTCCTCGCGCACGATTTTGAGCGCCGGTTCGTAGTAGCGCGTGCCGCCCCATCCGGGGAACTCTTCGTTCTCCATCATCTGCCGCGGGTCGAAGCTCGACAGTTCGCGGGCCGGCGCGAGGGCCGGCAGGTCGGCGAGATTCCACAACGGGGCGCCCCAATAAATATGCCGCAGAGAACGATCGGGGGCGATTCCCAGGGCGTAGGAATTCTGGCTGGTGGTCAGAAGAAAGACCTGGCGATCTTCGGCGAATCGAATGGACTGGGCGAAGATCGCGGAGGCGAAGAGCAAGAGGATCGGCACGTGGCGCATAACGTTTTTCAGTATAGCGGCGTATGGCAGCAAGCCGCGCGCGATGAGCCTGGGGCCTGATTGCCTACGTCTTATTCCGAATCGGTTTTCCGCCGAAACTTGAAAGCCCCGGCTTGAACCGCTATAGTGGGCAAAGAAAAAGCGAAGTGGAGGATATCCAGCAACAACTCGCCGCGCTGCGCCGGCGCCTGGCGCGGATTGATCGTAAATACGCCGCCGGGCCGCCCGCCGTCCCGGCCGCGCCGCGCACAACGCCGCCGGAGCGCTGCTCCATCGAGCAGTTGATCTCGGGCGAACTGGTGCGCACGCCGCATGGCGAGCACTTCGAAACCGAGAAGCTCTGGGAGCGCCATCGCCGCCACGGCAGCGTCGACATTTCGGACCTCGCCGAGCTGCCCGCCGACCTGCTCGATTCGCTTTCGGGCGGCGCCATTCCGTCGAGCGAGCCGGCGCGGTGGGCCTTCCTCGATACCGAAACCACCGGCCTTGCGGGCGGCACCGGCACCTGCGCTTTCCTGGTCGGCGTCGGCTCCATCGAGGCCGCCGGCTTCCGGCTGCGCCAGTTCTTCATGCGCGATTACGGCGACGAAGCGTCGCTGCTCTGGCGGCTGGCCGAGCACCTGGCGCAGTTCGATGTGCTGGTGACCTACAACGGCAAAGCCTTCGACCAGCCGCTGCTCGAGACGCGGTTCCGCATGTGCAGGGACCGTGGCGCGCCGCCGCATCCGTTCGGCCGCATGGAACATCTCGACCTGCTCTTCGGTGCGCGCCGCCTATGGAAGCTGCGCCTGGAGAGCTGCCGCCTGGTGGAGTTGGAGAACCAGATCCTGGGCGTGGAACGCCAGGGCGATCTGCCTGGCGAGATGATCCCGTATTGCTATTTCGAATACCTGCGCACCGCGCAGGCCTTCAAGCTGGTGCCCATCTTTCACCACAACGCGATCGATATCCTGTCGCTCGCCTGTCTGACGGCGATTGTGCCGTTCGCCTTCCGGTCGCCTGGCACGGCGACGCTGCGGCACGGCGCGGATTGGATCGGCCTGGCGCGCTGGATGCAACAGGCCGGACGGCGCGAGGAAGCGCTCGGCCTGTTTCGCCGCGCGGTGGAAGCCGGGTTACCGGATCACCTGCTGTTCCGCACCCTGTGGGACGTGGCCCAGATCGAACGCCGCCTGGGCCACGGCGACGCCGCGTTGGCGGCGATGACGGAACTTGCCGCCGCGCGCAATCCCTACCGCGCGCAAGCTCTCGCCGAGCTGGCCAAGCACTACGAGCATCGCGAGCGCAATCACGCCATGGCGCTGGAGATGACGCGGGCCGCGCTCGAGATCGAAGATTCTCCAGCCCTGCGCCGTCGCGAGCAGCGCCTGCAAGCGCGCCTCGCCCGCCAGGCCGCGCGGCTGGCGCTATAGCGGCGCGGGCAGACTTAATGATGCAGCAGCATGTCGTAGATGCCGTCCAGGTCTCGCATGTGACTACGCAGGAACCGGAGGCTGCACGCATTTGCCGAGCTGGCGCCACCGGTGCCTCCCCGAAACTGATTGAAAGCGGCGGTGCAAGCCGCGTCGAGATAGGGGCGCCAGACCTGTTCCAGATGGTCGAATTCCGCCATAGGCTGCCCCGATGTCAACGGCCCGGAAGGCCCGGGCGGCGCTGGCTGGCCGGCGAGATCGGCCCCCCTACGGCTGAGCAAATCGCGGATCATTTCCTGATACGTTTTCAGATGCTGTTCCGCGACGGCGAGCGCCTTCTGGGAGCACATCATGAACTCGTAGTTGCTATGGGCGCCAGGGCAGTCGCCGGCCTTTTCCCGGGCCATCTCTGCGTCAAAAGCTTCTTGCCCCTCATTGCGCAGGTTCCCGCGGTCCGCTCCGGCCAGCTTCGCTTGTTGCGGCAAGGACTGCTGCTCGGGCGTGAGAACTGTCTTTGGTCCGGATGGAGCTTGCTGTCCGAAACCGGCGGTTAGTACACTGAGCACACAGCCCAGGATCAGGATCGGTCTGCGCGTAGCCATGCTCCTTACCTCGTCAGGTTGTAAATCAAGCCGTACGGATCTTTGATGTAACATCGCGGAAACTCCGGCTCATCCTTAATGATCTCGCAACCACTCATTGTCAACCGGAGCTTGGCTTCTTCGACACTGCCGACCGTCACTTCCAATACCGGCCCCAGCGCCGGACCTCGCTCGATGAATAGATTGATGTGCTCGCCGTGCAGGCTGATCATGTCCGGCTGCTCGCCAGTGATCTCGAATCCGAGCTGCTCGACATAGAAGGATGCCGCGACTTTTGGATCCTGCGCTTGGATCAGAATATCCGTACCGAAACTGTTTGCCATGTTCGTCCGCTCCCATTACTAAGTGCACCTGTACCCAAGCCGGGCCGGGCAACATCGACACGAGTGCCGACGCAGGTAGGACAGACCATCGCCTTTCGTGGTCTGTCATCGCTCGGCAAGGCGCGACATCTTGACAGACGACATAACCCGATCGTCTGTCCCACCTTGCCCTCAGATCGCGCGGCCAATGATTTCCTCGAGTTCCTCGCCCGTCAGCTTGATCGGATTGCCCTTCATGCTGCTGGCCTCGGCTGAACGGCTGGCTAAAAGCGGGATGTCGGCCGCCGTCACCCCGTAAGCGCCGAGTGGAGGAACCTCGAATCGCCGGCACAGCGCCACTATCCATTCGATGCCATCCGCCGCCGTGGCGTGAGGCTTCCCCGTCAAAAGCCGCGCGACTTCGTCGTACCGGCGGAGTGCCCCGCTCTCCGGCGCGCGCCGCCGCAAGGCTTCCACGTTGATCGCGATTGCCGGCGCCAGCAACGCCGCGCATACCGCCCCATGCGGCGCGGGAAACCTGCCGCCCACCGGCGCGGCGAAACCGTGCAC
>JBAVIH010000306.1:0-4703 GCA_049686695.1 Bryobacteraceae bacterium | reverse complement strand
CGCACCTGGTCCTTGCCCACCACCGCGATATTGTTTTCCGCCTGGCATGCCACCACACACGCGCTGCATCCCGTGCAGGCGTTCAGATCGATGGCCATGCCCCAGGCGTGGCCCGGGTAGCTCCAGCCGGGATACATCGTCAGCGAGGGCGGCGGATCCTCGGCGCCTTCGTGCACCGATTTCGGATCCTTCAGATAATCGGCAATATCCCCGACGCGGACGATGTGCCGTTTCGGATCGAGCGCGTGCTCGTTCTGTGTGGTTGCCAGCAGATAGGATCCGGCGGCCTTCTTCGCCGTCATGCCGGTATCGTTCCACAGCGCTTTGGCGGTGCGCAGGCCGTAGGGATTGAAGCCCGCGCCCGTTCCGGCGCGGCCGGCCTTGGTGCGGCCGTAGCCCAGGTGAACCGTGACGGAACCATCCGCGCATCCCGGCTGCGCCCACACCGGCGCGCGCAATGTGCGGCCCTGGTAAGTCAGCTCCACCATCGGCACACCGTCGTAACCGGCGTTCAGCGTCTGCTCGTACACGCCCAACTTGTTGGCGGTCGCAGGGCTCATAATGGCGGCGTTGTCCCAGGTGATCTTGGTGATGGGCTTGGGCAGCTCCTGTAGCCAGCCGAGGTTGGCGAAGCGCCCATCGTAAATCGCGGGGTCGGGACGGAAGACGATTTCCAGCTTGCCTTCAAGGCGATATTTGCGCGCCGGGGTGGCCAAAGCCGATCCGTTTATGGCAGGCGTCTTGGTGGGCAGCGCCGAGTCGGCTACCACGCCGTCGTGTACCGCGCGCCGCCACCAGGATTCGAAATCGGCGCCCGTGTGCTGCGCCGCCCAGTGACCCTTGACGATCTGATAGCCGCCCGTTTCCGGCGTGTCGGTGAACATCTGCAACACCTGGTATGCGGAACGCCCGTCGTAGAGCGGTTGAATCAGCGGCTGCTGAATGGTGACCGAGCCATCGAAGGCGCGCGCGTCGCCCCAGCTTTCCAGGTAATGCGTTTCCGGCAGATGCCACTGGCAGACTTCTGAGGTCTCGTCCTCGTACAGGCTCAAGTGCGCGCGCACGCGGGCTTTTTGAATGCGGTCGGCGAGGCCTAGTTCCACCGGCGCATTGAAGACCGGGTTTCCGCCCAGAATCAGCAGCAGGTCCACCGTGCCCGAATCCAGATCGCTGACCAGATCCTCGAGCGAGGCCACCTGATCCACCGGACTGGCTTCGATGGAATCGGTGTAGAACACGGTCTTACCCACGTTGCCGAGCTTCGCGTTCATCACGTGGGCCAGCGCGTGCACGATGGGCGGCTGAAATTCGCCGGCCACCACCAGGCTTGCGCCCTGGTTGTGCATCAGGTCCTTGACTATGCCGCCCATCCATTTGTTGATGTCGACGTTGTCGCTTTGCTTGGGGCCTTGGGCAACACCCAGGCCGGCAGCCAGCAGCCACGCGAATTCTTCTACGTCGCCGGCGCGCAGCGGAAGCCGGTGGTCGGCTTTGCTGCCGGTGGGGGTGGGCATCGGCTCCACCACGTACAGCCGGTTCATGGCAGTGGCGCCGCCTTCCACGCGCCGCCGCGCCGCGAACTGGCGCGCGTAGCGCAGGCTCGCCTCGCCGGACGCGAGGAAATCCGAATCCAGCGCGACGATCACGTTAGCGTTCGACACGTTGTAGTAAGTGTGGACCGGCTGGCCGAATGCCAGCATGGCGCCGGTGCGCGCGCTGTGCGGCCCGGCCGGTTCCCACTGGTGCCACTTGGAGGCGGGAAACAGCTTCTTGATCGTGGCCATCTGGTCCGCCATCGCCGGCGATGTCACGGTTTCGGTGAGGATGCGGATGCCGGCGCCGGCGATGGGACGCTGCTGCTCGAGCAGGCCGCGCAGCATCCCCAGAAAATCCGCCCAGGAGCGGATCTCGCCGCCTTCGTAAGCCGCGCGGCTGCGGTCGGGATCGTACAGTTGCAGCACCGACGCCTGGCCGAACGCATCGAGAGCGCCCAGCGTGGCGGGGTGCTCCGGGTTGCCTTCCACCTTGGTGGGCCGGCCTTCGTGGCTCTCCACCAGAACGCCGTTGGCTACGCCGCCCAGCGTCGTCGCCGTGGCATAGAACAGCGGCTTGCCGGGGATCAGGTCTTCCGGTTGCCGCACGTAGGGCATGATGTGCTCGGTGGGCTGGCGTGTGCAGGCGGTGAGCCCGGCCAGCGCCAGCGACGCGCCCATCATCCTCAGGAAGTTGCGGCGCCCATCGATGCCGTCCTCGTCCTCGCTCCAGCCAATCGCCTGGCGCGGAAACTCGCGCTGCAACAAATCCTCGAATTCGGGCGTGGCGGCCAGGTCTTCCAGGTTGCGCCAGAACTCGCGCCCGCGCTTTCCCTCCAGACGCGCCCGCGCGCCGGCCAGATCTAGGTGTTTCGGTGAGTCGCTCATCGGTGGCAAGTGGAACAGCTCGTCAACACGCGCGCATCTTGTATGTGATTTTCGGCCATCAGCCGGCGCCCGATTTCTTCCTGGTCGCCTGGCGGCTGATAGCCCATGGTGGTGATGAACGCCTGCGGCCGCAGCACCTTTTCCGGATTGCGATGGCAGTCCAGGCACCAGTCCATTTGCAGCGAAGATTGCTGCCACATCAGCGGCATCTTGTCCACCCTGCCGTGGCAGCTCTCGCAGCCCACGCCCTTAGCAATGTGAATGCTGTGATTGAAGTACACGAAATCCGGCAGGTCGTGGACCCGCGTCCAGCGGATCGATTGGCCCGTGCGGAAACTGGCGCGCACGGGTTCCAGCATCGGGCTCTTGCTCCAGATCTGGGAGTGGCAATTCATGCAGGTCTTGGTCGGCGGCACATTAGCGAAACTCGAGGTTTCCACCGACGTGTGACAATACCGGCAGTCCAGGCCCAGCCCGCCCACGTGGTGCGCGTGGCTGAACGGAATCGGCTGCTCGCGCGCCATGAACGCGCGCGTGTTATACGCACTGCGGTTCAAAGCGTCGAAAGCCCAGCCCGCGAACATCAGGACGAAAATCGCGCCATAGACCGACATGCGCGCGATCGCATTCGCGCTTTTGGGGAAGATCTGGGCCATGCCGCGCTACTTTCGCCCCGCTTCCACCATCACAATGTTGTTAGTCCGCATACAGGAAGCCAGCACCTCTCGCAACCCTTTTCCCATGTCCCCGGTCCCCAGACTCAGCCCTCTTAACAGATGCAAAACTTGTTACGAAGTTCCAAGCTTATTGCGTTGCCAAACGGTTTCGCTAACTCCGCGCGTAGAGAAATACCGAATTCTCCTGACGGCTTCCGCCATCGCTGGCGCAAACGGCAAACTGTGCCAGCCGCGTCGCCTGAACTGATGGTTTATTCCACAACGAAGCGCCTGCGTATTCCCCATCCTTGCGCAGCGCGTAGAAGTTCAGGTCGATGGCTTCCAGCCTCTTCCGATCATGGTCGAAGTTGCGCGCCACCCGTTCCAACGCGTCCAGCGCAGCTTCCTTGGGGGCCATCCCGTGCCGCATGTTTTCGACCACCGAGTGCGCCCCGCAGACTCTCAAATTCTCTTCCCCGCGCCCGGTGGAACCGGCGCCGCCGACATCCTGATCCAGCCACAAGCCGCCGCCGATAATGGGCGAATCGCCCACCCGGCCGGAAATCTTCCAGGCCAGGCCGCTGGTGGTGGTGACCGCCGACATTTCACCCTTTTCGTTGAGCGCGATGCAGTTGATGGTGCCATGCGGCGGGTGGTACGCGTTCTCGATGGCTTCGAGCAGCAGTTCGTCGCTGGCCCAGGGGAACTCCCGCTTCAACTCCTGAATGTAGGCCGACTTCTGTTGCTCGGGCGGCGCATCCAGGCCGGGGCCCCAGTTACCGTGGCCGCCGCGATCGCGCAACGACCTCTTCCACACCAGCCATTGCAGCCGCGATTCCTCGGTCAGCAGGTTCTCTTCGCGAAACCCCTCGGCTTTGGCGAACTTGAGCGCACCGGCGCCCACCAGCATCATGTGGTCGGTATCCTCCATCACGCGCTGTGCCACCTTGGAAGGAGTCTTGATGCCCTCGAGCGCGCCCACCGCACCCATGCGGCGGCTGGGCCCGTGCACCACGCTCGCATCCAACTGCACCACGCCGTCCTCGTTGGGCAACCCGCCGTAGCCCACGCTCGAGTCGCGCGGGTCCAGTTCCACGATGTTGACGCCGGCCACCACCGCGTCCAGCGTGTCGCTGCCGGCCTTGATCCATTCCATCGCCTTGGCGCAGCAATTGATGCCGCCGTCGAAGCGGTTGGCGCTCGAAATCACCACCACCGGCGGACCCGGCTTGGCCGACACCATGCGGATCATGGGCAGCGCAGCGGCGCCCAGCATCACCGATCGGCGGCTCCAGCTTGTTTCGCTCATCAGCGTGTCTCTTTTTGAGCCGTGCCCCGCGAACTGTCGCGGCGCGCCTGGCCTTTGCGAAGGACTTACATTATGGCACAGCCCGAGCGGGAGGGCGTACTCCGGTTTCGGCAACTCCGGTTTCGGCAGGGCCAAGTCCGGGTTAGTGGGTTGTAGTCGGGGGTGAGGTTAGAAGCAGGCAGGGATCACGGTGAAGTGAACCCCTGGGCTGAGACACGAAGTTAAGGGGGTCATCGCCGTCCGCTGAGAAATCATTGCACGGCGGGGTTGATGTCGTCCACTCTGGAAGGACCTGAGCGGAGGATAGGGCAACGCAGG
>JBAVIH010000305.1:0-6723 GCA_049686695.1 Bryobacteraceae bacterium | reverse complement strand
GCATGCAACCGCTGCGAAACCCGCTGTGAAACCCGCGCCGGGCCCGGCCACGCTGCTGGCGCACTCCGCGGCAAGATAATCTCGCGCAATTTTTCGATTGATCACCGTTTTCACTATTGCCTCTTTTGTAAAAAGGGGTATTCTAGGGTTGGTTGTGCCCAGACGCAGGAGGCTTGGTGAATGTCGCATCGCTCACTGATCGTTGCTAAGGACGAAGAAGAGATGGAAGACTTCCACGACTACGAAGACGAAGAGCAGGAAGATTTGGAATCGAAGCTCGACGAATACGACGAGGAAGACGAAGAGGAAGAGGACGAGGTAATCATGGAAATCGATATCGTAGAAGGCGCAATTCCTCCCGCCCAGCCGGCGCCGGCTGAGCCCGTGCCGCCAGCGGAGCCCGCGGCCGTTGTGGAAGCCCCGCCAAAGAAACCCGTGAAGAAAGCCACTGCGCCCAAAGCGGCGCCGGCGAAAAAGGCGGAGCCAGCCAAGAAGGTCGCTGTGAAAGCGCCCGCCAGGAAAGTCGTCGCGAAAGCCGCGGTCAAGAAGGCCGCCAAGAAGGCCCCCGCGAAGAAGGCCGTCAAAGCGGCCCCGGTGAAGAAGGTGGCCAAGAAGGCTCCCGCGAAAAAGGTCGCCAAGAAAGTGGTGGCCAAGAAGAAGCGTTGATGGGCGGCGGGAACGCGTTCCGCCGTTCCCGCTATACTTCCTGGTTCACCACCTGCCGGCAGCGCTGGAAGAGCTCGAGGAGCGCTTCCGCGTGTTCCTCCGGGGAATGGGTGCCGGGCCTTCCGGAAAAGCCCGCGGAGGACTGCGGCGACTTGCCATAGCCGGTCTGCTGAGTGATAAACCGCATCAGCTCAAGTGCGACTTCGTCCTTGGTGCGTCCGCCTGGCGCGGGCGCGGGGCTTTCGGCTGCGTATTCGTTGGTGGGGTTTCCAAGTTCCGCCATCTGGGATCTACTCCTCCGTGTGATACAACTCTAGGTTACCCGATTTTCCAGCCGATGCCGATCGCCGCCGTACGGCACATCCGAAAAATGCGAGGAGGCGCCCAGTCTCACCTGATGGAGGCGGACGACGGCCAGTGGTACGTGGTCAAGTTCCGCAACAATCCCCAGCACCACCGAATCCTGGTCAATGAGCTGCTGGCTTCCCGCCTGCTGGGTTATCTGCAGGTCGCGGCGCCGGAAACGGCCTTGGTGCGGCTGAGCAGCCAGTTCCTCGCCGACAATCCGGAGATCCACCTGACCCTCGGCAGCCGGCGGATTCCGGTGGAACCGGGCTGGCATTTCGGCTCGCGCTACCCGGGCGACCCGGCGCGCACCGCGGTCTACGACTTCCTGCCCGATGCGCTGCTGCCCAAGGTGGCCAACCTGGAGGACTTTCGCGCCATCCTGGTGTTCGACAAATGGGTCGGCAACGCGGACGGCCGGCAGAGCATCTTCTACCGCGCCATGGTGCGGCGCGGCGACTCCGCCGGCGGCAGCCTGGGTTTCGTGGCGCGCATGATCGACCACGGCTTCGCCTTCAACGGCCCGTACTGGGATTTTCCGGATTCGCCTCTACAGGGCCTCTATCCCCGCCGCCTGGTTTACGAGAGCGTGCGGTCGCTGGCGGATTTCGAGCCCTGGATCGAGCAGACCATGCACTTTCCGGAAGAGGCGATGGACCGGGCCTGGAAGGCCATCCCGCCGGAGTGGATCGAGGATGAAGAGGACGCCGTGGCGGAACTGCTCGGCCGCCTCTTCGACCGCCGCAAGCTGCTCCCCGAGCTGATTGCCGCGTGCCGCCAGGCCCGCACAAACCCATTCCCGAACTGGCGCTGAGCCAGGGGGGTTGACAGACGAAAGCGTCTGTCCCACTCAGCCCAAGCTGGCACTGAGCCGCTTGATTCGTGCGCAGAGCGGAACGAGGGCGTTCCGCGCGGACCGGGGGTCCGCCCCACACTCTGCGAAAATGGACATTCTGCTGGACAGGCAGGATCAAGCTGGGATAGAATTCCGACTGGGTCAAAATCTCACCTGACAAGGATCACCATGAAAAGAACATTTGTAATTGCCGCTTTTTGTCTGACCTTCATTGCCGGCGCTGCCTTTTCCGCCAGAGTCCACGACTGGCACGATCTGGACTTAGTCCACAAACACGTCAGCGAGGCGATCCATGAGATGGAGCGCGCCCGCGCCGCCAACAACTACGACATGCGGGGACACGGGGCGAAGGCCGAGGAGCATTTGCGGGCCGCCGAGCGCGAACTGAACGAATCGATCAACGCGATGAGGGCCGAGTAACCGGCCTTCCGCGAAGGCCACACGGCCGCAGCGTCATCCCTGTAGGGCGGGCTGGCGAATCTCGTTGCATCCGCGGCCGGTGGGAAGGAGTTTACCGGGGTTCATGCGGGCCTCGGGATCGAACAGAAGCTTGATCCGGCCGATCGTCTCCAGGGTGTCGGCGGGGAAGAGCAGCGGCATCAGCTCGTTCTTTTCCATCCCTATGCCATGCTCGCCGGTGATGGAGCCGCCGCACCCGATGCACCACTTCAGAATCTCCTCGCCCGCGTGGCGCGCCTTCTCCTTTTCGCCGGGCTTGCGCGGATTGAACAGAATGATCGGGTGCAGGTTGCCGTCTCCGGCGTGAAAGATGTTGCTGATGGTAAGACCGTGCTCGCTGGCCACGCCGGCGATGAACCGGAGCGTGGCGGCGATGCGCGTGCGGGGCACCACGCCATCCTGCACATAGTAGCTGGAACTCACGCGGCCCACCGCGCCGAAGGCGTTCTTGCGTCCGCTCCACAGCAGCTCGCGCTCCTCGGGGGTGCGCGCCACGCGAAACTCGATGGCTCCCGACGCCAGGCAGGCGGCGCGCACCTGTTCCACCTGGGTCTCGACGGCTTCGCGAATGCCCTCGAGTTCGATCAGCAAGACCGCCGCGGCATCCACCGGATAGCCGGCGTGGGTGGCTTCCTCCACCATGCGGAGCATGACTCCATCCAGCATCTCGAGGGCGACCGGGGTGATGGCCTGCGCGGTGATTTCGGCGACGGTGCGGCCGGCGTCCTCGCCGCTAGAATAAATCGCCAGGACGGTCTTCACCATCTCCGGTTTGCGCATCAACCGCAGGGTGGCTTTCGTCACCAGGGCTAGCGTGCCTTCCGAGCCGGTGAGCAGGCCGGTGAGGTCATAGCCAGGCAGATCGGGCAGACCGCCGGTTTCGATCACGCTGCCATCGGGCAGCACCAGTTCCAGGCCGAGCACGTGGTTGGTGGTGACGCCGTAGGCGAGCGTGTGCGGGCCGCCGGCGTTTTCGGCCACATTGCCGCCCACCGTGCAGGCGCGCTGGCTGGAGGGATCCGGGGCGAAGAAATAGCCGTCCCGTTCGACGGCCACGGTGACATCCAGGTTGACCACGCCCGGTTCCACCACGGCGTGCTGGTTGGCCGTATCCAGGTTGAGGATCTTGTTCATGCGGGCGAAGGCAATCGTCATTCCGCCCTCGCGCGGAATAGCGCCGCCGGAGAGGCCGGTTCCCGCGCCGCGGCCGACGATGGGCATGCCGAACTGGTTGGCGATGCGGACCAGCGCGCCAACTTCCGCCGAGCGACGCGGGAACACCACCACATCGGGCGGATGCCTGTCCTGGCCGGCATCGTATTCGTAAAGAGCCAGGTCCTCGGGCCGGTCGAGATAGCCGCGCGGCCCGAGCAGCGCGGCAATTCGCTCCTTGGCGGCTGGCGAGAGCATCGAACTTCAGTGTAGAACAGGGTAGCGCCGGCGGTCTTGCCGCCGGTGTCTTGTGCCGCGACGTGAACGCGATTGGGCATGATGACCCATCCGAAAGGACAAACAGGAAAACACCGGCGGCAAAAGACCGCCGGCGCTACGGTTGCGGAGAGTCGTGGCATACTGGAACGTGCTACCGGAGACTCTGGCGGAAAGAGTGACGGCGGTGCGTGCGCGCATCCTGGCGGCGGCTGAGCGGGCGCGCCGCGACCCGGCGGGCATCACCCTGCTGGCCGTCACCAAGGTTTTTCCGGCAGCCGCGATAAGCCAGGCTTATGCATTGGGCCTACGCGATTTCGGCGAAAACTACGTGCGGGAATTCGCCGCCAAGGCGCCCGATGTTCGCCAGCTTCCCGGAGCGCGTTATCACTTCATCGGCCATTTGCAATCCAATAAGTCGGCTCTGGCGGCGGAGCTGTTCGATTCCATCCAGACGGTGGATTCGGCGAAGCTGGCCCGGCGCCTGGAAGCGGCCGGCCGCAAACTGGAAGTGATGCTCGAGGTCAACGTCTCCGGCGAAGCGGCCAAGAGCGGGGCCGATCCGGCCGCGTTGCCGGAGCTGATCGCCGCCGTGCGCGAGTGCCCGCACCTGGCGCTCACGGGGCTGATGACCATGCCGCCATGGTCGGAAGATCCGGAGGCCGCGCGCCCGCATTTTCGCCGCCTGCGCGAGCTGGCCCAGCGGCACGGGTTGAGCGGGCTTTCGATGGGGATGTCGCACGACCTGGAGACCGCCATCGAGGAAGGCGCCACCTGCGTACGGGTGGGCACGGCGCTGTTCGGCGCGCGGCGAAAAGCGTGACCGTCGGATTCCATGCGCCGCTGCCTCCGGCGCGCACCGGGGTGGCCGATTACGCGGCGGCGCTCGCGGCCGACCTGCGGGGCCGCGGGCGGGTCGAGATCGCGCCCGCTCGCTGCGACGTGGCGCTCTATCACCTGGGCAACAACGCGCAGCATGCGGCCATCTACCGGCGGGCCATCGAGCGGCCAGGGGTGATGGTGCTGCACGACGCGGTGCTGAATCATTTCCTGCTCGGCCAGCTTGACGAAGCGGCGTACACGGAAGAGTTCGTCTACAACTACGGCGAATGGAACCGCGAGCTGGGCCGCGAATTGTGGCAGAGCCGCGCCGCCTCCGGTTCGGATCGCCGCTATTTCGATTTCCCCATGCTGCGGCGTGCGGCGGAGCGCTCTCTGGCGGTGGTGGTACACAATCCGGCGGCGGCCGAAGTGGTGCATCGTCACGCGCCCCGCGCGCGCGTGGTGGAAATCCCGCACCTGTTCGTGCCGCCGGAGCTGCCCCCGGCGGCCGACGTGCTGGCCTTCCGCGAGCGGCTGGGCGTGCCGGCGGGCGCGTTCCTGTTCGGCGTTTTCGGCTACCTGCGGGAAACCAAGCGGCTGCTGCAGGTGCTCGATGCGTTCGCCGCCGTGGCGGGCGAGATGCCGCCAGCCATGCTGCTGGTGGCCGGCGATTTCGTCTCGAGCGATCTGGAGCGCTCCGCCGCGCCCTTGCTTTCGGGGCCCGGCATCCGCCGCCTGCCGTACCTGCCGGGCGCGGATTTCTGGCTGGCCGCCAGCGCGGTGGATGCGTGCATCAACCTGCGTTATCCGGGGGCGGGCGAAACCTCCGGCATCACCATCCGGCTGATGGGCATTGGCAAGCCGGTGCTGGTGACCGACTCTAAAGAATGCCAGCGCTTTCCCGAGGACGCCGTGGTTCGCGTGGCGCCTGGCCTCGGCGAGCGCCAATCGCTATCCGCGCACATCGTTTTGCTAACATCGATGTCTGACGTGGCGCGCGCCATCGGCCGACGGGGGGCCGGGCACATTCGGACGCGCCATGGGGTGGACGTGGCCGGAAGCCTTTATTGGGACGTATTGTGCGAGTGCTGTGCCTCATCGCCGCCTGCGCCGCCGCCTTCGGCGCCCAAACGCGACAGCAGCCTGTGAAGCTGCACGTGGCGGTTCCCATGCGCGACGGCGTACGCCTGTACGCCAACGTTTTTCTGCCGTCGGAACGCGCGCGCGTGCCGGCCATCCTGGTGCGCACTCCTTACGGCAAAGGCGACGACCTGTCGCCGAATTACCAGGCTCTGCTGGACCACGGCTTCGCGGTGATGGTGGAGGACGTGCGCGGCCGCTACGAATCCGAGGGCGAGTTCGAACCGCTCACGCAGGAGCCGGCCGATGGCGACGACACGCTGAACTGGATGGCGCGCCAGCGCTGGTGCGACGGCAAGATCGGCATGACCGGCGGTTCCTACCTCGGGATCGTGCAGTGGAAGGCCGCGCTGCGCGGCAATCCGCATCTCAAGGCGATCTTTTCCGTGGTGGCGGGCGACGACGATTACCGCGACCGCTTCTACTCGACCGGCGGCGCCATGAAGCTGGGCAACCGGCTGTTGTGGATGTCGGAGAACCTCAAGACGCCGGGCTATCACCCCGATTTCAATCGCTTCGTGTGGCACCTGCCGCTCGTCACCGCCGATGTCGCCGCCACCGGCCGCGTCTCCAGCATGTTCCAACAGGCGGTGGCGCATCCGGCCTTCGACGATTTCTGGCAATCCATCAGCACGCGCGAGCACCTGGACCAGATGCACGTTCCGGTGTTCACGGTGGGCGGCCTGTACGACAACTTCGCGGAAAGCGATCTGGACGCTTTCGCGGCGCTGCACAAGCAGTCTCCGCTGAATCGCATTTTGATCGGTCCGTGGCCGCACAACATGTCGGCTAAATTCCCCGACGTGGATTTCGGCGCCGAGTCCAAGGTTCCGGTGCGCAGCCTGACGGTCGCCTGGTTCGACCAGTGGCTGAACGGCAAGGACACGCGGATGGCCTCCGCCGCGCCGGTGCGCATCTTCGTGATGGGCGCCGACAAGTGGCTGGACGAGCGCGAGTGGCCGCCCGAGCGCGCGCGGGCCCGCAACTTTTTCCTGGCCGGCCAGGGG
>JBAVIH010000304.1:0-3497 GCA_049686695.1 Bryobacteraceae bacterium | reverse complement strand
GCATCAACGTGAGCGGCACCAGCCTGGCGACCGGCGCCGGGGTGGGCTCCGGCGGCGGCATCACGGGACAGATCGGCGCACTGGTTCCGCAGACCGACCCGATGTTCAATATTTCGGCTTATTTCGGGCATGACTCGTACCCGCAGAGCAACCTCGTTCTCTACCAATCGAATTCCGTGGTCGAGGACTATCAGAATTTCAACGCCGGATACAGCCAGCAATTCATGAACGGGGCCGCGTTCAGCCTCAACTACACCAGCACGCGGGCCACCGTGAACGTTCCCACAACCCTGCTGAATCCCCTGACGCAGGGCAGCCTGAACCTGAACATCTCGCAGAACCTGCTGCAGGGGTTCGGCGCGTCGGTAAACAACCGCTACATACGGATAGCGCGCAACAACTCCCGCTATTCCGAGCTGCAACTGAAGCAGCAGGCGATGACCACGGTTTCGGCGGTGCTGAACCTGTACTGGGACCTGGTGGCGTTCAACGAAGACCTGCGCCTGAAGCGGCTCTCGCTGGACGCGGCGCGGCAGCTTTACGAAGACAACAAGAAGGAACTGGCGGCGGGCGCGATAGCGGCGATCGAAGTGACGCGGGCGCAGGCGGAGATCCCGGCGCGCTCGGAGGACGTGCTGATTGCCGAGACCAACCTGCTACAACAGGAAATCGTGCTCAAGAACGCGCTCAGCCGGCGCGGGATGGAAGACCCGGCGCTGGAGGATGCGCACATCGTGACGCTGGATCCGATCCAGGTGCCCGAGCGGGAAGGTCTGGCGCCGCTCAAAGAGCTGGTGAAGCGGGCGCTCGATCAGCGGCCGGACCTGGAGCAGAATCGCATCAACATTGAAAGCCAGCTCCTGGTGCTGAGCGGAGACCGGAGCGCGCTGAAACCGTCGCTGCAGGCCTTCGCCTCTTTCACCAACCAGGCCCAGGTGGGCGCGCCCAACCCGCTCAACGCGGGCGATCAATTTGGCGTGCCCGACCCGTACTACTACGGCGCCTACGGCAGTTTGCTGGCGCAGATTTTCCGGCGCAATTTTCCCAATTACACGGCCGGAATCTCGCTGACGGTTCCCATCCGCAACCGCGCCGCACAGGCCGATTACGCAACCGACCAGTTGCAGATGCGGCAGCAGGAACTGCTGCTCGAAAAAAGCGCCGCCCAGGTGAGCGTGGACGTGAGAAACGCGCTGATCGGCGTGGAGCAGGCGCACTCGCGTTACGAGACGGCTCTCGAAACGCTGAAGCTGGCCCGCGAAACGCTGGAGGCGGAGAAGAAGAAATACGAATTCGGCAAATCCACCAACGCGCTGGTGATCCAGGCGCAGCGCGACGTGGTGGCGGCGGAAAGCGAACAGGTGCAATCGATGGCGAATTACACGCACGCGCGCATCGCCCTGGACCAGGCGGTGGGAATGACGCTGGAGCGCAACGACATCAGCATGGCGGAAGCGGCCAGCGGGCAGGTGGAGCGGCGTTCCAACTTGCCGGCCACGCTGCCGGGGAAGAAGTAGGAGCTGCCATGGGAACGCGTTCAGTGACGATTGGTGGGGCAGGCTTCAGCCTGCCAACGCCCGCCTGCGGGCGCATTCTTTCGCGGATTCTCACCGCCGCGGCTCTGGCGGGCGCGCTGGCGGCGCAGGCGCCATTGCCGATCGCTCCCACCAAGCCACAGGGGCTGCCGTTTGTCCGCTCTTACAAACCGGTGACGGTGCCGCCGCTGCGGCTGACGGGGACGGGCCGGCTGCGCGGCATGATTCAAGCGGGCAACCTTCACCTGACCGCGCACGACGCGATTGCGCTCGCGCTCGAGAGCAGCCTCGACCTGGAAATCGCGCGCTACAACCTTGTGATGGCGGATTGGGCGGTGGAACGCGCGCGATCGGGCGGCGCGTTGCGCGGCGTCACCGGGGCCAGCTCGGAATCGGTCACGCTGGGAAGCGGGCAGGGAGTGGCGGGCAGTCAGGGCGGCGGTGGAACGCCGGGTTCGTCCGGGTCGGCCACCGTGGCCGGCGCGGCGCTGATCCAACAAATCGGCCCGGTGACGCCGCAGCTCGACCCTGTGCTTTCCACTGTCGACGCGTTTTCGCACCAGACCTCGCCCCAACTGGTGCTGATCCAAAGCGGCGTTTATTCGCTGGTGGACGACGCGCGTTCGTACAACTGGCAGGTGACGGAGGGGCTGTTGACGGGCGGAACGGCACGCGTCAGTTATGGCGACTCGTATCTGAACGAAACGGTGCCGACCGACGTGCTCAACCCGACCTCGTTCACCAGCCTGGGGATTTCCCTTTCGCAGAACCTGCTGCGCGGATTCGGCGAACGGGTGAACGGCCGCTTCATCCGCATCAGCCGGCGGCGGGTGGGCGTAGCGGGCGAGGCCTTCCGCCAGCGTTTGATGGCGGTGGTGAGCGGCGTTTTGAACGCCTATTGGGACCTCTCGCTGGCCGCCAACGATTTGCAGTACAAGCAGCGCAATCGAGACGTGGCGGCGCAGTTTCTGGCGGACACCGGGCGGCAGATCGCGGTGGGCGCCGCGCCGGCGGTGGACCGGATCAACGCCGAGAGCGCCGCCGCGGCCGCCGAAGAGGCGCTGGTGGAGGCCCGCAACAGGGTAGCCGTGCGGCAGAACGCGCTGAAGGATCTCCTGAGCTTCCGCGCGGTGGAGGACGATCAACTTGCCGGCGCGCAGATCATCGCCATCGATCCGCTGAACGTACCGGAAAGCGACGACCTGCCCAGCCTCCACGAACTGATCGCGAGCGCCGTACGGCAGCGTCCGGAGGTGGCGCTGGCGAATCTGTCGGTGGACCTTGCGGGAATCGCGGCCGAAGGCACCGCCAACGGCGTTCTGCCGAACCTGGGAGTTTCCGCTTCCACCACCAACTATGGCCAGGCCGGGCAGGCCGTCCCCGGTGCGACGCCCGCGCCGTATTTCGTGGGAGGAGTGGGGAACGCGCTGGCGCAGACCTTTCGCCGCAATTTTCCCAACGAGAGCGCCGGCGTCTCCTATTCGGAACATCTGTGGAACACGCAGGCGCAGGCCGATCACGCGATCAATGTGCTGAGCCAGCGGCAGGCCGAACTGACGGCCGAACGCACCCGCCACGACCTGGCGGTCAATATCTCGAGCCAGGTGCTGGCGCTCCAGCAGGCGCGCGCGCGCTACAAGGCGGCGACCGAGAGCCGCGGCCTGCTCGAGCGCTTGTTGCAGGGCGAGGAGAAGAAGTGGGTGGCCGGCACTTCCACCATCTCCACCGTGGTGCAGGCGCGGCGCGACCTGGCCAACGCGCAATCGGCCGAACTGGCCGCCGCGGCTGCGTACGTTCACGGCCGCATCGCGCTCGACCAGGAACTTGGCCGGACGCTGGAAGTGAATCAGGTGTCGTTGGAGGATACGGTCGCGAAGTGAGGGCGGGCGGCTGCCGGGAGATAGGCTGCAAGATCGGTGGCAACCGCTCCCTGACGGTCGCGGCTCCGAAACACACTCTGAC
>JBAVIH010000303.1:0-9146 GCA_049686695.1 Bryobacteraceae bacterium | reverse complement strand
GCGGCGTGAGGCGCGCCTCCTGTCCGAACGCCGCTGCGGCAAAAGCGAAGAGAGCGAACCGAAATGCAGTCACTAACCTTCTCCTTCTTTCGGATGTCGATCTCTAATATACCCCGCCGATTCACGCTATAGCTCGAAGTGACCATCCGCCGCTGCCCTCTCTGGCCCTTTCTAACGGTTGTTTCCGCGAAGCCGCCGGCCATACTCTTGCTATAGAGGCAGTTGATGAAGATTCAGATACGGCGATCTCTTATTCTCGCGGCTCTCTCTGGTCTTCCGACCGCCGCACCAGCAGGAATATCGCCTGCGCGTTCGACGGACTAAAACGCTCCGCCACAAGCGGCACACGCGACGCCTGAAGACGTTCAACTGACTCGAATTACCGGGCCGGAATGCGCAAAAAAGCCTCTGAAGTCGACCTCATATGTCTGATTGAGGCGTCACCACAGACTGTTGAACGATCTTGTCCTCCAGTGCCGCGATGCCCAACGGACGTTGCCGCCCATCAGCCTTCGGAATGTAGCCTCGTCTCGACGGTCGTGCCCGATACGCTCCACGCTGTACCCGGCTGTGCAGATCGCAAAGGCGACCCTCCAACCCGATTCCGTCCTCCTGCCACGTCACTCCATCCACTCCCGGGCGACACTTGCCGCTTTAGAGTGCGTAAGAGCCGGCCCGGAGCAGACTCAAGCTCCGATGGTGGAGCAAAGCGGTGAAACTTTTCCTGCTTCCGTTCCGATGCTGCTTTGCCGCACACCGTCCAGTCCCTAGGACATGCGTTTCCCCCTCTGTGTCGGGGGCATTTGTGATCGAACGATGTTCTCCCCAGTCTGCGCCCTTCCCTCCCAACCTCCGTGGAAGGTTGCCCTTCCTTGTTCGGCAGGCCCGGGCCGGCTTCGCTGCTTGCCTGGAAGCTCACGTGATCACGTCCACCCGCACGCCGCCCGGCGCTCTCACAGAATCGAAGACCCGCCGCGCATTCTCCATGTGCCACTTCACTTCGATGAGGCCGCGCGGGTGCGGCCATGCGCCTTCCGCCGCTGTGACACTGTGGGCCTGCACCCGGATCTCTACACGGTTTAGATCCGGCGCGTCGGGATAGTGGACGCCCAGCAGGTACTTCGAGAGATAGTAGACCGGACTCGCCGACCAGGCATGGCACAGGCTCTGCTCCAGCGAAAAGAACTCCGGGCAGGTCCTAAGGCCTTTCGCCAAGAACAAGCCCCACCCCTGGCGGATAAGGTTCTCAGCTATATCCGCGAGGCCGGCCTGATACAGCCCATCCAAAATATAAAACGCGAAGCTGGAGGACACCAGAAAGCCGTCCGAGGCGTCATAGCCATTCACAAACAGCGAGCGCAGCTCGCGTCGCACGTGTTCTTGGATCGCCGGCAGCCGATCGCGGGTGACGACGCCGGCGCGGACGGCGAAGAGATTCGAATGCACCGAGTGCACGCTCCGCTCGAGATTGTCGCTGAAGCAGCTCTTGTCGGGATTCCAGAAAACGGCTGGGATCATGCGATCAAGAGTTTCGATGCGCCGTTCCATGCGGTGGGCGTCCTCGATCCGGCCGATAGCCTGCCCGAGAACCAGAGCGCTGCGCAAGGCGACCAGGTAGGCGCAGCTGTAAAAGCAGTTCACGCCCTTGGGATCAATGCGGCCTTCCGCGGTTCCGGGATCACCGCCGAATCCACCCAGCACTTCCCGCGCGGCCAGCAGCAGATCCTCGCGTTCGTCCGAAAGTCTGTCGAAGAACCGGAGGTTATTGACGATCGCATCCCAGTCGCCGCGGATACGCCGCGTGTCTCCCGTGTTTTCGTAGTAGCTTCGATACCCTTCCACTACGTTCAGCGCGAAGTCGTTGTACGTGTACTGACCGGTGTTCGGGTAGATGATGCGAAACCTTCCAGTCGTATCCGGCGATTGCCCGAACAGTTGGAGGCATCGCTCGAACAGAGCGTGATCGCCGTAGAGCGCCAGGTTATTGTGATACTGAATCACGGTGTCGCGCCCGTACATGCCCCGCTCGCGGCCCGCGCAGTCGTCATAGGCGTCCTCCATGTTGGCAGCCTGGGTGCGCCGGCACATTTCCCAGACGTTGTTCAGACACGCGTCGGAGCAGCGGAATCTGCCCTTCGGCTGCACCGGATAGTTTGCCGCGCGCAGCGCCAGCGATACGAGCACGACATCGCGCGATGCGTTCCGCACCGTGATCGCCAAATACCGCATGCCACGCGGCTGGCTGGGAAACCAGTCGATCGAGTCCCGGCTGGCCAGCACACGGTCCCCCAACGGATACCAACTGAATAGCGCGATGTGCGTTCCATCGGCGGCCAGCCGCTCACCGTAGGTCACATCGATGGTGGCGCCGCGCACGCCCTCCATCCGGATGCGGGGAAAGCAAAGGTGCATCACGTCGAGATCCACCAGCAGGGCGAAACCGTGCGGGTAATCTTCCAGGCGAAACAGCTGGCCCTGCAGGCTCTGCGGCGTAAACACTTCGATCGAATCTCCGTATTGATCCCAACTGGTCTCAACGCACGGACTCTGAGCAGGATCGTCTCGCCGGACTTCGGCCCATTCGGCGATGTCGTCGAGCGCCTTGTCTGGGCCAAGCAGCGTGCGGGAATGTTGGAACGCGAACGGGCAGTTGAGATCCTTCTCAGCCGCGAAAACCAGACCCGCCTCCGGCGGAACGGCGAAGTACTGATCGAACCGATCGTGATAGGTCTTAACCTTACCGAACAGACGGTTCCAGCCCTTGTGCAGTTCCCAACGCTGGTTGGCACGCAGAGGCTGTGTGGCGGACGTGATCGGCTTGGGCGCCGGCCTTCCGTTCAAACAATGCTCGCCATAACGCACGCTCACCGGGACGGTCTGGTCCCGGGGCGAATTGATCCAACTCGCGAAATACAGCCACTCCGGGTACTGCGCGCGGTTGTCCTCGAAGACGTGCGGAGCGGGGACCGAGAAGGAGTGCCATTCCTGCGGTTTTAGCAGCGGCCGCACCGACGGCGCCGTCAGCATAGGAACCGCATCGCCGGACATGAACGGGATTGAGCGCGTCGCCAGCGGCCCCCAAGCATCCTGGCGAGCCAGGGCAACCTCGACGCCCCACTGCCGGTCGTCGAATGCGGCTTCCTTCCAACCGGGCTCTTCTCCGGCTTGGTCGAACAGATCCGCCGCATTCAAAGCAAAGCTGAGCGCGGAAGCATAGCGCGCATGCGCGCCGGAACGGACCGCGCGCCACAATCCACTTCCCGTGGCTAGTGGGATTGGCTGGCCAGACTCGAGCACAACGCTTCCCCATCCGATCATCCCGGCGCGCGCCGGCATGGACTGGAAGGTGTGCATTCCGAAATAGTTCACCTGAACCGCAATGACATTCATGCCCGGGTGCAAGCGCCGTGCCAGATCATGTGTATCGAACAGCGGGAACCGTGGATCGAAGCGCACCGGCCCGAACTCCACGAATTCGCCGTTGACAAACAGTTGATAGCGGGTGTCGGCGAACAGATGGAACTCTGCGGATCGCACCCGCCCGGAAATCTCGAACGACCTCCGGAACAGGCCGTAGAGGTTGCGCCCGAGACCCTCGCTGTCATACCAAATGTAGCGGGCGGCCTCATTCGTGGCCGCCTCCGCAGTGATCCAGGCGGACGCGAGCAACCCGCTCGCGCTCGAACTTAAGAACTCTCTCCTGTCCATTGTCCTTTACTGAAGATGATAGTACGGCCTTGGGCCGGAGCATACAGCGGCTTAACGAGCGACTGCCGCTCTCGTATGTCGGCACTCGCCCAACATCGCTACGGCTCAGGGCGACTTTCGAAACGTGGAACCCGCTGGGCACGCTGTAGGGAATTGCCACTCGGTCAGGATGCCCACTCCGATCCCGGCCGGATGTCGCGCGACTCGGAGAATCCCCGGCCCGAAGCCGACTTCCGGGTACTGATCGCGGTAAGCGACACCAAATCACTCCCAGCTTGCCGACAGACCGGAATTTGAGCTGCTTCCGGTTCACCGACGATGCGCGCAAAGAGCCGAACGCGGTTCTTAACATGGACACATTCAGACCACGTGCAGGACTGCCACAGTCGCGTCATCGGTCTGGCAGCCGCGTGAGAAATCGTTCATGGAGTTGAAGATCCACTGAACCAAATCTTGAGCGGATCCTGGGCGCCGCGGCGCCCAGGCGGCGGCCGCTCTCAAGAGGCCCTGCACGCCCCACTCGTCCCCCTCGGGATTGGTCGCTTCCAAGACTCCATCCGTGTAGGCGATGACCAGATCGCCAGGATTCAGCCGAAGGCCGCTCTCCTCATAGCCCGAATCGGGGAACATTCCAACAGGGGCTCCGCTCGGTTCGAGCCAATGGACTGAGCCGTCATCGCGAAGAACAATCGGCGGATTATGTCCGGCGTTGACGTACCGCAGCGTCCGCGCCGCCCTGTCGAAGACGCCATAGAACAGCGTCTCATAACGGTCCGCAGCCGACGAATGGTACGCCTGGACATTCACGATCTTGAGTAATGCGGCCAAGTCGTCTGCCGTGAACAACGCAGCTGTTCGAAGCGAGGACTGGACACTGGCCATCATGAGCGCCGCGGCGAGACCTTTGCCGGAGGCATCGCCAACCACCAGCGCTAGGCGGTCATCGGTGAGGGTAATGAAATCGTAGCAGTCGCCGCCGAGCGCCCGAACCTGGCGGCACCGCCCGCCGCAGTCCACGGCGCCGGCGTTCCGACCGGGATGCTGCATAAACCGCTGCTGCACATGGCAGGCATGGGACACCACTTCAGAGCGCCTGCTGAGGGAACTTGCGCCGCAGACGCTCGGCGTGGTGGCACGACGTTTTCGCGATTTCGCGTCGGCCGAGGACGCCGTGCAGGAGGCCATGTTGGCGGCGTTCACGCAATGGCCGGTGGAAGGTGTTCCCGAGAATCCGCGCGGCTGGTTGACACGGTCGCATTCCGCCGCATGACCGACCAAGTGCGCAGCGAGATTGCCCGCCGTCAGAGGGAAAACGTGGCCGCGAGGGATGTGGAGACCGTGGCGGCCGGCGAGATCGACTGTGACACGGACATGGACCCGGACGACACGCTGATTCTGCTGTTTCTGTGCTGCCACCCCGCGCTCACTTCGTCCTCGTCGATTGCACTGACGCTGCGGGCCGTCGGCGGGTTGACGACGGCGGAGATTGCCAGTGCATTCCTCGTTCCGGAAGCCACCATGGCGCAGCGGATCAGCCGGGCGAAGCAGAGCATCAAGGCTTCAGGCCTGCCATTCCGTTCGCTCTCTTGGCAGGGGCGCGCCGAACGGCTGCCGGCGGTTCTGCATGCGCTCTACCTGATCTTCAATGAAGGATACGCCAGCAGCAGCGGGGCCCATTTGCAGCGACTCGATTTGGCGCGTGAGGCGATCCGGTTGACTCGCTGCGCGAAAGCGCTGCTTCCCGACGATGCGGAAGTTGCAGGCCTGCTGGCGCTCATGTTGTTGACTGACGCCCGTCGCGCGGCGCGGACTGGGCCTGACGAGGAACTGATCCCGCTGGACAAAACAGGACCGAACTCTGTGGGACCGGGCCGAGATCGCCGAAGGAATCGAGCTTTTGACCGCGGCGCTATCGAAAGGATCGGTGGGCCTGTACCAGCTACAAGCGGCGGTGGCCGCGATTCATGACGAAGCGGCGCGCGCGGAAGACACGGATTGGCCGCAGATCCTGGCGCTGTACGAGTTGCTGAAGCGCGTGTCTCCCAGCCCCATGGCGACGCTCAACTGGAGCCCCCGCCATGATTAAGGACGGCTTGTTTACGCGCTTCCCGAAACCTGACTTCGCCCTGGCTATCCACGACAGTGCTAACGAGCCGGTCGGACAGGTGGGTTTCACTCCTGGGTACGCGCTGGCCGCCACTGACTCCGTGGACATTATTGTTTTTTGGGCGGGGCGGCCACGGGGGACGGCCTAAGGACACGATCGATCCTGTGGTGATCGCTGCCCGCACGGTCCTCGCTTTGCAAACCATTGTTTCGCGCGAGAATACTCCGTTCGATCCCGTCGTCATTACCGTCTGCTGATCACTGATGGAAAACGCGGGCGTACAGGCCGGTGCGAAACATTTTCGGCTGCTTCCGTGCCTGGCCAAAAACGTATCCGGATTTCGCCTTCGGGAAGGCCTGTTTGGCGGGCATTGCGGAGCGTCCCCTCCCGCCTGGCCACAGTCAATCCTTTTCGGCCAGTCAGGATTCATCATACGCCAGGTGGCGCCACCGTCTGGCGGTAGTTCCACGGCATCCACTCCGCGGGATTGGCCGTCAATTCCCGGGCGCGGCGCTGTAGCTCCGTCAGGTAATCGAACGAGTTGGCGCCACACAACTGGCAGGTGTGGATCAGGGTCATAAATAGGTCGCCCACTTCGGCCCCATGCAGCGTCGGGTAGAACAACGCGTTCTTCCGGTGCAGTACCGCCCGCTTTAGAGCGCGCTCACAGGGTTGTCCAACGGCGCCCCGGCTTCTCGCAGAAACGTCGTCAAGGCTTTCCAGTGCCGCAACAGGTACGTGATCGCCTCGCCCAGACCGGAGTTGGGCTCGGTTTCCGCTCGGCGAACTGCGCCTCCAGCCAGCCCTTCAGTTTCTCCATCACCGGACCGCTGTGCTCCTGATGAAACCGCACCCGCTCCTCCGCTGTCACGCTCGCGCGCTTCCGCATCGTACCGGTACACCTCGCCCAACATCGCCGGCACGTGCCGGCGCTCCTCGGGAAAACTCGGAACGACTTCCACAAACTGGCGCCTTCCATGAGCGTTATCTTGAGCACCAGATAATGCAGAGCGTTATCTGGTGCTCAAGATAACGCGCACGGTCGCAGACAGTTTGTAGAGGTGGCCCAGAACTTCCCCGAGGAATGCCGTTACCTGCTGGAGACACTGGGCGAAGTGTACGGCTACGATGCCTAGGCGCGCGAGCGAGATCTGACACCGGAGGAGCGGCTGCGGTTCCATCAAGAACATAGCCAGCCACTGATGGACAAACTGCACGCTTGTCTGGAGGCGCAGTTCGCCGAGCGGAAGACCGAGCCCAACTCCGGCCTGGGTAAGGCGATCACTTATCTGTTGCGGCACTGGAAGGGGCTGACGCTATTCTTGAGGGAAGCGCGCGCCCCACTCGATAACAATCTGGTCGAAAGAGCCTTGAAACGGGCGGTTCTGCATCGGAAGAACGCTTTGTTCTATCGGACCCTGAACAGAGCGCAGGTCGGCGACCTGTTCATAAGCTTGATTCACACGGCAGAGCTGTGCGGCGCCAACTCATTCGACTATCTGACCGAGTTGCAGCGGCACGCCCAGGAACTCGCGGCCAACCCCGCGGGGTGGATGCCCTGGAACTACCGACAGACGATCGAGCGAGCTGGAGTATGATGAATCCTTGCATGGCCGAAAAGAAACGACTGCCGCCATGGTTGGGTGACACCCTGAAATGCCCAGAAAACGGGCTTTCCAAAAAGCAAAACCCGGACATGTTTTCGGCCAGTCACGGAAGACGGCGAAAATGTTGCGGGCGGGTCTGTATGCCCGGGTTTCCACCAATGATCAGCAGACCCTGCCCATGCAGAATCGCGCCCTGCGGGAGTATGCCGCTCGGCCCGGCTGGACAATCACCGTGCAGATCCGTGAGGTTGGCTCCGGTGTGGTGAAGCGAGAGGCGCGGGAGAAACTGCTGGAAGCAGCGCGCCGCCGCGAGATTGATGTCGTGCTGGTATGGCGACTGGACCGATGGGGCCGCTCAGTGACGGATCTGCTGACAACATTGCAAGAACTGGACCATCTCGGAGTAGGCTTCGTGTCTTTGACCGGGCGCTGGACCTGACCACGCCGGCCGGTCGAGCGATTGCCGGCTTGCTGGCCATATTCGCTGAGTTCGAAAGAGAGATTTTGCGGGAACGAACGCGGGCTGGCCTAGCTCATGCCCGGCAGAACGGCAAAAGATTGGGCCGGCCCGCAACCGCAGCCCTACATACCGCTGAAATCCGGACACTCCACCGCGCTGGCTTCAGCAAATCCGAGATCGCCCGCCGACTGCGGATCGGCCGCACATCGGTCCGCCGAATCCTGGGAGCAACCTCATGAAAAGACCCAAGAGAGACCTGTCCGGGAAGACCGCATTCACAATGAAGCCATCGTGGATGCGTACACACCGGAAGAGCAGGCGATGGGCTGGTATTACTACCTGGAAAACCAACTGCGGTTTCCCTTTCAGGCGAAGTGTACCGTGGCCAAGGTCGTTTCACCGCTCAGGAAAGGAGAGACCGTCGAAGTCCTGCGCATGGCACCGGAAGACGCATGCTCGGCCGACATGCTCGTGCAGATCCGGTGGCAAGGACGGAAGATGGCCGTCCCCCTCTCTCAGCTGGCAGTAATCGCCTCGGACGAATCAACCGAGGAAGCCATCGCCGACTGGCATTACTGGGTCGCGCAAAGCTACCTTTTCTGAACCGACCACCGTTACGCAGCCTTACCGGAAGGACACGTTCCAACACCGAACCCCGCAATGCGGCAAGCGGCGCGGGCGCGACTGCCGATGGTGGGACTTCTCCGAGTTGGCATCTTGGCCGCAGGTCAAAACCCCGCTGCGTGTAGTGCGATCCCTGGAAACCTACTCCGTGCGCCGCCAACTGGATCGGACCGTCAGCCAAGAAACCAGCGATTGGATCTGGGTGACGACCATTCCGCGTCGGCAGGCGCCCACCGAGCGCATCGTCTCTTGGGGCCATCAACGCTGGGATATTGAAAACTTTGCCTTGAACTGGTCAACGGCTGGCAAGCCGATCACATTTATAAGCACGAGGCCCACGCCATCGAAGCATTTCTCTCGCTGGCGTTCGTGGCTTACAACGTCTTCCGTGCCTTCTTGAACCTCAACTTGAAACCACAGGTCCAGGAGGGCAAACCCGAGATCTACTGGGCGCGGGCTCATCGCCGCCGAAATCTACTGTTCCGCCGGTGTCAGGACTCTGGGCCGAGCTCCGTGGAGTGAACACCAAAAGTGAGACAGCGAGTTAAGGGAACAAATACATTGAATGGAGTGAGGAATGGATTTGTCCCGAGCTGTTTACAGTCGCGATCTGAAGATCGCTGCCATGCGCGCCTTGGAC
>JBAVIH010000302.1:0-22273 GCA_049686695.1 Bryobacteraceae bacterium | reverse complement strand
CCCGGTAAAGACGCGGTGTTTCTCGGACAATTGGGTTCCCCTCCCATTCAATGAAAATTGTCCCTATTTTCCGTGTCTCAGTTTTGGGGTCCACTCCAGCCTGTCCCCGAAATCCCCTACCATAAGGCCAATCGCTGCAGTCACCCGATTGATTTCGGGCCGCGCGAACGCCTGACACCTCGCTTCCGCCTTCGGGGACATAAGATCCTCGCCAAGGCGTTCAGAGATTGGTCCCGCCATATCACTGGCGGCATCGATCAGCCGCATGGCGCTACCTACTCCGAACTTGGCATCTAGAAGGCAGTATGCCTGAAGAGCGTACATCGCGGCGGCAAAGGGGTGGTCGTCGCCTCGTGGCCAGCCGTTCTTTCCGAGTTGGTCGGCGTAGGGCTCTGAACTATGCTTCTTCAATAGCTTCCGAATAGCCGCGTCCGCTTTCGAGCTTGGAGCCGATAGCGCCTCCCAGAGCATGGCCAGATCAGGCGCCAGAGCCACGATCAATGGATCTCGCTCCGCAGGAGGCAGCCTCACATGATGGTTCATGAGCCGCTGGGCGGAGGCGACTGCGAGGGCTGTCCTGGCTGCCCCAGGCAGGGCGTGTATTCGCTCCACTAATTGATCAAGTTCCGTCACTGACTAACCCCCGTTTCCCTCAGTAGTACCCTCCAGGGGGATTCGGGGATTCGGGGACAGGCTACGAAACTCCGAAATGGAATGACCGCCGAATTTCGAGGTTTCGTAGCCTGTCCGCGAAATCCCCCAATCCCCCAGGATCACACACCCGCTTTCGGCGCCCAAATCTGCCGCAAGATAGTTCGACATGCTGCCGGCCATTGTAAATCCGCGCACGGGTGGATTCAAATTCGCGCCCCGGTCGGCGCACCAATTCGGGGATAATCCGGGGACCGGACGTCGCCTATGAGCTGCCGATCAGGATGCCGGTGGCGAAGACCAGCACGCCTCCCAGGCCTACCTGCAGCGCCGCGGAAAGCGGCGGGGTTTCCATGTAGCGGTTGCGGATCCAGGTGATGACGCCCAGTTCGACGACGACCACCACCATGGCGGCGGTGAGCGCGGCGCGGAAGCTGGGGATCAAAAACGGCAGGGTGTGGCCGATGCCGCCGAGCGCGGTCATCAGGCCGCAGACCAGGCCGCGCATCCAGGGATGGCCGCGGCCGGTGAGGCTGCCATCGTCGGAGAGGGCTTCGGCGAATCCCATGCTGATGCCGGCGCCGATGGAAGCCGCCAGGCCCACCCGAAACGCGTCCCACGGCTGGTGCGTGGCGAAGGCGGCGGCGAACACCGGGGCCAGCGTGGAAACCGATCCATCCATCAGGCCGGCCAGGCCTGGCTGCACGATCTGCAGCAAAAACAGCCGGCGGTTGGCGGCGTCTTCCTGCGCCTTGGCGGAGGGCCGCAGCTTGTCTTCGGTGAGCTCGTCGGCCCGGTTCTCGTGTCCCCGCTCCTCCTGGGCCAGGTCGTCCAAAAGCTGGCGGATGCCGGCATCCTGGCACCGGGCGGCGGCGCGCTCGTAGAAACGGCGGGTTTCCACTTCCATGGCAAAGGCCATGCCGCGTACCGCCTCCAGGCGCAACGGGCGCAACAGCCAGACCGGCTTGCGCTCGACGAAGCCCCGCACGTCCTGGCGCCGGATCAACGGGATGTGTTCGCCGAACTTCGCGCGCGTCAATTCAATCAAGCGGCGGCGGTGGCCGGATTCTTCCTCGCGCATGCCGCTGAAGATGGCCGCCGTGGCCGGGAAGTCATCGCGCAGACCTTCGGCGAAATCCGCGTAGATGCGCTCGTCCTCTTCTTCGAGCGAGATGGCCAGGGCCAGAACCTCGCGTTGCGACAGGCTGTCGAAACTTCTCATTCCATCCACTCTAAATCAAACCTGGACGTGTTAGCATCGGGCTGGAATGGCTTTCGCGGATCTCACCAAGCAACTCGCCCAGCAGGCGATTTCGTCGGCCATCAAGGACCCGCCCGCGGCCGCTGCCGGGCCAGCGCCCGGAGAGTACGGCCCGGTGATCCTCGCCCAGGTCGGCCTCATGCAGCGGGCGCTCAAGGAAGACGAGGAGCTGATCGTCCTCTATCACGCCGGCGGCGAAAGGATCCGCGTGCTGGAGATCTTTCTGCCATCGCCCGAGGTCGCCGTGCTCAGCGGTGCGCTGGCGCGGGCGATTGTGCCGGCGTCGTCGCTCGAACTGGTTTGCAAAGTGGCGAAGGTCCCGCCTCCGGCCAAGCCCACCCGAGTGTCGCTGGTGACGGCGAAAAGCAAGTGATGCGGCAAACACCGGCGGCAGGGACCGCCGGCGCTACAGGAGCGCTACGGGTGCCAGAAACCGGGGTCCGCCGCGGCGAATTCTGCCGTCACGTAGCTGATCCCCGGGTCCATCCGGAACAGCAGGCTCTCGGCGGAGTCCAGCTCGGCCGGAGTTTCGGCGGCAGCCATCGGCTCGGCCCAGGCGGGAAGTTTCGCCACCCCCTCGTCGAACTTCCGCAGCGACACGATCGGCGCCAGGACGATGTAAAGGCCCGACTGCCCTCCGGACACTACGTGGTAGACCAGGTCGGGGTGATCGAGATTCACCGTCTCCATTCTCCGGCGCCGCGCCGCCAATAACTTCTCCAATTGATCGTCCCCGCCGGGCCGCATACGGTAAATCGCGACGTGCAGGTAGCGGGCGCGCGGCAGCATGCGGACGGCCTCTTCGCTGCGATAGCCCCAGCCGGCCCGATAGTAGGCGATCATGGTGCGGGCCGAACCGAGCACTTCGTCCGCGCACACGCCGGGTTCCGGCATTGGCAGGCTTCTCACGCCAACCAGGGCGGCATCCAGATCTTCGATGCTGGCAAAGGTCTGGTGCATTTCGATGGTCCACGTCTCCGGCAGACCGGTGGCGGCGCGGATGCCCAGCACGTCCACCTCAGCCCGCGCGCCGCCGTACTGAAAAGGCGTGAAGAGTGTGCCCGAGCCGGGCATGCGAGTTACCCGCAACAACGGCGGCGGAATCTGCGCGGCGGCAACCAAACAGAACAGGACGGCGAGAGCGGCGGTTTTCGTCATTCGGTCCTCGACAAGGTTTAGGATGGACCCAACCGGTTGACGCTGGCCGGGCTGCGCGCGTGGAGGCCAATCGCAGCCCGTGGCGCGCGCGCCCTTCAGATCGAAAAATCTTCGCCGTGCCACATTCCCGCCGCGTCCGGAGCGGGCGTGTGCGGCGGCGGCTCCTCGGCCGGGGAGGGCTTCTCGAGCCGGTCTACGCGCGCCATCAGCGTGATCAGCATCTCGCCGATCGCGTCCGGGAGAATGGTGTGCTGCAGGTCGGGATCGTCCTCGGGAGAATGCGCCCGGGAGCGGATCACCGGCCGGCCCGGAACGCCGACCACCACCGAGTTCGGCGGCACCGATTTCACCAGCACCGAGTTGGCTCCGATGCGGCAATCGTCGCCGATTTCGATGGCGCCCAGCAGCTTGGCCCCGGCCCCCACCACCACCCGGTCGCCCAGCGTCGGGTGCCGCTTGCCATGGCTGAGGCTGGTGCCGCCCAAGGTGACGCCGTGGTAAATGGTGACGTCCGCGCCCACCTCCGCCGTCTCGCCGATCACCACCCCCATGCCGTGGTCGATGAAGAAACCGGGGCCGATCTTCGCGCCCGGATGAATCTCGATCCCGGTGAGGTTCCGCGCCACCTGCGAAAGCACGCGCGCCAAAAGGCGAAACCCGTGCCGCCACAGCCAGTGGGTGAAGCGGTAGATCCAGATGGCGTGCAGCCCGGAATAGCACAGCAGGACCTCCAGCGCATTTCGCGCCGCGGGGTCGCGCCGCAGCACCGACTGGATATCCCGGTGGATGGTGAGCAGCGGATGCAGGTGTTCGCGGGCTGACGCCATTCTATTCAGTGTAGTGCAGCTCGCGAGACGGGTTCGAAAGCGACGGTCCGAGAGAAATACGGGCAAGCTAAAGCATGCCCCACCTGGCGCGCGTTAATTCAATTCTGATTTTTTCTTTACGACTTCCTTACGCCGCGCGCACTACCCTTTGCTGTGTGGAGGCACACATGCGGACGCAGGGCGGGCTGCACATCGATCCGGGATCGCTCGCGGCGGGACCGGGCCAGCGCGAACTGGAGATCGTAGTGCCCTACACGGAATGGGCGTTGGCCGACGCGGTGTTGCAGCGGGCCGCGGTGCTGGCGGCGGGGCTGAATGTCCGCGTCCGGCTGGTCGCCGTGCACTCGGTGCCGTATGCGGTGCCGTTCGGCTGCCCGGCGGCGGTGCACGCCCACCTGGTGGAACGACTGGTGGACCTGGCATCGCGGTGCCCGTTTCCGGTCGAGCCGCAGGTGGTGATGGCGCGCGGCTGGGTGGAGGGTTTTCAGTACGCTCTGCACGCCGACTCGATGGTGCTGGTGGGCACGCGGAAACATTTTTGGCGCACGCGGGAAGAAAGCCTGGCGCGCGACCTGGCTCGCGACGGACACAACGTCGCACTCATCCATTTGGAATAGGTGAACCATGCTGGACGTGATATTCGTTTTGCTGACGATTCTGTTTTTCCTTGCCGCCTGGGCATTTGCGAAAGGATGCGACCTGCTTTAGCCAAACCTATGGAATACATCGTGGGATTGATTGTAGCCGCGGCCCTGGGGGTGTATCTGTTCTACGCCCTGCTGCGCCCGGAGCGTTTTTGAGGGAGAGCCGATGACATCGAACGGTCTATTTCAAATCGGACTTTACGTAGCCGTGCTGCTGCTGCTGGTGAAGCCGCTGGGCGCTCATATGGCCCGCGTGTTCCAGGGCGAGCGCACGTTTCTGCATCCGGTGCTGCGGCCTCTCGAGAACCTGATCTACCGGATCTGCGGCATCGAGGAAGCGGCCGAGCAGAGCTGGAAGCGCTATGCCGGCGGCGTGCTGGTATTCAGCGCGGTGAGCCTGCTGTTGACGTACCTCTGGCTGAGAGTGCAGCAGTGGCTGCCATGGAATCCGCAGGGGCTGGGCAACGTGGCCGCGGATCTGGGCTGGAACACGGCGGCCAGTTTCACCACCAACACGAACTGGCAGGCGTACACGCCGGAAACCACCATGAGCTACCTCAGCCAGATGGCGGCGCTGGCCACTCACAACTTCTTCTCGGCGGCGGTGGGAATCGCGGTGGCGATCGCGTTCGTGCGCGGCTTCGCGCGGCACTCGTCGAAAACCCTCGGCAATTTCTGGGTGGATTTCACGCGCTCGATCGTTTACGTCCTGCTGCCGATCTCCATCCTGGCCGCGCTGCTGCTGTGCTCGCAGGGTGCCATTCAGAACCTGCATCCGTACACCAAGGCGGCCACGCTGGAGGGCGCGGTACAGACCATCCCGCAAGGGCCGGCGGCTTCCCAGGAAGCCATCAAGATGCTGGGCACCAACGGTGGCGGATTCCTCAACGCCAATTCGGCTCATCCTTTTGAGAACCCCACCCCATTTTCGGATTTCATCCAGATGCTGCTGATTTTCATCATCCCGGGCGGGCTGACCTACACTTTTGGCAAAATGGTGCGCGACACGCGCCAGGGCTGGGCGCTGCTGGGCGCGATGACGGTGCTGTTCCTGGCTGGCGTGTTTATCGTCTATCCGGCCGAGCAGGCGGGCAACCCGGTGCTGGCGAAGCTGGGCCTGGAAACCCAGGCCACGGCTACGCAGCCGGGCGGCAACATGGAAGGCAAGGAGGTGCGCTTCGGCATCGCCAATTCGGCGCTGTTCACGGTGGTCACCACCGACGCGAGCTGCGGCGCGGTGAACAACGCGCACGACAGCCTGACGCCGCTGGGCGGGCTGGTGCCAATGGTCAACATCGAACTCGGCGAAGTGGTTTTCGGCGGCGTCGGCTCGGGGCTTTACGGCATGCTGCTGTTCGCCATTCTGTCGGTGTTCATCGCCGGCCTGATGGTGGGGCGCACGCCGGAGTACCTCGGCAAAAAGATCGAGCAGAAGGAAGTGAAGATGGTGATGCTGGCGGTGATGGTGCTGGCGTTCAGCATCCTCGGATTCGCCGCGGCGGGAATCAACCTGAAGACGGTCGGCGACAGCTTGAACAACCACGGACCGCACGGGCTCTCCGAGGTGCTCTACGCCTACACCTCGGCGGTGGGCAACAACGGAAGCGCCTTTGCCGGCCTGAACGCCAACACGATGTATCTCAACGTCACCCTCGGTATCGCGATGCTGTTCGGGCGCTTTCTGATGCTGATCCCGCTGCTGGCGGCGGCGGGAAGCCTGGCAGCCAAGAAGCAGGTGCCGGTTTCGGCCGGGACCTTCCCCACGCACGGGCCGCTGTTTGTGGCGCTGCTGGTGGGCGTGGTGGTGATTGTGGGAGCGCTGACCTTCTTCCCGGCGCTTTCCCTCGCTCCCGTGGTGGAACATTTCCTGATGCAACAGGGGAGGCTGTGGAGCTAACATGCCCGTCGCAACCGTAGCACCTGTCAACACCGACGAAACTTCGCTGATTTCGAAAAGGGCGGCGCGCGCCCGCCCGCTGTTCGATCCGCCGATCGTGAAACGGGCGATCGGCGATTCGTTCGTCAAGCTGAACCCGCGGACAATGATGAAGAACCCGGTCATGTTCGTGGTGGAAGTGGGCGCATTGATGACCAGCATCCTGGCCGGGCGCGACCTGGCCTCCGGCGCGGCGCTCGGCGGCTTCACTTTTCAAATCACCTTGTGGCTGTGGTTCACCGTGCTGTTCGCCAATTTCGCCGAAGCCATGGCGGAGGGCCGCGGCAAGGCCCAGGCCGACACGCTGCGCAAGACCAAAACCGAAACCACCGCGCGCAAGCTGATCAACGGCAGAACGGAAACCGTGGCGGCGACCATGCTGCGGTCGGGCGACCGGGTGCTGGTGGAAGCCGGCGAGACCATCCCTGGCGACGGCGACGTCGTCGAGGGCATCGCCAGCGTGGACGAATCCGCCATCACCGGCGAGAGTGCGCCGGTAATCCGCGAATCGGGCGGCGACCGCAGCGCGGTGACCGGCGGCACCAAGGTGCTCTCGGACTGGATCAAGGTGAAGATCACCTCCAATCCGGGCGAGACGTTTCTGGACCGCATGATCGCGCTGGTGGAAGGCGCCGAGCGGCAGAAGACGCCGAATGAAATCGCGCTCAACATCGTGATCGCCGGGCTGACCCTGATCTTCCTTTTGGCGGTTGTGACCCTCCAGCCGTTCGCCGCCTTCAGCGTGCACTCGAGCGGCAGCGGCACGGCGCCCTCGGTCACCGTGCTGGTTTCGCTGCTGGTGTGCCTGATTCCCACCACCATCGGCGGCTTGCTCTCGGCCATCGGCATCGCCGGCATGGATCGCGTGATGCAGCACAACGTGCTGGCCATGAGCGGCAAAGCGGTGGAAGCGGCGGGCGACGTGAATACCCTGCTGCTGGATAAAACCGGCACCATCACGCTGGGCAACCGGCAGGCGGTCGAATTCATCCCGCTGGCCGGGGTGACGGAAGCCGAAGTGGCCGACGCGGCGCAGCTCTCGAGCCTCGCCGACGAAACGCCCGAGGGCCGGTCCATCGTGGTGCTGGCCAAGCAGCGCTACAACATCCGCGGGCGCGAAGTGGCCGAGCACGAAGCCCACTTTATTCCGTTCACCGCGCAGACGCGCATGAGCGGCGTGGATATCGACGGCCGCCAGGTCCGCAAAGGCGCCACCGATTCGGTGATGGAGTTCGTGGCGGAACACGGCGGCCGCGCTTCGAGCGAGCTGAACGAAATCACCGACCGGATTTCGCGCTCGGGCGGCACGCCGCTGGTGGTGGCCGATGGCGGGCGCGCGCTGGGCGTGGTGCATCTCAAGGACGTGGTGAAGGGCGGCATGCGCGAGCGCTTCGAGCATTTGCGCAAAATGGGCATTCGCACCGTGATGATCACCGGTGACAATCCGCTGACCGCATCGGCCATCGCGTCCGAAGCCGGCGTGGACGATTTTCTGGCGCAGGCCACCCCGCGCGACAAGATGGACCTGATCAAGAAAGAACAGGCCGGCGGGCGGCTGGTGGCGATGACTGGCGACGGCACCAACGACGCACCGGCGCTGGCGCAGGCCGATGTCGGCCTGGCCATGAACACCGGCACCATGGCCGCCAAGGAAGCCGGCAACATGGTGGACCTCGACAGCAATCCCACCAAGCTGATTGAAATCGTGGCGATCGGCAAACAGTTGCTGATGACGCGCGGCGCGCTGTTCACCTTCTCCATCGCCAACGATATCGCCAAGTACTTCGCGATTCTGCCCGCCATGTTCATGGTGACGTACCCGGAAATGGCGAAGCTGAACATCATGGGCCTGCACACGCCGCAGAGCGCGGTGCTGGCGGCGGTGATCTTCAACGCGCTGATCATCATGGCGCTGATTCCGCTGGCTCTGCGCGGCGTCAAGTACCGCCCGATGAGCGCGGCCGCGCTGCTGCGGCGCAACCTGCTCGTCTACGGCGTGGGCGGAGTGATCGCACCGTTCCCAGGCATCTGGTTGGTCGACCGGGTGCTGGGCTTGCTGCGCCTGGCGTAAAGGAGACTCTTCGATGAAACAACTCATGATTGCGATTAAAGCGACGCTTCTGCTGACGGTGTTGACCGGCCTCCTGTACCCGCTTGCGGTGACGGGACTGGCGCAGATTCTCTTTCCCCACCAGGCCAACGGCAGTCTGAAAGTCGTCAACGGCAAGACGGTGGGCTCGGAACTGATCGGCCAGCGCTTCACTAGCCCCAAGTATTTTCACGGCCGCCCCTCGGCCGCGGGCAATGACGGGTACGACGGCTTGAACTCGGGCGGCTCCAATTACGGGCCGACTAATCAGAAGCTGAGCGACCGTGTCAGCGACGATGCCAAGAAGTTTCGCAAAGAGAACCCGACTTACACCGGCCCGATCCCAGCCGACTTACTGACCGCGTCAGGCAGCGGCCTGGACCCGCACATCAGCCCGGCTTCCGCCGACGTGCAAGTGGCGCGCGTAGCCGCCGCCCGCGGGGTGAGCGCCGACGCGGTTCGACAGCTTGTGGCCGCGCACACCGAAGGCCGCCAATACGGTCTCTTCGGCGAGCCGCGAGTGAACGTGCTCGAGCTGAACCTGGCCCTGGACCAGTCTGCTCGAAAATAGGCGGGGCATGCTCTTGGCTTGCCCCTGTGCCGTTACCTCGCGATTGCCATTCAGCCCGGCGTACGCCGGCGCCGCTATCGCACCAGTGCGGGAACGCCGGTCGCCAGGTCCTCGGGCCGGTCGGTGGCCGGTTTGACTGCGCGGCGTTGCGCCGCCACCTGGAAGGCCGGCGCCAGCGCGAAAACAGCCGCGATCGGGAACCGGGTCAGCGACTGGATCATCTCGAGCGGCCACGCATGGGAATAGTGGGGAATCACCCAGCCAATCAGCTCGCCGGCTCCAGTCAAAAAGATGCCGCACATGAACGCCGCCCAGCACAGGGAAATCGGTCCATTGCCCATACGGACAACCGATTGGCGGAGCAGCATGGCCTCCAGAAACAACACGCACAGGATGGGGAGGCCGGCCAGCGAGGTCCACGCTTCGATGCCGAGCGGCCTGCCCGAGAGGGATGCCGCGCCGGCTTCGGCGAACCGGCAGAGAGTGAACAGGTAGACGATGGAGGTCACCGCCCAATCGGCGGCGCTGGGCCGAACCCAGAAACCGAATTTCCGCAGCACGCGCAGTGCCGCCAGCATGCCCGCCCCCAGCAGGGCCAGCCGAACCGGTCCGCCGGCGATCAGAGCGGCGCGCCAGATCCGGTCGATCAAGCCGGGTCTCGCGTGGCAGGCCCATACCAGCGGGTTCAGCAGCCAATCGGTTCCCAGCAGTTGCGCCAGCACGCCCGACACGGCTTGGGCCCCCGCCGCCAAAGTGATCAGCATCCATGCGCGCCGCAGCGGCGCACCGGCGGGAAAGCTTCGCAATACCACCAGGCACAGCCACAAACTCACCGCCGCCATGGCGGTCACCGACAGCGCGGAACTGCCGTCGGAGGTAGCTTGAATCGAGAAGACCTGGCCGGTCGTGTTCCAAACGTACAGCACAAACAGATGGACGATCAAATATGCGCCCAGGAACATGACGATCCATTGGGGCGCCGATTCGATTCCCTCCAAGTTAGCCCAGCGCTTCATCGGCATTCCTCCCCGGCCGGCCCGGCCCAGTCCAACCCGCGAAAGACGTCGTCGCTCACCGCCTGCGCCGCGCCAGGCCCCAGAAAGACCTCGAGCATCTCGCTCGCCTTTCCCAGCATCTCTTCCGGCGGGATGCCCGGGCGCTCCACCGACGAAACCGCCTGCAAGCCAAAATAGGTTTCGATTTGCCACCGCAGCCGGGCTCTCAATTCGGACGCCGCCGCGCCGTTCCTGCCGGACTGCCAGGCGGCTATCGCCGACCGCACCGCAGCCAGTCCTGGCTCGCTGTCGATGGCCGGCGCGGCTGCCCGCGCCGACAGCTCGTCGCGCTCGCTCCGGATCCGCCGCACCTGGTTGCGGCACTTCTCGCACTTCAAGAGATGCCTGGCGATCCGGCGGCTGCGGCCGGCGCCGGCTTCCGCATCGCAGAAAGCGATCAAGGTGGCGCTCCTAGGATGCATAGCGTTCTTCTCCAACCGCCTGGGCATCGCGCTTCTTCGGCACGCCGCTGCCCACCGCTTTGCGGATTTTGTCGTGCGCCCTGCTGAGCAGCGCCCCCACCGTGCCCGCCCGCACCCCGAGCACGCCGGCGATTTCATCATAGCTCAAGTCTTCCGTGCGCAGCCGGACGCATTCCATTTCCCTGGGCGAAAGACCGATTTGCGGCAGCCCTTGCAGCAACTCCCAGACGTGGCTCTCGCTCGCCGCTCCCAGCTGCGGTCCGGCCACGTTGCGCAGCGTCTCCACGCCGACTTCGTTCCGCGAGCCCGCCTTCTTCTGATCGAAGACATAGTTGCGCGCCACCCGGAACAGCCAGCCCCGCGGCGACCGGATCTGTTGGCCCGCCGAACGGCACAGGAAAAAGCGGAAAAACGTCTCCTGCAGCGCATCGTGGGCCGTCTCCCGGTTATCCGCAAGCGCTGTGGCGTAACGGAGCAGGCCGCCGGCTTCCCGCTCGTAAAGGTCGACGATTTCCTGCTCGATTCCCGCTTCGGGCGGGCTGCCGGGGCTTCGGTCCATCGCACTCGATCTTACTCCGGCGCTGTCCGTTCATATAGATGGCCATTGAGTAGCATTCCGCCTGCTAACTTTAGTTAACTCGCCGCACGGAAAGAAACCGCCCTGTCCTCCTAGTACCGGCCAGATCCGTAAAGAATACTCGCCGGCCAATCGTCCTTCTTGCGTACGGGCGAATTGCAGGTTCGCCGGCAGGGGCTGAGTAGTGTCGCCTTCGGGAGAATTGCCCGGGGGGCCATCGGCCAAAGCGGAGCCACTCATGCAAAGCACTGAAAAGAAGCGGCCTGGTTTACGCAAGCTCAAGCAGCGGGGCTCGGAAATGCTCGAGTTCACGCTGGTGCTGCTGCCAACACTAGGGTTTATGTCCCTCATCCTGAACGTCGGATGGGCGGTGTATCAGAAGTCATCCTTGCAGTACGCCGTCGGACAGGGAGTACGCTACGCCGTTACCAGCCAGGTTATCACCGGGCTGGGGCAACGGGCCTCCATACAGACCGTGGTCCAGGCAAACGCCTTCGGAAAACTGAACGCGACCGGCGGTACCGCGACCGGCGTGAACGGCTGGAACGGTATCTATGTGGACTGGTATCTTGTCAATCAGAATACCGGCGCGCTCACGCCAGAGGACGGCGTGACGGGCGGCAACGGGATGCAGATCGACGGCGAGCTCCCGCTGGTCTGTGTTTCGGTTCAGGGCAACCCGGGCAGGTTGCTGGTGCCCTTTGTCAAGATGCCGGGCCTGACCTCGCTCGGCGCCATCGGTACCACCGTCGTAGCCTGGGACCGGATGGAGGCGCCTGCGATATCCAACGGGGGCTATGTGATACCGCAGCAGTAGGGAGAAACGCGATGCGCAATCGAAAACAAACAAATCGGGGCGGCTCCATGGTGGAGTTCTCGATCCTGGTTCCGGTCTGGCTTTCGCTGCTGCTCGGCACGCTGTGGCTTGGAACCGCCATGGTTCGGGGACAGCAAGTCACGCAAATGGCGCGAGATCTGGCAAGCATGTACAGCCGGGGCGTCAACTTCTCCGCCACTGGCGGCACCGGCTCCAACCATACTCTCACCGATATTACCGCGCAGCTCGGAACAGTCACCGGTGCGGGAAATGGCGTGGTCTTCTTTTCGACCCTTACCTACGTGGGAAACACCACCTGTGCCTCGGCCGGCCCCACCTACGGCTCCACGTCCCCGCTGTCGCACACTTCCAGTTGCGCCAACTTCGGGAAATTTGGGTTCACCCAACAATACCTGCAGGGCAACACGGGCGTGGGCCTATCGGCGAGCGCATTCGGCACACCGCTCGCTGCGGATATGGACGCTAATTTCAACATTTCCACCACCAGTACCGTGTCGCACTCCGGAGACGCGTCCACCTTCAACCTGATTTCCCCGTTGCCGGCCGAAGCGGGCCAGGACGGTTACCAGGCTGGCCAACCGGTATATGTGGTGGAAGTGTATTTCTCAAGCACGGGACAAACCGGATACACCAAGGGAGGCGATTATGCGTTTGCGGTATTCTAGTCCGCCCGATACCGGACGGCGAACGGCTACCCATCCGCGCAGGCGGCGGCAGGCCGGCGGCGTGTTGATGATGTTCACCTTTATGCTGCCGTTCCTTCTGGTCCCGGTGGTGGGGCTCGGCATCGATGCCACCATGTTGTATAGCGTGAAGCTGAAGATGCAAGCGGCCGTGGATGGAGCCGCTCTCGCCTCGGCCCAATCCCTGAACGCAGGGCTGACCATCAGCGCGCAGGCGTCGGCGGCAGCCTTGGCGGCGGACCAGTTCATCAGAGCCAATATCGTTACTGGCGCAACGGCCGGGAGCGGCGGTTACTGGGGAGCTTACGGTTTCAACGACAGCAGTTGCACGACGGATTCCAACGGGGACCTGGTGCCGACAGGCACGGGAACCGCGATTTCATACACCAACTCCGGCAACTGCATCACCGTCACCCAGGACAACACCAACAAACTGCGAACCGTGGCGGTGGTTGCCGCGGTGAAGGTTCCGCTGCTGTTCATGCGGATCCTCGGTTTTGCCAACGGCACGGTAGCCTCGAGAGGCACGGCTTCCCGCAGAGACGTGGTGATGGTTATCGTGATCGACCGGTCCGGCTCCATGGGGACCGAGTTGCCGGCCGTGCAGGCTGGCGCGGAGTACTTCGTCAACCAGTTCTCGGCGGGCCGCGACAAGCTCGGCCTGGTGCTGATGGCCGGAAGCTCCATCGTCGCCTATCCGCCGGCGGATTGGGGAAAGTATCCGCCGACCGGCGCGGTTGGCCCCGATGTCAACTTCAAGGGCTCGACCGAAACCCCCAACATGGTCACTTCGCTTCAGAACATGGTGTCGTCGGGCGGCAACACCGGCATGGCCGAAGCGATGATGATGGCCTATTATGAGCTGCAGGCGGCCAACGAGCCGGGAGCCCTGAATATCATCGTGCTGTGGACGGACGGCGAGCCCAACGGCATTACCGCCGACTTTAACAACTCCGTTAACGGCGTGATTCCGAAGACGAGCGCATGCGTGAACTATGGAACCCCAGGCGCAGGCAATTATGTCGTGGGCGTCAGCGCCACCGGACTCTACCCAAACGTTGCGGCCAAATCGATCATAGGTTGGATCGCGCAGTGGGGCGGCTATGCCAATGGCAGCAACCAGGTTATGGGGATTTTCACCCGTGCGCAAAACACCAGCGGGCCGGCGGCCGGGATTTTCGCAAACCAGAACAACGTGACCGATTGGGTGGAATCAACCGGAAATACCAACTCGAATAACAACAGTACCCACAATAACGAGAGCCTCCTGGATAACACCGCAGCCACCGCGGGCCCAGCCAATGGTTGCTCTTACCTGACCGCGAAGCCCCTCAGCAACCCCAACAACGTTGCAACGGGCGCAACGCCCGTTATCAACGGTATACCCAGCCACGACTGGTACGGCAATTCGACCACAGGATCGACCCACGTGAATCCCGGGGCCGGTTCCGGCAGCTACACGCAATCCGATTACAAACAATCCGCAATTTGGAATTCCTCGGATGACTGTAACCTGGGCGGCGGTGGCACCGGCGGCGTTCCTCTGACACTCACCGGAACTCTGGCCGGGGGAATCAAAGCGGCCAGCAACGCCTGCCAGCTCGGGCTGGCTTCCTGGAATGCCGCGGATATGGCGGCTCTGCAGATCCATGAGGATACCAATCTCACGCCGATCATCTACACGATGGGTTATGCGGGCACCGTCTCGGGCTCCGGAGGTGTGGACGCGGTGCTGCTGGAGCGCCTGGCCAACTGCGTTCCCGGCCAGCCGTGCTCGCCGGGCGGGCCCTCCGCGACGAATACTGTGTACAACTCCACGATTCCAACCGGAATGTACATCCAGATCCAGACCGTGAACGACGTGACGCCGGCGTTCCAGATGCTCCTTTCGCAGATTCTGCGGCTATCGCAGTAGCCGGGACAGCGCCGGCGGCATTGCCCGCCGGCGTTTTCCACGCGCCTGATCCCGGCCACTGTTCGGAACACGCCGCGGGACCGCTCCCGAGCGGGTTAGCGGCGCACCCAAGTCGAGGAGGGGCGCTGGCGCCCAGCGTCGTCCCGGTTCCGATCCCCGCCGCTCGCCAGCCATCGAATCCGACCATCGATTGTTCGTGTGGGCCCTTCCCCTTACCGGCGATCGGCCCCTCGAAGCTAGATTGTAGAATTGAGTCCTTCGAATATGTTTCGGTACTGGCACGGACCAATCGTAGGACTTCGTCTGAGCCACATCTGGGAGGGCTATGCGGCGCGAATTTTCCTCCAATTCGGCCGACTCGCGGAGCATGTCCGCCTGGACGGTTCTTCGGGCCAGCCAAGAGGCGAGTTTGAACTGACCAATGTGCACAGTTGGTCGGGTTGGGAATTGTCCATCCAGGGCAACCCGATTGCGACTTCGCAGGGGCGGTGGCCGATTCGAGAGCGAATACTCAAGCGGCTGCTGATTGGACGGCGCCTCCAATCCATTCAGATCGATGCCCGAACTCGATCCACTCGACTTACCTTTACACGAGGCTTGGTATTGAGCACGGACAGCCTCGCGAACTGCCCCGATCGTGAACCGCACTGGCTCCTGCGGCTGCCGACCAGCGGCTCAGACGATTGGCCCCATGCAGTCCTGCCGGGAACAAGCTCCTGGTGGCGGTCGAACATTCCCACAACTTCGCGGTGGCGTGCAAGGTCCCCGCAGAACACCCATTACCCGACGGCGGGGTAGTCGGAAATTCGGAGGAGGACTCCCCGCGAGACACCGGCGGCAAGACCGCCGGCGCTACCGGGTCCCCGCCGGCCGGGGGGACGCTGCGGGATAATACACGCAGGCCCCCATGGATTTCGTCGAGCAGCTCAAGTCGCAGGTGCGCATCGAAGACGTGGTGGGGGAGTACGTGAAGCTGCGCAAATCGGGCGCGAGCCGCTACATGGGGCTGTGCCCCTTCCACAGCGAAAAGACGCCCTCCTTCACGGTTCACGTGGTGCACCAGTTTTACAAGTGCTTCTCCTGCGGCGCGGGCGGCGACGTGGTCAAGTTCGTGATGGAGAAGGAGGGCCTCGGCTTCTGGGAGGCGCTCAAGCAACTGGCCGAGCGCTACGGCATTCCGCTGCCCAAACGCTCGCAGTATTCCGACGAGGATTCGCGGCTGCGCGGCTCCGCTTTCGAGATGCACGAGATGGCGCAGGAGGCTTTCCGCGCCAATCTCGAAGGCGCGGCGGGCGAGGCGGCGCGGGCGTACCTGGCGCGGCGCGGCGTGGCGCGGGAAACCATCGCGCAGTTCGGGCTGGGGTACGCCGAGGGCTCCGGCCGCGCGCTGGTTCGCATGTTCGGCGGGCGCAATTTCTCGAGCGCGCAGATGGAGCAATCCGGCCTGATGGGCACGCGGCAGGATGGCAGCCTCTATGACCGCTTCCGCAACCGGCTGATGTTTCCCATCCACAACGAATCGGGGAAAGCGATCGGTTTTGGCGGGCGCGCGCTGGCCGCCGACGACGAGCCGAAATACCTGAATTCGCCGGAGACCGCGATTTACAAGAAGAGCCAGGTGCTGTACAACCTGCACCGCGCCAAGGAGACCATCCGCAAGCAGGACCGGGTGATCCTGGTGGAAGGCTACATGGACGCGATCGGGGTGACGGCGGCGGGCGTGGCGAACGTGGTGGCGAGCTGCGGCACCTCGCTGACGGCGCAGCAGGTGCAGGCGATGAAGCGGCACTCGGCGCGGATTGCGGTGAACTTCGATCCCGACGCGCCGGGCGCCAACGCCGCCGAACGTTCCATCGGGCTGTTGCTCGAGGAGGGCATGCAGGTGCGGATCGTGGAGCTCGATGGCGGCCTCGACCCGGACGAGTATTGCCGCGACCGCGGGGCGGCCCAATACCAGCAGCGGCTCGACGAGGCCAAGGGTTATTTCTACTGGCTGGCCGACCGCGCGCGCGCCAGGCACGACGTGCGCTCGAGCGATGGCGTGGTGGCGGTGCTGAACGCGCTGCTGCCGGCGGTGGACAAGGTTACCGACCCGCTGGAGCGGAGCGCCATCGCCAACGACCTGGCGTCGTATATCGGCGTGCCGCAGGGAATGGTGCTGGATAGTTTTCGCAAGGCCGCGGCCAGCCGCCAGGAGAAGCCGATGGAGCGGCCGAAAATCGCGCTGCGGCACGACGAGCGGCTCCTGCTGAATGCGATTTTGACCGATGAGGCAGTTAGTAAGGAGATCGCCGGCCAGTTATCTCAGTTGGATTCCGTCGCGGGCTTCGCGTCACGCCGCGTGTTCCAGGCCGCGTTGTCGCTGGTGGCCGCCGGCGGACGGTTGAATTTCGAGAATCTGCACGGCCGTCTGGAAGAGGCCGACCAGAATCTGCTTGCCCAAGCGGTGCTGGAGGGCGAGCCGGACGTGACGCCTGGCGCGGTCGAGGCAGCGCTCGAAAGCGTCCGGCGCAGCCAGCAGCGCGGCCTCCGCGACCGGATGAAGGCGCGCATCCGGGAAGCCGAGCGTGGAGGCAATTGGGAAGAGGCGTTGCGCCTGACGGCGGAGTTGGAGGGTAGCGATCGGGCGGCGCGCGGCCGCGGCTGATGGGGTGCGGCGGGGCGCCGCGAGTGCGTGGCGGAAGAGCGGCGGTTTTTTTGAGGGCAAGCTGAAGCATGCCCCACCAAGCGGGTCCGCGCCGTGGGGTACAATGTGTTGGACTCGCTTGGAAACGCCGGGAGTGCGGGGCTCAGTGGCGCTGGACGATAAGTTCGAGGGAATACAGCGGCTCGTAAAGATGGGCAAACAGAAGGGCTACGTCTTGTACGACGAGGTCAGCGAAGTTCTGCCCGGAGATCTGGGCGGCGGCGCGGAGCTCGAGGACGTGCTGGCGGGCCTGGATGTGGCCGGAATCGAAATCCTGGAAGAGCCCAAGGATTTCGACAAGAAGCTGGAAGAGGGCGAGGAAGTTCTCGACCTCGAATTGCCCGCCGGCGTGGGCGAGAAGATCAACGACCCGGTGCGCATGTACCTGCGGGAAATGGGCACCGTGCCGCTGCTCACCCGCGAAGGCGAAGTGGAAATCGCGCGCCGCATCGAGCGCGGTCAGAACACGGTCTTGAAATCGCTGGCCCGCGCGCCGCTGGCGGTTCAGGAAATCATCGGCATGGGCGAGGAAATGGCGCGCGACGTGGTCTCGGCCCGCGACGTGGTGCAGATCTCCGAACCCATCCTCACCGACGAACTGGTGGAGGAGAAGCGCGCCGAATTCGTGCGCGCCACCGAGGAAATCGCGCGCCAGTACCGCAAGACCATGCAGTGCCGGCAGAAGCTGCAGGCCACCCCGCGCGCCATGAAGCCGAAACAGTACCGCCGGCAATTGTGGGAGCTGGCGCGCCTGATGGTGCGGGTCTCGCGCCAGGTGCGGGCGGTCCGTTTTCAGAGCCCGGTGATCCGCCATCTGATCGATCGCATCCGCGCCGCGGTGGAAGAGATGAAGCCGGTGGAGCGCGAGATCGCCCGCGTGCAGCGGCGCCTGGAGACCTGGCCGGGGGCGCGCGCCGAGGGAGTGAAGGAACTGCGCAAGGAGCAGCGCAGCTTCGCCCAACGCCTGCAACAGCTCGAGGAGCAGTACGGGGCGCCGGCGGCGGAGCTGCGCCGCACCCTCGAGATCATCACCAAGAGCCACCAGGAAGCCGAAGCCGCCAAGAAGGAGCTGATCGAAGCCAACCTGCGCCTGGTGGTCAGCATCGCCAAGCGCTATACCAACCGCGGCCTCCAGTTTCTGGATCTCATTCAGGAAGGCAACATCGGCCTGATGAAGGCCGTGGATAAGTTCGAGTACCGGCGCGGCTACAAATTCTCGACCTACGCCACCTGGTGGGTGCGGCAGGCCATCACCCGCGCCATCGCCGACCAGGCGCGCACCATCCGCATCCCGGTGCACATGATCGAGACCATCAACAAGCTGATTCGCACCTCGCGCCAGATGGTGCAGGAACTGGGGCGCGAACCCACCAACGAAGAGCTGGCCAAGCGGCTGCAACTGCCGGTGTCGAAGGTGCGCAAAGTGTTGCGGGTGGCGCAGGAGCCGATTTCGCTCGAGACCCCGATCGGCGAGGAAGAAGAGTCGCATCTGGGCGATTTCATCGTGGATCAGAACGGCATTTCGCCCGCCGATGCGGTGATCAACCTGAACCTGCGCGAGCAGACCGCGCAAGTGCTGAAGACGCTCACGCCGCGCGAAGAGAAGATCATCAAAATGCGTTTCGGCCTGGAGGACGGCAGCGAGCACACGCTCGAGGAAGTCGGCCAGAATTTCGCCGTCACGCGCGAGCGCATCCGGCAGATCGAAGCCAAAGCCCTGCGCAAGCTCCGCCACCCCAGCCGCAGCCACCGCCTGCGCGCCTTCCTCGAAAACGGCACGCGGGGAATGTAAGCCGAGGGCTCATCGCCAGTCAGGCGGCCGGTGGCGTGCGAACGTTACGGGATATCAGATCCCCGACTCGCTGGCGCGCGATGCGCAGATCGTAGTCGACCTGCAGGCCCAGCCAGGTTTCCGGCGAAACGCGGAAGTATGCCCCCAGCCTCAATGCGGTATCGGCGGTGATGGAACGAGCGCCATTCACGATTGCTCCGATCCGGTTGGGCGGAACATCCAGATCGCGAGCCAACTTGTTTATGCTGATCCCCAGCGGTTTCATGAAGTCTTTTAGGAGAATCTCTCCAGGGTGGATTGGATCCAGTCGCTTTGACGGCTTCATTGTCATCTCCCGCGTGGCTTAGTGGTAGTCCACGATCTCAACGTCATGCGCATCGCCGTCAAACCAGGCGAAACAAATGCGCCATTGGTCATTGATCCGGATGCTATACGTCCCTGCGCGTTCGCCCAACAGCGGTTCCAGCCGATTCCCAGGCGGTACGCGAAGATCCTCCAGCCGCAGTGCCCGATGCAGGTACAGAAGTTTCCGCCGCGCAGGCCGTTCGACGGATTGAAACCGCCGAACCCTGCGGTCCTCAAAGAGCGACGCGGAGTCCGGGCACCGGAAAGACCGGATCAAGTCCCAGTCTATGACGTGGCGGGCATTATGTCAAACGTAATAGCGGGCAAAAGTACCTCGCTTGCCAAGAAAGCCTTCGCGATTCGCGAGTGCTGCCTGCGCAGGCGGGATTTGGAGGAAGGCTGCAAGCCGTCACCCTCCGCGGTCCCAGAACCGGACAGCCCGCACGGATTCCGGAGCATCAGGAGCCGAAACACCGTTGATTTTATTGGGACGGCCCTGGCCTTTGAATTGCACTTCATTTCCGCTTATGTCGCTCGCCGAATGGATCCGCGACCTGCGTCTGGCTCTTCGTCTGCTCGCGAAGAACCCCGGCGCCACGGCGTTGGCCGTGCTCTCGATTGCTTTGGGGATCGGTTTGACCACTGGCCTGTTCGCCGCGGTGGATGCCGCCTTCTTGCGGCCCCTGCCGGTGGAGAAGCCGCGGGAGCTGTGGTCGGCGACTTCGCTGGGCGACGACGGCAACGGGCTGAATTACGGCTGGCCGGATTACCTCGATATGGCCAAGGCGCTCGAAGGCCGGGCGCAGCTTGTGGCCACGCAGCGCCGCGGAGTCCTGGTGGGCGAGGGCGAAAACAGCCGGCAGGTGATCATCCAACCCGCGTCGCCCAACTATTTTCAGGTGGTGGGAGTGAAGGCCGCGCTGGGCCGCGCGTCGCTGGGTGAGAGCGAAGGAAGGCCGGAGACCGTGTTGGGTTACCGGCTGTGGCAGACGAGTTTCGCGAGCGACCCGCACATCGTGGGCAAGACCGTGCTGCTCTACCATAAGCCATTCCTGGTGGCCGGCGTGATGCCGGAGGCGTTCACCGGTCTTCAGCGCGGCATTCTGATCGGCGTCTGGGTGAGTGCGGATGCCTGGTTCCACACGCTGGGGGCCGGCGAGGAAGAGCAATCGCGCGGCGGCCAGTTCGAAATCGCCGCCCGATTCCGCGCCCCGCTGACCAAGGCGCGCGCCGAGGCGGAACTCGACGCCGCCATCCGCGGTCCCGGCAAGCACAAGCCCGCTCCGCGCGGCGCTGCGGGCACGGCGCTCAGTTGCTTGGTGAGCTGGAAGAACAACGCGATAGTCGGCGGCGGGATGCTGGCCGTGTTCGGGTTGGTGCTGTTCGTGGCTTGCGCCAACGTAGCTCAGTTGCGGCTGGCGCAGGGCGAAGCGCGCCGCAAGGAACTGGGCGTGCGCATCGCCCTGGGCGGGGGCGGCTGGCGAGTGGCGCGCCAACTGTTGCTGGAAACCGTCTTGCTCGGCCTGGCGGGCGCCGGGTTGGGTCTGCTGCTGGCCCAGGTTCTGATCGAAAAGGTCACCGAGTTCGCCAGCACCATGGGTCCCTTCGATCTAGGCATCCGGCTGGACTACCGCGTGCTCGCATTTTCGGCGGGCGCGCTCCTCCTCGCCGTCCTGGTTGCAGGCGTTTGGCCCGCGCTCCACGCGGTGCGGCTCAACATCGCCGACATATTAAAGCAGACTCAGGGCGTGACCACGCGGCGGCGCGGCTGGCAGCGGAAAGCGCTGGTAATATCGCAGATCGCGGTGAGCGTGGCGCTGTTCGGCGTTGCGGTGCTGTTCCTGACCAGCCTTCACCACGGCACCGAGATTCGGCCCGGCCTGGATCCGCACAAGAAGGTGCTGGCCCTGATGGTGGCTCCGGCGCTTCACATTCCGCCCGCTGCCTGGTGCGACCAGGTGGCCGAGCGGCTGGCCGCGCTGCCCGGCGCGCGCGGGGCTACATACGCACGGCGGCTTCCGCTGAGCGGTTCCGGCGGCGGCGCCACGGCGCGGGTCGAGGTCCCGGGGATGGCGCCGATGGGCGTGCATCTCAACAACGTCGGCGGCAACTACTTTCGCATGATGGGCACCCGGGTCGTGGCCGGGAGGGGCGTCGACAGCCGCGATGGCGCGGGCGCGCCGCTGGCGGTGGTGGTGTCGCAAACGTTGGCCCGCACCGTGTTCGGCGACCGCGCGCCCGTAGGCAACTGGCTTCGGATCGATGGCCAACTGCGCCAGGTTGTCGGCGTAGCCGAGGATGGCCCTTCGAATGACTTGCACGAGTCGCCGGAGCCGTTTCTCTATCTTCCCTACGCCCAGGCACCGAGAGGCGATCTCACTCTGCTGGTGGAAACCGCGGGCGAGCCGGCGGCGCTCGACCGCGCGGCCCGCGCCGAGATCCCCCGTTTCGATCCTGGAGCGTGGGTGTACGATTCGACCACCTTGCGGAAGACCGTGGACGCCGCCCTCTCACCCGACCGTTTTATCGCCACCGCCATCAGCGCGCTGGGCGCCAGCGTGGTCGTGCTCACGGCAGCCGGCCTGTTCGGCGTGTTGTTATACTCCGTCAACCGGCGGGTGCGCGAATTCGGACTGCGCGTGGCGCTGGGTGCGCGGCCGCGGCAAATCGAGCGCCTGGTGCTGGGCGAATCGCTGCGCATGGCCGCGATCGGAGTGCCGATCGGGCTCGCCTGGCTGGCAGGCGCGGCGCGGCTGGCCGGTTCGATGCTGCTGGGCGTGACGCCGCTCGATCCACTCGCATATGCGCTCAGCGCGGTTGCCG
>JBAVIH010000301.1:0-15488 GCA_049686695.1 Bryobacteraceae bacterium | reverse complement strand
CATCCCGATCATGCCCATGCCGCGGCCTTCCGCCGGCGTGCCGGCGAGCCCCTTGCCGTCGTCTTCCACGCTCAGGCGGAGCTGCCCTTTTTCGGCGGTTAGCTTCACGGTCACCCGCCGGGCGCCGGCGTGGCGCGCCACGTTGGTGAGGGCCTCCTGCGCGATGCGGAACAGGTGGGTTTCGGTTTCGCCGGGCAGCCGGCCGTCGAAGTTCGATTCGAAGCGCGTTTCGATGCCGGTGCGCGCGGCGAATCCCTCCACCTGCCAGCGCAGGCTGGCCGCCAGTCCGAAATCGTCGAGAATGGTGGGCCGCAAGAGCTGCGACATCTGGCGCACGTTGCCAATCGCCTCGTCTACCAGGCGCAGGCAGTCGGCGGTGCGCTCCGCGGCCGCTTGCCCGGCCGTGGCCAGCGCGGCGAGATTGGTTTTGATGGCGGTGAGCGACTGGCCCAGCTCATCGTGCAGCTCATGCGAGAAGCGCCGCGCGGTGGCCTCCTGGTCCTCCAGCATGTGCCAGGAGACGCGGCCCAGCTCGGCCGTCTGCCATTCCATGCCGCGGATCAGCCGCGACACCATGCGCACCGTGATGATGGCGAAGAGCAGCGCCAGCAGCACGCTCGAACCGGCGAAGATCACCGTCGTATGGAGCAGCTCCGATGTCAGTTGATTGAGCTGCGCCTGTGCCGCGCCGGCCTGGCGGTATTCCCGCTCCACCAGCCGCGCCACCACGGTCATGAAGTCTTCGTGTTCGCGGAACAGCTCCACCGGCGCGAAAGTTTCCGGTTCGTCCTCCGCCAGAATGTGGCGCGCCTCGGCCGAAAACGCGAACGATGCCTGCTTGAGGCGCGCCCAGAGATCGCGGTCCGCGGTGCGGGCGCCTTCCGCCGCGATGCGGGCGGTGTCGGCGTCGGCGGTGTCGAGCTGCTTGAGGATGGCGCCCTCGTCCACCGAATCGGGATCGCGTGCCAGCACGGAGAACACCTCGCTCAAGCTGGTCTGCTGGCCGTGCAATTCGCCGATCAGCCGGCGCGCCACCTCCTGTTCCCCGATCAGGCCGGCGGCGCTCTCCCGGATGGCGTGGATATTGCGAACCGCCACCAGCGCGGCCGCCAGCAGCAGGACCACCACCAGTCCGAAACCGGCGGTCAGAACGCGGAAGATGTTGCCGTGGGTGATCGGCTTCGGTTGCATCGCGTTAATCAGTATCGCAACTCGCGCGCCCGGCTTGAATTGCCGGTCCGGGCTATCGGGCGCGCCCAATCCACACTAACAAATCTTAACCGCTACCACCGCGGATTCGGCTCCTTGAATAGCCTGGCGCGGCTATCGTGCTTTTTCCATGGTTGCCGCAACATGGAACTGTAAGCGGGCGATGAGGCCCGCAGAGGAGAAAAAAAATGAAAAAGACGCTGTTCGCCATCGCCCTCGCGTTTGCCACCGTTTCGTTCGCCGCGCAAACGCCGGCCCCGGCGCCCGCCGCCACGGCCGCGCCAACCACCAAAACCGCCAAGAGCACTGCCAAGCCGAAGAGCACCAAGAAGAGCACCAGGACCACGAAAAAGTCCACCACGACTACCAGCTCTTCGAAGGTCTCCGGCGCTTCCAAGGTTGCCAGCGCGCCCGCTGTCAGCCCCGCCAAGAACTGACCGGGCCAAGAGAATGTCGAGCCGAATCTCGACACGGCAGGCTGGACGGCCTGCGCCACGTTTCCCAAGCCCCGCCGCGCCCTCATCGAAGGGCGGCGGGGCTTTTTGCGTTTCCCGCAAGTGTTTACAAGACCGGATGCGCCATCCTGCCGCCGGATCCTGCGTATACCAACGTGCGAAGACTCATTCTCCTACCTTTCCTCCTTGTACCCGCGCTATTCGGGCAGAGCCGCTCCGCCTGCGATCTGGTGACGCAGGACGAAGCCAACGCGCTGCTCGGCGGCACAGCCGACAAGTTGGCGGTCACGGCATCGGGTTGCGGTTACTCGGTGCGGTCGCTCGGCGTGCGGCTGACTGTTGTCGTCATGGACTGGGGGAACATGGCCAAGGACGTCTGGGATAAGTCGAAGGCGACCGCCACGAAGGGTAACTGGCTGGCCGGCGACGAGCCTGGGATGGGCTCGTACGCTTATGCCGAACTGATCCGCCGCAGCGCCCAGAGTTCGGCCGGCAAGTGCGGTTTCGTGGTGGTCAAAGGCGCCAAGCTGCTTCAAATCTTCATCACCGACTCGGCGGAGAAGCAGGATATCGCCGGCAGGAAAGAGATGCTCGACAAGCTGCGGCCGTTGGCGCAGAAGGCCGTGCAACGCCTCTGACGCTGCCGATCTCCAGCGACCCGGCATGCCCTAATGAGTGCGCGCACACGCGCTTTCTCGTATCATGAACCTGATGCGGGCTGTCGGCCTCTCGGGCTGACGGCCGACGGCTGACTGCGGCGATGGATGCTACCACCTCGACGTTCGCGCTGCTCGAAAAGGCGAAGGCCGGCGACGAGCAGGCCCTCTCGCAGGTATTCGAGCGGCATCGCCGCCGGCTGGCGGTGCTGGTGCATTTCAAGCTCAGCCCACGTGTCCGCGAGCGCACGGAGGTGGAAGACGTGGTGCAGGAGACCTGCCTGCGCGCTTTCCGCGACGTGAATCGTTTCACCTATCGGGCGCCGGGGAGTTTTCTGCGCTGGCTCTCCTCGATTGCCGATCACGTGATCGTGGACCGCGTGCGGTACCAAAATCGCGGCCGCCGCGCGGGTGAAGAGGTTTCGTTCCGGAGCGAGAGCAACCCGCTCGGCCCCGAGCCAGCCGATACGAAAACGCCAAGCCGGCTGCTCGGGCAGCAAGAAGCGGTGGATCGGCTGCTGGAGCGGTTGAACGAGCTTCCCGAAGATTACCGGCAGGCCATCCTGCTGGCCAAGATCGAGGGTCTCTCGACGGTTGAAATGGCGGAGCGCCTGGGTAAGTCCCGCGATCAGGTGGCCCTTCTCGTCTATCGTGCGGTGAAGCGGTTCCGCGGCTTGTGCGAGGGCGGGGAGGCGTGATGGAGGACGAGCGCGAGCTGCGCCTCGCCAAATCGTTCGCCGAGATTCTGGATGGCCGGGCGCGCGGCGAAGACACTCCCGAGCTGGCGCCCGAGCTGGCGGCGCTGGCCGAGATCGATCGCGCGCTGGACCCGGAGGCGCTCCCGGAGCGGCTCTCCGGCCACAAGATCGTGGCCGGGATCGGCTCCGGCGGGATGGGCCGCGTGCTGCTCGCGATCGACGAAGCCCTCGGCCGCAAGGTGGCCATCAAGACGCTGGCGCCCCGGTACGCCGGCAACCCCGTTTTGCACGCCCGCTTCATGGCGGAGGCACGCGCGATGGCGCGGCTCGCGCATCCCAACATCGTGCGCATTTACAATCTGGGCCCCGCCGAAGAGCCGCCGCACTTCGTCATGGAGTTTCTGGAAGGAGCGCCGCTCACCAAGGCGGCCGCGCGGCTGACGTTCGAACAAAAAGCGGAGTTGATGCACAAGGTGGTGCTGGCCGTCGAGTTCCTGCACCAAGGAGGGATGCTTCACAGGGACCTGAAGCCGGCCAACATTCTGGTGGGCGCCGACCTGGAGCCGAAGCTTCTCGATTTCGGACTGGCGCTCGATCTGGGGCCTCACGAACGGCTCTCGAGAATCGGCGAGATGGCCGGCACGCCGGAGTACTTCTCTCCGGAACAGGCGGGCGGGGCGGAGAAGCTCGATGCGCGTAGCGACGTTTTCTCGCTCGGCGCGGTTCTCTACGAACTGCTGACCGGCGCGCCGCCGTTTCGCGGCGAGACGGTGGCGGAGTTGCTGCGGCGCATCCGCGAGGACGAACCGGCGCTGCCCCGCCGGCAGGAACCGCAAATCCCCAAAGGTCTCCAGGACATCTGCCTGAAGGCGCTCGAAAAGGACCCGGCGCAGCGCTACGGTTCGGCGCGCGAGATGGCCGACGACCTGCGCCGATATCTGGCCGGCGAAGCCGTGCTGGCCGAGCCGGCCGCCTATGCGCGGCTGATCGCCGGCAAGGTCGGCGACCATCTGCGCGACCTGGAAAGCTGGCGGCGCGACCAGGTGCTTTCGGACTCCGAATACGAGGGCATCCGCAAACGGTACGAGCGCCTGCTGGAGCGCGAGGACGCCTGGATCATGGAGGCGCGCCGTCTCACCCTGCCGCAGGTGAGCCTGTATCTGGGCGCCTGGATTCTGGCGGTGGGCGCCGCGCTGCTGACGTTCTTCCGGTACCGGGCGTTGGCAGGCGCGCCGGCGGCGATGGTGGCCTGGGCGGCGGCCGTGCCGATGGCATGGATCGGCATCCGCACCTGGAAGCGCGGCTATCACCGCGTCGCCATCGCATACCTGCTGGCCTTCGCGGTGGTGCTGCCGGTCTCCATGCTGGTCACCATGGAGGAAGCCGGGCTCTTCGACTGGCTGACCCGCGGGAGCGCGAACCTGGAACTCTTTCACCGCCTGGGTGTGGACAAGCAGGCCACCAACGCGCAGTTGTGGTGGGCGCTCGCGGCGGGGCTGCCGGTCTGCTGGTGGCTGCGGCGCTTCACGCGGGCGCCGGTCTTCTCGCTGATGTTCTCCTCGATGGGCGCGCTGCTGTGCCTGGCCACGCTGCTGCGAATGGGCCTGCTGGATTGGGTGGACAACGACCCCGGCCGTGTCTACTTCCACCTGATCCCGTGCGCGGCGTTGTTCATGGCCGCCGGGTTCGGCCTGGAACGGCTCGGCCGGCCCGACGACTCGCGCTATTTCTATCCCTTCGCGGTCGCCTTCACCTGGGCGGCGCTGAGCGGTGTGGCCACCTTCCACGAACCCTATGCGAAATGGTTGCAAGCTACCGCGCCGTGGACGCGCGGGCAAATCGAGTACCTGTTCATCGCCAACGCGGCAATCTATTTCGTTCTCGACCGCATCTGCGACCGGCTTTCGTCGGCGCAGGTACACATGGTTGGCCGCGCCTTCCGCTTCGTGATCCCCGGGCATGTGATGACGTCGCTGTTGCTGTTGGGCATCTACGCCAATTCGCACACCGAGCAGCGCGTCTTCGAGTGGCTGCTGCCGGCGGTGGCGTGCGTGTTCGTGTTCTGGAGCATTCCGCGCCAGATGAAAAACTTCCTGGCCTCGGGCCTGCTGTTCTTCGCCATCGGAGTGTTCCGGCTGCAGCAAAACGTATTCCCGGATCGCGCCGGATGGCCGATCCTGTTGCTCGGGTGCGGCCTCGGCCTGATGGTGGCGGCGGCGAACTACGCCCCGTTGAAGGTGGCCTTGGCACGAACGCTGAAGCGCGTGGGCCGCTGAGCTAAGGGCCTGTCGAACCACCATGACAAATCCTGGCGAACGATGCGGCGCACGCACTCGTGCGACGCAGGATTGCCACGGCGGGCGCTGGCGCAACATTTGACGCCGGACAAGTTCCTTTTAGCGAGCCGGCAGGCGCATAATCGTATTAATCGCTCTTGGAGGCGGCATGTCGATTCGAATGGGTGCAATCGCGGGGGTAATATTGGCCGGTGTGGCGCAGGCCCAGAGTCTGCCGCCGCCGAGCCAGTTGGCGGCGAACCAGAGTACCGAGAAGGCGTTCTTTTTCTCGGGCGAGGTGAAGCTCGATGACTCGTCCCCGCCTCCCGAGCCGGTGGCTATCAACCGCGTGTGCAATGGCCAATCTCATTTTGAAACCTTGACCGACGCCAAGGGGCGTTTCAGTTTCGAGGTGAGGGCCGGCGCGAACGACACGGCGCAAAGCGATGCGTCCCAAAACAGCGGACCTCCCGCGGGTGTTTTGAGGCCCATAAGCGCCGGGAGCCAGAGTCTGACGCCGGTGATCGCCAAGCTGCGCGACTGCGAAGTGCAGGCCGAGCTGGCCGGCTATCGGTCGGAGGCGGTGAGTATCGCCGTGAAGAGCCGCTCCGACGATGGCCGCCTCGGCGTCATCACGCTGCATCCGCTGTCCCGCGCAAGCGTCCTGATCGTGAGCGCGACCACGCTGGAGGCCCCTGCCAACGCGCGCAAGGCTTACGACCGGGGAATCGACGCGCTGGCGAAGCGGAAACCGGAGGCTGCGGCGGAGGAATTCGCCAAAGCGGTGAAGGCGTACCCGAAGTTCGCCATCGCCTGGTATCAGCTCGGCCTGGTGCACCAGAAACATAACGACGCCGCCGGAGCCGTCGGCGCCTGGAAGCAGGCTTTGGCGGCCGATCCCAAGTACCTCCGGCCCTATGAGAGCCTGACCACGCTGGCCGACCGCCGGCAGGATTGGGTTGCTTCCGAAGCGTATTCGCGGGCTTGGATCGAGCTCGATGCCGGGGACTTTCCAGGGGCATACCTGTATAACGCGGTTGCCAACGCGAGGCTGAATCGCCCGGAGGTTGCCGAGCGCGCAGCGCGCGAAGGGCTGCGCATCGATAAGGAACACAGGGTTCCGCGGCTCAACGTTGTGCTGGCTCTGATTTTGATGGGGAAGAACCAGAGTGCCGAGGCGGCCGGGTACTTGCGCCAATATCTGGCGCTGGCGCCCAACTCGAACGATGCAGCCGCCGTGCGCCAGCAGGTGAGTCAACTGGATGCGGCCGCAGCGTCGCGGCCCCAGTAGGCGAGCGGCCGGGCAGTAACCGGTTCCGTCGCCGGCCAGCCGCTCCGAACGCGTCCAAGCGCCGTGGCGCCGGCTGTCCAGCCGGCTGAGCCGAGAGTCATCTCGGCTTTTCTTCCCAACGAACCGGCCCTTACTTGCTCTTGCGAAAGACGATGCCGAGCTCGCGTAACTGCCGCTCGGGCACCGGCGCGGGCGCCTCGCACATCAAATCCGTTCCGCGCGCGGTCTTGGGGAACGGGATGACATCGCGGATGGATGTCTCGCCCGCCAGAATCATCACCAGGCGGTCGAGGCCCAGCGCGATGCCTCCGTGCGGCGGCGCGCCGTATTCCAGCGCGTCCAACAGGAAACCGAAGCGGCGGCGCGCCTCGTCGTCGCTGAAGCCCAACGCGGCAAACACTTTCGACTGCACGTCGCGGCGGTGGATACGAATCGAGCCGGAGCCGAGCTCGGTGCCGTTCAACACCACGTCGTAGGACTTGGCGCGGCAGCGCGCCGGATCGGAGACCAGCTTCTCCAGGTCTTCGTCGTGCACGGAAGTGAAGGGATGGTGCGCGGCGTTCCAACGATTCTCTTCGTCGTCCCACTCGAACATCGGAAAATCGACCACCCAGAGGAACTTGAAATTCTTCGGATCGAGCAGCTTGTGCCGGTCGTTGAATCGCTGCGCGCAATTGAGGCGCAGTTGGCCGCAGGCCTGGTAAACGGTGCGTTCGGGGAGTTGGCCCTTCGGCTCGCCGGCCCAGGTGGCCAGCACCAACAGGTCGTTTTCCTGCGCTCCCGTGCGTTCGCGCACTTGCGCCATGGGCCCGGGGTAGTCGCGTTCCAGGCGCTTGAAATCGTCGTACACGCGGAGGCCTAGCTGATTACCAAAGGCTTTCAGCTCGTCGCGTTCCTTGCGGCTGGCGGCGCCGGTGGAGGGAATGTGGATGGCGACCAGCGGCAAGCCGCCTGCCGCCAGTTCCGGCGCCAGGTCCTCGACGGGGTGCATGGGCGGGATCCGGCAGTCGGGCTTGTCGCTGCCGTAGCTGCGCATGGCTTCGGCGTAGGTGATGCGCGGGAATGGCGTGGCGATCTCGAATCCGGCCACCGCGCACGCGGTCTTAAGCATGGGCTCGATCACCTCGAAAATGCGCTCCTGCTGCGGGAACGACATTTCCAGGTCGATCTGGGTGAACTCCGGCTGGCGGTCGGCGCGCAGGTCTTCGTCGCGGAAGCAACGCACGATCTGAAAATACTTTTCGTAGCCGCCGATCATCAGAAGCTGCTTGAAAATCTGCGGCGATTGCGGCAGCGCGTAGAACGTGCCCGGCTGCACGCGGCTGGGCACCAGGTAGTCGCGCGCGCCCTCCGGCGTCGAGCGCGTCATGAACGGCGTCTCGATTTCCAAGAAACCGGCCGCGTTCAGGTGTTCGCGAATGGCGAAGGCGATCTTCGAGCGCAGAATGATATTGCGCTGCATCCGCGGCCGGCGCAAATCCACGAAGCGGTACTTCAGGCGGGCGTCCTCGGCCACGTCCACCTGCTCTTCCATCGGGAAGGGCGGCGTGCGGGATTCGTTCAGCAGCCGGATGCTGGTAGCCACAACCTCGATTTCGCCGGTGGGTAGGTTCGGGTTCACCGCGCCCGGGCCGCGCGCCGTCACTGTGCCTTCCACGGCGATCACGTATTCCGGCCGCACCTCTTCGGCGCGGCTGTGCACGGCGGGTCCGACGTCCTCGTGAAAGACGACCTGGGTGATGCCGTCGCGGTCGCGCAGATCGACGAAGATGACGCCGCCGTGATCGCGGCGGCGATGCACCCAGCCCATCAGGACCACTTTCTTGCCTTCGTCGGCGGCGCGCAACGTTCCGCAGTAATGCGTGCGGCGAAGGTCGCCCAGAAAATCCAGTGTTACCGAGGTTTCCATATCGATGCTCAATTCCGCGCGGCGATTTTGGCGGCGATCTCGTCGCGCGTGACTTCTTCCTGCCGGCCGGTGGCCATTTCCTTCAGCGCGTAACGCCCGGCGTCGATTTCGTTGTCGCCCACGATCAGAGTGAACCGCGCGCCCAGCTTGTTGGCCAGCTCGAGGATCCGTTTCAGCTTGCCCTCGGCGATTTCCACGGCCATCCCGCCGCGCCGCAAATCGCGCGCCAGCAGCGCGGCGTGGCGCAGCGCCGCCTCGCCCAGCGCAGCGACGCACAGATCGAGCGCGTTCGCTTCGCGGTCCGCCACGCTCATCACCAAGCGGTCTTCGCCGATCGAGAATCCGATGCCGGGTGAGTGTATCTTCGATCCGAGCGATTCGGCGAGGCCGTCATAGCGCCCGCCGCCGAGCACGGAATTCTGCGCGCCCAACGCGCCGTGCACCACTTCGAACGTGGTCCGCATGTAGTAATCCAGGCCGCGCACCATGCGCGCGCGGACGGTGTAGGCGAGGCCGCGATCGTCCAGGTGAGACCTCACCGCGCCGAAGTGGACGCGGCAGGCATCGCACAGGTGATCGAGAATACTGGGCAGCTTGTCGATCGCCGCCTGGTCGGACGGCACTTTGCAATCGAGCACGCGCAGCGGATTGGTCACCGCGCGGCGCTGGCAATCGCCACACAGGCTGGCGGCCATCGGTTGCACGGCCTCGCGCAGCTTCTCGACGTATTGCGGCCGGCAATTGTGATCGCCCACCGAGTTGATCAACAGCTCGAAGCCGCTGAGCCCGGCGCGATTGAGAATCTCGACCACCATCTCGATTACTTCCGCATCCACCGCCGGCGATTCCGAACCGATGGCTTCGGCGCCGATTTGATAAAACTGCCGGTACCGGCCCGCCTGCGGGCGCTCGCGCCGGAACATGGGGCCCATGTAATAGAGCTTCTGCACGCCCGGCCGCTGATCGAGCCGGTGCTCGATATAAGCGCGAATTACCGAGGCGGTGTTCTCCGGCCGCAAGGTGAGCGAAGATCCGTCGCGATCTTCGAACGTGTACATTTCCTTGTTGACGATGTCGGTGTCGGCGCCCACGCCGCGTGCGAACAACTGAGTCTCTTCGAGAATCGGCGTGCGGATCTCGCCATAGTTATAAGCGCGGAATACGCTCCGGGCCTCGCGCTCCACGGCATTCCAGTTTTCCGTGAATGGGGGCAGTAAGTCCCTGGTTCCTTTGACGGCTTTAATCAAGGTAGTTGGAAAAACCATGCTAGCATGGCCCACCCGCGAGATGTGATAGTTTGCTTCACATGGGCGATCTCACGGTGATTGTGTTGGCGAATCCGGCGGAGCGGCAGCTCACCATGCTGGAGCGACTGCCGGCGGAAGCTGGTATCGCGGTGGGCGAACGCGTGGAAGCGTTTGAGCGGGCGGCAGAGGAGGCCGGCGTCATCTTCAACTGGTCGGGCAGCGTGGAGTTGCTGCGCGAAGTATTTCGTATGTGCCCGCGCGTGCGTTGGGTGCACATGCGATGGGCCGGCCTCGACGGGTGGCTGTTTCCGGAGCTGGTGGAAAGCACGGTAGCCCTTACCAACGGCACAGGCGTGTTCAGCGAATCGCTCGGAGAGTTCGCGCTGGCCGGCATTCTCTATTTCGCCAAGGACCTCGGCCGCATGATCCGCAACCAGGCCGTGCAGAGATGGGAGCAGTTCGACGTGACTGAAATCGCCGGCCAGACTTTGGGCATCGTTGGCTACGGCGATATCGGCCGCGCGGTGGCGGCGCGCGCCCGGGCGATGGGGATGCGCGTGGTGGCTGTGAAGCGCCATGCGCCTCCGGCGGGCGTCGCGGACGCTTTTGCCGAACGAATCTACACGCCGGAGCGCACGGCCGAGATGATCGCCCTGGCGGATTACATCGTTTCGGCGGCGCCACTAACGGCGGAAACCCGCGGCCTGATCGGCGAGCGGGAATTCGCAGCCATGAAACCCTCGGCGGTGGTGATCAACCTTGGGCGCGGACCGGTAATCGACGAAGCGAGCATGGTGCGCGCGCTCTCCGAGCGCCGGATTCGCGGCGCGGTGCTGGATGTGTTCGACACCGAACCGCTGCCGGAAGGTCATCCGTTCTATCGGTTGGACAATGTGCTGGTTTCGCCCCACACCGCCGACCACACTGCGGATTGGCTGGATCGGGCCATGCAGCTCTTCCTCGCCAACTTCGCGCGCTTTCAAAAAGGCCAGCCGCTGGAGAACTTAGTGAACAAGAAATTGGGTTACTAAGGGCGCCTTTTCCGGACTCAGCGAAGACGGGACATGCGATGGTTTCTCGTCGTCCGTCGCCTGCCGATCTTTGCCGAGACATAGGCGGAGTCCGGTCCTGCCAGTTTCGGTCCGCGCAACGGGATGTTGCCATAAGTGCGTAATGACGTATCGGGCGGCGGCATGATAAAATTGTGGAAGTCCCATCGATGGATTATCTCAAAGGGCTCAACGCGCAGCAGCGTGAAGCGGTGAGTTGCACGGAAGGGCCGCTGCTGATCCTCGCGGGGGCAGGAAGCGGCAAGACGCGGGTAATCACGCACCGCATCGCGCATATCGTCGCTTCCCGGCATGTGCCGCCGTCCGCCATTCTGGCCGTCACGTTCACGAACAAAGCGGCCGGTGAGATGCGCGAACGCGTGGCGGCGCTGCTGGCCGATGTTCCGCTCGAATCCGCACCGCGCGTATCCACGTTTCATTCCTTCTGCGTACGAATGCTGCGCAGCGACGGCGAGCCGCTGGCGGCGATCCGGCCCGGTTTCACACGCCGCTTCAGCATTTACGACGACGACGACCAGTTGGCGATCGTCAAATCGGCTTATCGCTCGCTGGGCCTGGTCGAGAATGAATTCATGCAGTACCGCGCGGCACTGGCGCGCATTAGCCACGCCAAGAACACCAACCAGAGCGCGGCCGATCTCTATCAGCAGGCGGTGAACAAAGAGACCGAGACGCTGGCGGCGGTGTACACGGACTACGAAAAGACGCTACGCAATGCCAACGCTCTGGATTTCGACGACCTGTTGCTCGAGGCGGTGCGCCTGCTGCGCCATGACATCGCGACGCTCCAGGCCTGGAACCGGCGTCTGAGCTACATGATGGTGGACGAATACCAGGACACCAATCGAAGCCAGTATGAACTGATGCGCCTGCTGACCGAAGAGCGGCACAATGTGTGCGTGGTGGGCGACGAAGATCAGTCCATCTATAGCTGGCGCGGAGCCGACATCCGCAACATCCTCGATTTCGAGCGCGACTATCCCAAGGCCAGAACGATCCGGCTGGAGCAAAACTACCGGTCGACAAAGAACATCCTGGCGGCCGCTTCGCGGGTAGTGGAGAACAACAAGGAGCGCAAGGGAAAAAAGCTGTGGACGGACGCTTCGGCGGGCGAACTAATAGGTCTTTACGCTGGTTTCGACGCGGAGAATGAGGCGCTGTTCGTAGCGGATACGATCGACAAGCATCTGGCGGCCAATCCCGACGATCGCGTCGCCGTGCTCTACCGCACGAATTTCCAATCGCGGCAGATCGAGGAAGCGCTGCGGCGTTACGGGCGCAGCTACAAGATCGTGGGCGGTTTCAGTTTTTACCAGCGGGCCGAAATCCGGGACATGATGGCGTACCTGCGGCTGGCGCTATCGACCAACGATTCCACAGGCCTGATGCGGATCGTCAACACCCCGGCGCGCGGAATTGGCCGGACCACGGTGGAACAGATCGAGCGCCACGCGCGCGAGCACGAACTGAGCCTGTGGGACGCTATCCAGGAGGTCGTCGAAGACCGCGGGCTGTCGACCCGTTCGCAATCGTCGCTGGTGCTGTTCCGCAATCTGATGCAGGATATTTCGCTGGTAGCCAGCGCGTCGCCTTTGCCGGAGGTGATCCGCTTCGTGCTCGAACGCACCGGCTACCGCAAGATGCTCGAGCAGGAGCGGACGCCGGATTCCGAAGCGCGCCTGGAGAACCTGGACGAACTGATCGGCGCCGCCGCCGAGGCCCAGTCGCGCGGCGAAACGCTCGCCGATTTCCTGGATCACGCCGCATTGGTGGCGGAGTCCGACGCCTACGACGAAGCCGCGCCGGTCACCCTGATGACGCTGCACAACGCCAAGGGTCTGGAATTTCCGGTGGTCTTCCTGACCGGCTTGGAGCTCGGCCTGTTTCCGCACAGCCGCTCGATGAGTTCCGCGCAGGCGCTCGAAGAGGAGCGCCGGCTCTGCTACGTGGGCATGACGCGGGCGCGGCGGCGGCTGATCCTGACCTGGGCCCGCTACCGCCGGCGCTACGGCGGCGGCGAACAGGAGCGTTCGACCCCGTCCTGGTTCCTCAGCGAGATCCCCGAGGAGTTGCTGATGAACCTGGGGCCACAGGACGAGGCGGGCGAAGTGGACCTGACCGTCGAGCGCTTCGACGCGAGGCAGATCGCGCGGCGTAATACGTTCACCGGTAAGACCTACAACTCAGTCGCCAATGTTGCGCAGTTCTTCGAACAGCGCGGGATCGCCTTCGGCGCACAGAAATCGCCGCCGACGGGAATTCCGCCGCGGCCGCCGGTCGCTTCCAGGCCGCTGCCCGCCGCCGCTCCAGTGGTTCGCCGAGGGGCTCGTGCGGGCACCATCGTCGAGCACCCCAAGTACGGCACCGGCACGGTGGTGCGCCGCGAAGGCGACGGCGATAATGCTAAGATCACAGTTAATTTCCCTCGCTACGGTTTAAAAAAACTGGTGGAAAAGTACGCGGGACTGAAAAGGAACGGATGAACACGACGAAGGTTACCGACAAGCTGGAACGGAAGAAGATCAAGCGGACAGCCCGCAAGAAGGCGGCTCCCAAGGCCAAGCGCGCCTCCGGCGTGGCACGCGGTTCTCTCAAGAAGAAGATCCGCCGTCAGGCGCAGGGCCAGCGCAAGCGCTAGCCGCATTGCTCATCGGGCGGACGAGCGCGATCCTTAGGAACCGGCATCGTCCGCCGAGATCCGCCGCCCGGCATGGCGGTTTGATCGAGAACGTCGGTTCGTCCCACTGCCCAGGCCGGGAGATCATCGAGTGAGCCTTTTTCGCACCAAGAGCATCGATGCTCTGATCGCGGCGTCGGAGGAACCGAATAGTCGTCTGCGCCGTACGTTGGGCCCGTGGAGCCTGACTGCACTCGGCATCGGCGCGGTAATCGGTTCCGGCATCTTCACACTCACCGGCACCGCGGCTGCGGGCAAAGTGATCCCGATCAAATCGATCCTCGAGGCGACGGTGATCGACCTGGCCCTCCACGGCTCGCATGCCGGATCGCAATTGGGGCGTCCCGGCGCGGGTCCTGCCATCACGCTGTCGTTCGTGCTAGTGGCGATCGCCTGCTTGTTCGCCGGCCTCTGTTACGCCGAGTTGGCGTCGATGATCCCGATCGCCGGCAGCGCATACACCTATGCTTACGCCATCCTGGGCGAGATCGTCGCCTGGATTATCGGCTGGGACCTGATCCTCGAGTATGCGGTCTCGAACATGTCGGTGGCCGTGGGCTTTTCCGCGTACCTGCAGGACTTGTTTCAAAACCTACTCGGCTTCCACTTGCCCGACCACTGGGCCTATCCGCCGTTTCCGGCGGTTGGTGGCCCGGCCGGTTGGTTCAACGTCCCGGCGCTGTTGATCACCATGCTGGTGACCTGGGTGCTGGTGCGCGGCGTGCGAGAGAGTGCCGGAACCAACACGGTCATGGTGGCGATCAAGATCGCCGCCATTCTGATTTTCTGCATTGGCGCGGCGGGCGCCATCAAACCGGGCAATTGGCACCCGTTCGCGCCGCACGGTTTTTCCGGAATTCTCACCGGTGCGTCCATCGTTTTCTTCACTTACATCGGTTTCGATTCGGTTTCGACGGCGGCCGAGGAATGCAAGCGCCCGCAGCGCGACCTGCCCATCGGCATCATCGCCACGCTCATCGTCTGCACGATCCTATACGCCTCGGTGTCGTTGGTGCTGACCGGCATCGCCCATTACCAAACGCTGAATACGGATTCCCCGGTTGCGGACGCGCTCAAGGCGCTGGGCTATGACCGCCTGCGCCTGATCGTAACCGCCGGCGCCCTGATGGGCATGTTGTCTTCGCTGCTGGTGTATCAGTACGGGCAGGCGCGCATCTGGTTTGCGATGTCGCGCGACCGCCTGCTGCCGGCCCTGTTTTCGAAAGTACACAAGACGTACCAGACGCCGCACATCAGCACCTGGATCGCCGGCTTTTTCGTGGGCATTCCGGCCGGCATCTGGGACATCGACACCTTCGCTGAGTTATCGAACATCGGCACGCTCTTCGCATTCGTGCTGGTCTCGCTCGGCGTGATCGTGCTGCGCAAGAAGCAGCCGGAGAGGCCGCGCTCCTTCCGGGTACCCTTGGTGCCGCTGTTCCCGATCATCTCGATTGTCTGCTGCCTGGTGCTGATGATGGGCCTGCCGCTGAAGACCTGGCTGCGCTTCTTCGTCTGGCTGGCCATCGGCCTCGCGATCTACTTCCCCTTCGGCCGCAAGCGCAGCACGCTGGCGGAGCAATAGAGACGCGCCGTTATCGCTTCGCCCTTCGACGGGCAAACGCGATCCATGCGAACCACGCGGCACCGCAAATCATCACCGCGATTGTCACCGTGAAAAGCGCACATTGAATTCGCTGGAGCGAGTGAAACTCAGGATAATCGGAGTTTAGCCAGTAAAGATGGAAGCGGCACTCACGCTGGCAGAAGTTGGCAAGGATGCCCGCGCCGACGGCTGCCAGCCAAAGGTACCTCGCCTTCACGGTCATCATGGCTGGAAGGTGTTATAGCAGTTCTCGCGCACGGTGGCTCGTCTGTCGTTAACAAGTCAAGTTGTCCGGTTTTAATAATTAGTGATCTGTCCGCTTTGTGAAACAAAGCAATGCGGCCGTCAGGCCGCCGCCTTGGCTTTGGGTTTGGCCTTTGCTTTGGTTTTGTTC
>JBAVIH010000300.1:0-5390 GCA_049686695.1 Bryobacteraceae bacterium | reverse complement strand
TCTTCTGTGGCGCTTGTGCTTATGTGGCCTAGCCGTTTGCTCAGCCCTGTTCCCCGATACCAGCGCGCGGGTTGCGCAACATAAAATAGCGTCCTACCGTGAACCTTCATTGCTAGCAACCAAGGAGGTTCATCGATGTTCAAACCAGTTCCGCGCCAGGCTGTAACGGTGCATGATTCCCCTAATCCCGCAGATCGCCTTACGTTCTGGCAGGCGGAGTTCGAGGCCTACATGACCGGCGAACGCGGATTTTCGAGTGCCACGACGCGCGGCCGTCGCTGGATTATGAAGCGCTTCCTGAAAACGGTGGCGACAGGTGATTCACCAGTCGTCCTGACCGTCAAGGAGGTTGACGCATTTCTCCAATCGCTCGGCGAGCAGGACGGGTATTCACGGGCGTCCCTGCAGACGGTTGCGGGGTGCCTGCGCTCTTTCTGCCGATACGCCGCCAGACGCGGCTGGTGTGAGGGCGGTGTGGCCGACGCCATCAAAACGCCCCGTGTTTACTCATTGGATTCCGTACCGATGGGTCCGTCGTGGGAAGACGTGAAGCGACTCCTTGCTCTGACCGAGGGCGACAAGCCCAACGATATCCGGGCGCGGGCGATCCTCATGCTGCTGGCCATTTATGGCCTCCGCGCCGGCGAGGTCAGGCGCCTGCGGCTGGATGATTTCGACTGGCAACGGGAACTTTTATCAGTGTCGTGTTCCAAGACGCGACGGACACGGATCTTTCCGCTCTCCCGGCCCGTTGGCGATGCTGTCTTGCTTTACATCAAACGGGTGCGCCCGCGCACCCTACACCGAGAGGTGTTTCTGACGCTTGATGGCCGTCCTCTGGGAGATGGGAACATGTACAACATCGTCAGCCAGCGCCTTCGTCGGCTGGGAACTCCTATTGCCCATCATGGGCCGCACACTCTGCGCCACGCATGCGCGACGCATCTGCTGGCGGAGGGCCTCTCGCTCAAACAGATCGGGGACCAGCTTGGACATCAGGATCCGGACACCACTCGCATCTACGCCAAGGTGGACATTACCGGCCTTCGGAAGGTGGCCGACGTAGATCTGGAGGGACTTCTATGAACCTCCAGTCATTGATCGATCAGTTTATCGTGTACCGTCAATCGTTGGGTGAACACTGGCCATCATACTGTCACCTTCGAGGGTTTGGCCGCTTCATTGGCCCGGACGTCGAGGCCGCCAATGTATCTCCCGAACAGGTGAACAGCTTCCTGGTAGGCGCCGGACCCATTACTCTCAGCTGGCACATCAAGCTCAGCGTGCTGCGAAGCTTTTATCAATACGCAGTCAGTCGTGGATATGTGGACAAGGCGCCTTTGCCAGCGATTGTGCCGAAACGGCCGCCCGCCTTTGTGCCTTATGTGTATTCTCACGACGAGTTGGCGCGCCTGGTACAGGCCGCCAAGAGTTTTGAGAGACCCAGTCTGGGTCCCGGAACCCTGCATCTCATTTTGCTGCTGCTTTATGCTACGGGACTGCGCGTAGGAGAGTTGCTTCGTCTGGATCGGGCGGATGTTAACCTTCCGGAGTGCTTATTGAAGGTGCGGCAGAGCAAGTTCGGCAAGACGCGCCTGGTACCGTTTGCGCCGCAACTGCAGAAGGTCTTGCTTGAGCACCATAACCGCGATTCAGCATCCGGAGAACGAATTCCTTTCATTGCGATGCGAAGCGGCGGGCGGTTGAAAGCGGATACGCTCCACCACAGCTATCGGACACTGTGCGCTCAGATCGGCATCAGCCGAGCCGACGGTGGGCGCTACCAGCCACGGATACACGATCTTCGTCACACCTTTGCCGTTCACCGGCTCACCTCCTGGTATCGGCAGGGCGCGGATGTTCAAAAGCTGCTTCCTCTCCTCTCCGTATATCTTGGGCATGTCCACATTCGAGCCACCCAGGTGTACCTGAGCATGACGCCGGAGCTGTTGGAGGAAGCCGGCAATCGTTTTGAATGCTACGCCACTACGAAGGAGGCCGGCCGTGGTTGATCTCAATCTGCTGAGTCCCTGGGTTCGTCGGTTCCTGATGGAATATCTGATAGACCAACGTAATCTCGCTCCTAACACTCAAAAGAGCTACCGCGACACCCTTCGGATGCTGCTGCCCTTCATAGCGCGAGAAGTGGGCAAACCGATCGATCGTTTAGAGGTACTCGATCTGTCGAGCGAGCGAGTACGCGCATTCTTGTCCGAACTCGAAGAGAAACGGAAGTGCGGTGCGGCGACGCGAAATCAGCGGCTCGCCGGAATACACTCTCTGGCGCGCTTCATAGGATTGCACAGCCCGGAGCATCTTCAATGGTGCGGAGATCTGAAAAACATTCCCTTGAAGAAAGCTGCCCGCCCTCTGATCACTTATCTGGAAAAGGAGGAAATGGATGCTCTTCTAACCGCGCCGGATCAAACGACCGAGCAAGGCCGCCGTGATCACACGGTTCTCTTGTTCCTTTACAATACCGGCGCGCGCGCAGACGAGGCAGCGCACGTGCAGGTTGGCGACCTCATGCTGGGTCGCACGCCGCGTCGCGACGGCGCTTCTGTACTAATTCACGGCAAAGGCAACAAACAGAGGCGCTGTCCTCTATGGGCGCGAACAGCGGCTTTACTCGCAGGACTAGTGAGTGGACGCGAGCCCGAGGGGCATGCGTTCCTAAACCGCCGTGGCGAGCCATTAACCCGGTTCGGCATTCACGCAATGGTAGAGCGCTATGCCGCCGTCGCGGCCCGAACAATTCCGGCAATCACAAAGAAACGCGTGAGTCCGCACACGATCCGGCATACGACAGCAACGCACTTGCTTCGTGCGGGAGTGGATATCAACACGATCCGGGCATGGCTCGGCCATGTCTCCGTCGTCACCACCAATATCTACGCCGAAGTAGATCTCCAGATGAAAGCACAGGCATTAGCTCTCTGTGAGATCAAGGACGGAAAGGTGCGAAAGCCGTGGCGCGCGGACGCCGGACTGATGGCTTTCCTGCAGGCACTCTGAGCCCTCGCGATTATGTGGTCTATCTGGTGGCCAATGGAAGCGCAATCAGGGAAATGCAGCCGATAATCAGCCAGAAGACCACATAACCATCAGCGCCACAGAAGACCCGTTCATGGGATCCGGCACAACGATGGCCGCGGCGGCATCGTTGGAGCGCGCTGGTTACGGCTGCGAAATCAGTCCCGCATATTGTGACGTGATTCTGCGCCGGGTCATGAACTTGACCGGAGAGACGGCAATGCTTGCGGAGACGCGAGGAGCATTCGCCGCGGTCGCAGCGTCGCGCGGCGTGCCCGTCGACCAAGTATTGAACCCGAGGCGGCGGGACTCGCGGGCCATCAGGCATCGCGGCCCGAATCCGTTCTACGGCCCCAAGAAGGCTTCCTGAGCCGCTCTCATCGAGAGAACTTTTCTCAACAAGCTTGCAGCACCCCTCAACAGCGGCCCGGCGTTCCGGGCTGCATGACCAAAACGCAACTCCAAACCGAAAGGAATTTCCAGTATGGCCGAAACCAATCCCAATCTCTCCCCTTGCGTCACCCACCAGCCGAGCTTGCTGGGTGGTGCCGAAAACATCAAGCTGCTCTTCGACGAAGAGCTGGACAACCGGCGCGAAGGCCTGGCGCGGCAGCGCGCCTGGGAAGCGATCTCGCTGGACCTGGCGCAGACCGCCAGCCGGCGCGCGCAGAACGCGGCCACGATCGATCATGCCATCAATGCCGGCATCGTGTTGTCCGGCCAGGTGGGCACGACCGAGGGCCAGCAGACGGTATCGCCCGCCGGCACGGCGGCCAGCGAGACCACCAAGGGCGCCGTCGCTGCGGCCGGAGCTGGCGAAGCGGTGAGCGCCGAGGCTGTCACCGCCAACGTCGCGAACCTGTTTACGTCACTGACGCCGGTGATCGCGAGCGCACTGGCCGCCGCCATCTCGCAGACTATCGCGGCCCTCGTGCCGGTTGTAGTCACCGCTTCCGGAGGGGCGTCGACCCCTTCCCAGACGCAGGCCAAGGCGGCCTAATACTTCCCATACCGGAGATCCCAGTGGGAGGCGGTCCTGGAAGCTTCGGCTCGGTGGCCGCCTCCAATGGCCTTTTCGTGCGAATCAGAAAGGAAAAGACGATGAACTTTTTGCAGATCATTCAGATGATTCTCAGTGTGGCTCCCGCAGGCATTCAGTTGACGCAGGAAGTGGTTGCGCTCGTGCAGGCCATTGAGGCCGCATTCTCCGCCGGCCAGACCCCGGTGTCTCACCAGCAGGCCGTGGCATCGGCCCTCGGTGCCCAACTCGCCAAGGCGTAAACCAAAAACTCCAATGATGATCGCGCAGGACAAAGCCATGAGTGCCGAGAGTACCTGGCCGCCTGAGTATGTTCTGCGCGATCTCGCTGGGGTTCGTTGGCTACCCATTTCCGGCTTCCCTGACTATCAAGTCTCCGCCGCTGGTGCCGTGCGTCGTTCCCAAGACGCCCATGGCTATCCTGCGGGTCGCCCGCTGAAGCCCAAATGTAATCGTTTCGGTTACTTGAGCGTGTGCCTGTATCATGAGGGGCATCGTCACGATGTCTTCGTTCATCGCTTGGTCACACTGGCATTCCTCGGGCCACAGCCTACACCGTCGCATGAAGTGGCGCATGGTGATGGCAACAAGACGAACAACGACTGGCGCAACCTTCGGTGGGCGACGAAATCACAGAATTGCCAGCAGAAGCGTGAGCACGGCGCGCTGCCGGATATAAAGGGCGAAAAACACCCACACGCCCGTCTGACGAATTCTGTCGTCCTCGCGATGAGGGAGCGTCGGCGTGAAGGAGCATACTTCCGCGAAATCGCAGGCGAGTTCGGCATCCCAAAGTTGACGGCTTATGACGCCATCAAAGGAATCACCTGGGGTCACATTTAATGCCCGAAAACCCACGCATCGCGACGAATTTCGAGCTCTGGCCGCTGGACCGGTTGATCCCCTACGCCAGAAATGCCCGAACGCACAACGAAGATCAGGTGGCGCAGGTGGCTGCGAGCATCCTGGAATTTGGTTTTGCAAATCCAATCCTCGTCGGCGCCGACGGAGTGATCATCGCGGGGCACGCACGCCTGCTTGCCGCCCGGAAACTCGGGATGACCGAAGTCCCTGTCATCGTCCTGGATCATCTCTCCGAAACACAGCGGCGCGCGTTGGTGCTCGCCGACAACCGCCTGGCCCTCAGCGCCGGATGGGACGAGGAGATGTTGCGCGTCGAACTGGCCGCACTCGGCGAGGACGGCTTCAAACTCGACCTTGTCGGTTTCACCGATGAGGAGATCGAGAGCCTGCTTCGCGACCCCAAGCAGGTGGTCGAAGGCAGCACGGACGAGGATGCGGTACCGGAGGCCCCGGA
>JBAVIH010000299.1:0-12584 GCA_049686695.1 Bryobacteraceae bacterium | reverse complement strand
GCGCTGAAGGCGCAGTGGGGGAGGCTTCGGCGCGTGTGATTCGGGCGGATGTGAACCTGGTGCTGGTTCCCACCGTCGTAACGGACCGCAAGGGCGCCACGGTGAGCGGTCTCACCCGCGATAACTTCACCTTGCTGGAGAACAAAGTTCCTCAACCGATCGTCGCGTTGAGTAACCAGGACACGCCGTGCTCGGTCGGTATCGTTCTAGACCTCAGCGGGAGCATGCGGACGAAGTTGCGGGCAGCCACTGACGCCGTGCGCGCATTTCTCGAAGCCGCAAATCCGGAGGACGAGGTGTTCCTTTTCACCGTCGGCTCCCGCCCGCGCAGCCTGTCGGATTTCACTGCCGACTTTGCGACGCTGCAGAACCGAATTGTCGGCGCCCAGGCTGGCGGCGATACCGCTCTGGTCGATACCGTCTATCTGGCCCTGAGCCGGTTACGCTCGGCGCGAAGGAGCAGGAGCGCTTTGCTGGTGGTTTCCGACGGCATGGATAACAACAGCCGCTATTCGAAGGCGGAATTGCTGCGGGTTGTCGAGGAGTCTGACGTCCAGATATATACCATCGGCATCGCGGATTCTCCGGCCTGGAAGAAGGCCATCGAGTTGACCGAGCAATCGAGAGGCTTGGCCTTTCTAAGCGATCTCGCGGACCGGAGCGGCGGCGTGAGTGTCAAAGCCGTCATTTCCGACGATGTCGAGCCAGCGGCACTCAGGATCGGCCGCGCCATCCGCAACGAGTATGTGATCGCGTATGGGCAGACCGGCGCCAATGACGCCGGCAAGTGGCGCAGCATCCAGGTCAAGGTGAACCCGCCGCAGTTCCGGGTCTACGCACGCGCGGGATATTACGCGCAGTGACCTGCGGCGGCCTCAAGAATTCGAAGGCGAGCGGAATCGGTATCCGAGCCAAGGCTCGGTAAGAAGGTATCGCGGCTGCGTCGGGTCTTCCTCGATTTTCTTTCGAAGCAAGCGGACATAAGCGCGGAGATACTCGAGCTCTTGGCCGTATTCGGGCCCCCATACCGCTTGCAGGAGACGAGCGTGCTCGATTGCGACGTCCTGGTGTTGCATCAGGTATCTAAGGAGTTCGAATTCAGTCGGCGACAGGCGAACCTCTTCTCCCGCCCTGCGCAGCCTGCGGTGCGCGAGATCGAGTTCCAGGTTGCCGGCTCTCAGCACAGGCTCGCCCTCTGTGCTTTCGACCCGAATGCGGCGAAGAACCGCCTGGAGGCGCGCAATCAACTCTCGAACCAGAAACGGCTTCGTTACATAATCGTCCGCGCCGGCATCGAGCGCCTCGATCTTATCGTCCTCCGTATCGCGAATCGTGATCATTACGATTCCGGCGGCGGGGGCCAAAGCGCGGATTCGCCGGCAGGCTTCCACCCCGCCCATTCCCGGCATGTTACTGTCCAGCAGCACCAGTTCTACGGACCTTTGCGCGACTATTTCGACGGCCTCCTCGCCGGTTCGAGCCTCTTCAACAACGAAGCCACTGGCGCTCAAGGTGGCGCGGAGCGCCCGCCGCATTGCCGGCTCATCATCCACCAAAAGGACTCTAACTGGCTTGGAGTTCATGAAGCGTCTCGCTCTTCTCTGCCGGCAGCCGCATGCAGAACGTTGTGCCTTCGCCGCCTGCCGGTTGATGATCGAGTTCCAAACTCCCCCCATGCGCCATCACGATTTTGCGCGCAAAGTAAAGTCCCAGCCCGGATCCGGTCGCCACGTGCCCGACAGTCGCTCCGCGATAGAAACGCTCGAAGACGCGCTCCCGCTCATCGGCTGGTATCGGAACCCCTTCGCTGGTCACCCGAATGCTGGCGAAGCCTTCGAGGGAGTCGAGGCGCACGCACACGACACTGTTGGAACTGGAGTATTTCATGGCGTTATCCAGCAATTGCGTCAGCGCCAGGCTCAGCAGTTCGCAATCGGCCAGCACTTCCACTGGCTCGCAGCCCAAGTCGAGCGCGACCGGTCGTTGGGCGAATTGCAGCCGCAATTGCCTGACTGTGCGGCTGACTACGGCTGCCAGGTCCTTTCGCTCCAGCTTCGGTTTGACCTCTTCCCGATCCAGCCGCGCCATGCGCAGAAGCCGGGTGGCGAGGTGGCTTAATCGAGAGGCCTCGCTTTCCACAATCTCCGCCATTTCGCTCTGCTCCGGCCCCAAAGCGCCGGCTTGGCGCAGGCCTTCGGTCGCAGTGATGATAGTTGCCAGTGGCGTCTTAAACTCGTGAGCGAAAGCGTCCAGCAGGGCCGAACGCAGAATCTCCGCCTGCGTCGCGGCGGTGGCCTCGTTTGCCGCCTTATAGGAGCGCGCTCTGTCCAGTGTTCCCGCGGTCAGCGTCGCCAGGGAGCCAATCGTCGATTCGTTGTCGTCGAGCCCTTCGAATCCCACCGCCCCAGTGATTTTTCCGGCCACCCAGAGGCAGCGGACAAACACCTTCGAGCGCGGATCGTCATAGTCAAGCCGTTCCCGGAACGCGCGCCGTGTGAGTTCCGCCAATCCGCATTGCGAATCTCCGTCCAACTGCGCCTTCGCGCCGTTGGCATCGAACAGGCACGCGGCATTGAGGCCGAAAATCTTGCGTAAGATCCGTAAAGAACTCTCGCCGGCCGCCGCCTCAGGCTCCAGAGACAACAGTTGGCATGCTGCCTCATAGAGCAGAGCTAGCGCTTTGCGTTTTCTCTCGGAATTGCGGGCCGCGCTCCGGGCTTGCGCGGCGAACCGCGTGATCACCAGGCTCGTCACGAGATAAGTAGCCAGCGCCATGCTGTCCAGCGGACGGTTGATATCCCAGGCCAGAATTGGAGGAACGAAGAAATAGTCCAGAGTCGCAACGGCGATCACCGAGACAATGGCGCACGCGGCAAATTCGGCTACGGCCGATTGCAGCACCACGAGCAGCAAATAGAAAAATGCCGGTATGGCAAGGTCTGGGTGCAAGGGGAAGCAAGCGGCAGTGATGGCCGCCACACCGAACGCACCCAACCCCACGTGGGCCGCCATCCGCAGAAACCGGCCCAACCCGCGTTGCATCATCGTCGCTCTCGGTGCCATTTTCCGGCGATCCTCTCTACCCATAGGTCCGGATCCGGATCGACTGGGCCGGTAACTGACGAAGGCGAACGGAGCTTCGACGTTATCCATGAGTGTAGGGTGCCCTCCGTGAAAAAGTCATAAAGGTCATGAAAAATCAGAAAAGAGGTGGAATTCACTCAGCCCTATGCAGCGTCCTGTAGAACAGCGCGTTCTTCGTGTGCAACACCGCCCGCTTGAGGGCGCGCTCGCAAAGATCGTTGTTCAAGGGCACCCCGGCCTCTTGGAGAAACGTCGTCAAGGACAGGGGTTCGTTTGCGGAACTACAATCAAATCATTCATTTAGGGTCATGCTGGGCGTTACCGGTAGTCGTGGAGACCTTTCCTCGGAGTGGCGAGGACATCAACCGAAATCGCGCTTTTTCTAGGGGCATTCTCAGATAAGGCGATGCGGCAATCTGACGATTGTTATGATGGCGGCTGGACCTTGTGGCCCACTGAATGATCGGCGAAATCCTCGACGCCAAATACCGCATCGACAAGCAGCTCGGCGCGGGCGGCATGGGTAATGTCTACCTGGCGACGCATCTCGGAACGACTCGTGTCGTCGCGGTGAAGGTGATCGCTCCGAGGTGGGCGGCGGAACCGCAGTTTCTCGCCCGTTTCCAGCGCGAAGCGCAGGCGTGCGGTCGCCTGCGGCATGCGAACATCGTCAACGTCACGGACTTCGGAATCGCGAAAGCCGTGAGCGGCGACATGCCGTACCTGGTGATGGAGTTCCTCGACGGACAAACGCTTTCGGATTTCCAGAAAGCCAATCCGCGGATCGCACTGCCGCTGGTCGCGGACCTTTTGGACCAGATTGGACTGGCGCTGGCGGAGGCACACCGGCATGGAATCGTCCACCGCGATCTGAAGCCCGACAACATCTGGCTGGAACCAAACGGCCGCGGCGGATACACGGTGAAAGTGCTCGACTTCGGAGTGGCCAAGGTGAATCTGCTCGGCGAATGGGCTCCGCGCATGACGGAGACGCCAGGGGTGAGCGACCCGAAGACGGTCATTCCCAGGCCCACGGCGCCGGGCGACGAATTGGAAACGGCCGTGATCGACATGACGACTCCGCCCCGGTCGTCAAAAAGCCCAACGCGAGCCGAGGAGGCAGAGACCGTCGCCATCGCCCAGTTCCCGTCCGGCCCATCGTCAGGATCGTTTGACAGTAGCGCAGGCGCGCAAACCATGCCCGGCAGCCTGGTCGGTACGCCCGCGTATATGTCGCCCGAGCAGGCGTCGGGAGAGGAAGTCGATTTCCGGTCCGACATCTACAGTTTGGCCGTGGTGGCCTACTCCCTGGTTTGCGGCGAACTGCCCTTTACGCGAAAGACGAGCGAGTTATTCAAGAATCGCCAGACCGGTAATCGTCCCACGCCTGCGAGCGTCCAAAAGACTCCGCGCGACGTATCGGACGCAATTCTCGCCGGACTCGCGCGCAATCCTTCGGATCGCCCGGCCTCTGCGATCGTGTTTGCACGGCGGTTCCATAACGCAGTGGACGCCGAGTTCCTCGCGCTGCGGAGGTCGAAGGCATTTCTGCTGCAACATCTCACGGCCTATGCTCTTTTGCTGGTGCCCCTCTACGGGACCATCCTGGCTTTGACGGCACTCCTGGGGTCCATCAGCAAGAGCCTGCTGCCGGTTGCCGCGGCGCGAATGGTGCTGGTCCCGCTGGCAGCGGCGGTTCTTTTCGTCTTTTCCGACAACTTGTTGCGCGCAGCCGCGGCGCTAATGGCGATGGACGAACAAGTCCGCGTGAGAAGATTCCTATCGTTCCGGGTTTTCTGGAAGCTGGTCAAGGCGGTGCCGGTTCTGGTGCGAACGCAGTCCCGATCTGTGTTTTTCTTCGGGCCCGGCTGGGTGATCGGCGATTGCCTGTGGCCGGTGATTTGTGTGGTTGAAAAGCTATCGGGGAAGGCGGCCGTCAAGCGCTCGCGCGATCTGATGACCGGCTTGCGGTCCGCAGGACGTGCGCTGGCGATTCGCCATTTGGCACTGGCGGTAATGGCGATTGCAGACGTGATCAAATCGATCGGCTTCCTGTGGCAGAGCGGACGCATCGCCCAGGCGAATGTGGTCATCACCGCATGTTGGTTTCCTGTGTTTGCGCTCTTTGCGGGAGCCCCGTTGTTTCTGTACGACCGGACGGCTGCCAATGAAAGTGGCCCGCTGCTGCAGTTAGACCGCACGCCAGAGGTGCGAACCACCGCGCGGGCGTTCTCCGTCAGCTCGATGATCTGGTTGGCGGCCGGGGCAATCTACCTGGCGTATGAGCCGATCAAGCTATGGCTGTTCGGCGCGCGCTGAGGCTCCACGCGCGCAACCGCGCCCGCCCCGGCTACGTTTCCGAGAATTGGGCAAGCTTGGTGAGAGCCAGGCTTTCTGAGGAAGGCTCCTCGGGAACAAAGGCTGCCGCGCGGTTGCGGCCCCGGTTCTTGGCTTCATAGAGAGCCGCGTCGGCTTCGCGGATCAGGCGGCCGTCGTCTCCGGCGGTGCAGGCTTCGCGGCTGGAGACGCCGATGCTGCAGGTGACGGCCAAAGCTTCCTGGCCGGCGGCGAATGGTTCGCCGGCGAAGGCCTGGCGGATGCGCTCGGCCTGCGCGTAGCCATCGCGCGCGCCGCAGCCGGGCAGCACAACCAGGAACTCCTCGCCGCCATAGCGTCCGGGCGCGTCATACTGGCGGGTGGCGGCCTGCATGCGGTGCGCCGCTTCGCGAAGAACCGCGTCGCCCGCCTGATGGCCGCGCGTGTCGTTGATCCGCTTAAAGTGATCCAGATCCACCATCAGCACGGCCAGCGGCCGCAGTTCGCGCCGGGAGCGAGCGGTTTCAGCGGCCAGGATCTCGAGGACGCGGCCCCGGTTGAGAAGGCCGGTCAAGGCGTCGTGGGTGGCCTGCACGCGCAGCGCTTCGCGCGCCTCCATGAGCTGCTGCTGGAGGTCCAGGATGCGGCGGCCGGCGCGCAGGCGCACACGCAATTCCTGGGCGTTGAACGGCTTGGTGAGATAATCGTCGGCGCCGGCTTCCATCCCCTCCACCAGGTCCTGCGAGTCGGTGCGGGCGGTCAGCAGCAGCACGTACACGTAAGGCTCGCGCGCCTCGGCGCGGATCCGGCGGCACACCTCCACCCCGTCCATGTACGGCATCATCCAATCCAGCACCGCCAGGCGCGGCGCATCGGCAGCCTGCATCACCTCCCACGCGTCCAGCCCGTTCGGAGTGATGCGGACATCGTATCCCCACTTGGTGAGCATGCTCCTGAGCATGGACTGGAATACCGGGTTGTCCTCGGCTACCAGCACGGGCATGGCGTGGCCCAGATCGCTCGAGAGGTCCGTGGACTGAATCACGCCGATCGATTCCAAGGCGTTTCGCTCCTAAGATCCTATCGGCGCGGAAGGCGCGTTTCGCTATGGGCCGGGCGTACCAAGTCAGTTTTGGGGTTTGGCCCCCGCCACCGGAGACGCGGCGCGGGCGGCGAAGCGAATCGAGCCCACGAAGTCGTCCAACCATGCCACCCGCTCGCAACAGGGCTGGCAAGTCAGCAGATGTTCTTCCACCGGAATGAGTTCCGCTTCGCTCAACTGGGCCCTGACGTACCGCTCCAGCAAGTCCTCCGCAAGGTGATTCCGAGACACCACCTGCATCCTACGGCAAAACCGGCTGCTTCGGAATCGATCTTTGGTACCGCCCGGTTTCCAGCATGCACACTAGCCGTAATGAGGGATTCGCCTTACCGCGAACCGGACATGGACGGCCCTGGGCACAGGCTTAGCCGGGTATAGCAGGGAACCGGCGGCAGAGACCGCCGGCGCTACGAGGAAACGCAAACCCACGCTACCGGCGCAGGACGGCGCGGTCCGGGTCGAGCGTCACCCGGAGCGGAGGCTGTTTCAGGGCCATGCCGAATGAAGCCGGCTCGCTGCCGCAGCGCACCCATTGGACGATGGTCTGGCCGCCGGTAAGGTGGATCTCGACCGGCGCCAGGGCGGCGAAATCGCCTTCCACGCCGGCCTGCGTCACGGTGCCCACCAACCGCAGCGACGGCGCCTTACCCTTCACGCTATAGCTCATCTTGAGGGTGGGAATGCCGGTCGAGTAGATCCAGGTGTCGAAAAAAGTCTCCAGATCGCCGTCGTCGGATTTCGGCGGAGTGAAACGGGCCGCCACGCGGCGGAAGTCCTCGGTCGACATGACCTGGTGGTCGTAACGCTTCAGGACTTCGGCGAGCATGGCGAAAAAGCGCTGGTCTCCCAGGTAGCGGCGCAGCATGTGAACGATCCAGGTTCCCTTGCCATAGGTGACGGCGCGCCAGGCGCTGGGATCCTGGGAGGATTCCAGACGCGTTCCCATCGTGATGGGGCCGGCGGATTCCACCTGCTGGCCGTTCTCCCCCTTGGCCAGCAACTCGGTGCGGTATCTGTCCAGCATCAGGTCCACGGCGCGCGCGCCACGGGTTTTCTCGAGGTACAGCAGGGCGGAATAGTTGGCCAGGGCTTCCATCATCCAGTTGTCGCGATAGCTCTCGGTGGTGACGCGATTGCCCCACCACTGGTGGGCCGTCTCGTGCGCCTGCAGCACCTGCTGGAAGAAGATCTCCTGTTCCTGCGCCAGGCTGCCGGCGCTGCGGGGCACGGTCTGCAAATAGCTGAGCGTGGAAAGATAGATCAGGCCGGGAAAGCCCTGGCCGAAGGCGCCGGGGATGGGCGACACAGTGAGATGGCCGAGCGCCGGCGGTCCGAATCTGGCGGCCATGAATTCGAGAGCCGAGGCCACCGTGGCGGCCATCTCCTGCAGCCGGTCGACCGGGCCCGGAACCGCCGCCGGGAAGGCCGCCGGGAGGTTCCCGGGGATGCGGTGGGCGATCTGCGTGGCAATCACATCCTGCATCGGCACGCCGGATTTGAAATCCCGCTGGAGGGCGCGGTTGGCGCAGACTTCCACCACGTAACCGCCCCGTTCGGCGCGGGCCCGCGCGTAGTTGCCCAGGTTGAAGCCGGCGAACCGGATGGAAGAGCGCACGCGGAACCGCGTGACGCGGCTGTCGCCATCGGCGCGGGTTCCGAGCAGATCGCCGGGCGCCACGAGGTCCAAATCCTTGGGATGGCGGAAAGTCAGATCGTAGGTGGCGAACTGCAGGCCGTGCGTCGGATACCAGTTTCCGCGGGCGGTGACGAACAGCACGCGGTCGCCGGTGTCGAAGACCACTTTCCCGGAGTGCTCGAAGGCGAATTCGTAGTCGCGGCCGGCTGCCAGAGGCTCGGCGGGAGCCACTATGAACATTTCGTTGCCGGCGCGCAGGGCGTTGCCGCGCGGCGATTCCCGTTGCAGCACCTCCGCCGGGCGCCCATCCACGGTGGCCGAGGTCACCGTCATCAAAGGCGAAATATCGAACGTCAGCGCGCGCAGGCCGGAACTGGACGGCCGCACTTTGACGCGGGTGGTGGCCTTCAACTCGAGATCGCCGCCGATGGCGGCCTCGATGCGGTAATCGGAAAGCGCCAGATCGGGCGCGCGCGGCCCGGGCTGGCTGCGCATGGAGCGCGACTGGAAACTGGTCCAGGCGTCCAGGAACAAGCGGTTGTCGCGGCTGGTCATCTGGCCGGCGACGATGGCTTCGGCCCGCTGGGGATCGAAGATCACGTCAAAAGCGCCCAGATTGGGGCTGTCGAGCACGGAAGCGAAAACGCTCTGGCTGCCGGTCGTGCGATTGAGCAGGTCCAGCACCAGCCGGGTCTGATAGCTGGCGCTCAGGTTGCGCAGCATGGGCGTGAACTGTTCTTCCAGCAAGGCGCCGACTTCGGGCGCTCGCCGGTTGGTGGGATTAGATGGAAACTGCGCCAGAAGCGCTTCGTAAATGCCGCCGGTGGACAAAAACATTCCGGTGCGAAAATGTTCGTCCAGATTCGGCGAGCGGATGTAGGAAGCCAGCGAGCGCCGCTCGGCGCGGTCGGGCGGCAGCAGGATCACCTCGGCGTCGCCGCCATCCACGTCGGCCACGAACACCGCCGCGATGCGCTTGCCGCCCACCGGCCGGCTGAAAATCAGGTGGCCGTCGGTGAGATAGATTTTGATGTCTTCGACAGCCAGGGTGAGATCGCGGACGCGGTAGCACTCCTCGCGGTCGAAACTGTTCTCGCGGATGGCGCGAGCCAGGCTGTCGGCTTCCCCCGCCCACACCGGCGCGGCGAGACACAGAGCTATCGCAAACTCCCAGCGGACCATGTTTATAGTCTATTGCAGCGCGGGCGGTTGCGCCGGCCCCGCTTCCCGCCCGGCGACGGTGGGACAAATCTGTCCCACCGCTGGAGGGTTAAGTCATTGAAAACAACAAGAACCAGCAGCCAAAACTGGGACAACTCTGCCCACGGGACCGGTAGCCCCTAAATGAAAACGGCGCCCAAACAGCCTGCTTCACAATCTCACTGTGACACACGAGGCAGGGCGGACGAGGCAACCGGAGCGCGAGACTGGCGTGTAACGCCTGTAGGTACATTGGCTTGAGAAAACTCGCAGGATCCGTGAATGAATGCCGGCTGAGACGCAGCGGGGCCTCGCGCGCGGCGAAAGACCAGCAGATCGCCGAGGAGAAAGTTGACGACCGACCCGGCGGCGATCGCCGCCACATTGGCGGCCAGGTAAGGCCAGTGCATTCGCCCAACCAGGATGCGCATGAGGACTAGGTTGACCGCGATCGAGACCAGTCCATTGGCCAAATGAAAGCGAACCAGGCGCCCCGCCCGGCCGCCCCGGTCCCCCGCCCCGCGGTCTTTCCACGTCCAGCGCTCGTGCCAGACGAAGTTGTGCAACAGGGCCAGCTCCACCGCCGCCGCCGTGGCCGGCAGATAGTCGAGGTGCAAGCCGCTCTTGAGCAGCGCCAGCGCGGCAAGCTGCACGGCGACGCCCATACCGCCCACCGCGTTGAATTTGAGCCAGCGGATCACCGCACGCCCGTTCCGGCGCGGCCCGGTTTCCCCGGCAGCGGCTCCGCGCGATACAGATACGCGGTGTGCCGCACCGCCGCCACCAACAGCATGGCCGCCATGCCGCAGATCCCGATCGCCCCACCAAAGTCGAACAGCGGCCAGGTGTGGCCGGCAATTCGCGCCATCGGCCGGAACAGCAGCGCCACGTTGCCGATCATCAGCAGAATCCGCAGCTCGGTGGGGCTGAACTTCCAGAACGAGATATGAAACGTGCCGATGGTGTAAGTCGCCAGATACACTTCGATCGACAACAGGAAGTAAGCTACGATCAGTCCTCCCGCCACCAGCGGACTCATGTAGCCCGAAAGAGCCATTCCACCCAGCAGGAAAAAAGTGCCGAGCGCGTCCACCATGTGGTCGACATAGAATCCATAGCGCGGGCGCTGGCAATCGCGCACGCGCGCCAGCGTTCCGTCCAGGCTGTCGCCCAGCCAGTTCAGCGCCAGGCAGACGATCGCCAGCGGCAACCCCAGGCGATTCGTGCGCGCATACCAGTAACTCAGCCCCGCACCAAGCAATGCAATCAAGCCCAAAGCAGTCAGATGATCCGAGTCGATCCAACCCGGAGTGCGCCGCGCCAGCCATATCAGGCAGCGCTTTTCAATCGGCGCCAAGAAACTCGCCTGCGCGCGCGACGCTTCTTGAAACCGCGCGCCATCCGCCTCCACAGTGTTCCGTGTCATGCTAAGTGAGTAGACGAATCGGTAGACGAGCGATGTTACAGAACACTTCCCTGTTTTGCCTCGCGGTGTGGATGCTGGCCGGTCTGCCGGAAGCGACCAGGGTGCAACTGAAACCGGGCACGCTGGAAGCTTTCGACCGGTATATGCAGGCGGCCCAGGCGCGCTTCGACGGCAGCTTGCGCGCGGACGCGTTTCTTTGGGTGGATGCTTCAGCCGATCGCAAGCGCGCCGTAAGCGGAGGCAAGATTCTCGCCGAGCCCTCCGGCCAATCGGGCGATATCGAAATCCCCGACGGGCTGATCCACGATTGGACCGGCGCCGTCTTCGTTCCCGGCGCCACTCTCGCGCAGACCTTGCGGATGGTCGAAGACTACGCCAACCACAAGAACGTCTATCGTCCCGAGATTATCGACTCGCGCCTGATCAGCCGCCACGACGGCGACTTCCACGTTTTCCTGCGTATCGTCAAGAAGCAGATACTGACCGTGGTGCTCAATACCGAGCACGACGTGCACTACGTGCAGCTCGACCGCACTCGCTGGTACAGTAGATCGTTCACCACGCGCATCGCCGAGGTCGAAGACCCAGGCCCTGGCGAGCACGAGCTGCCGCCGGGCAACGATCACGGTTTCATGTGGCGCCTGAATACGTTCTGGAAATTCGAGGAGCGCGACGGCGGCGTGTACCTGGAGTGCCAGGCGATTTCCCTCACCCGCGATGTGCCGATCGGCCTGGGCTGGCTGATCAACCCCATCATCCGGAGCCTGCCGCGCGAATCGCTCACCAACACGCTCAAAGCCACCCGCCAGGCGCTCACGGCCGAAAAGCCGTGAACGGAAAGAGAAAAACACCGGCGCTTCCCCATCGGTCCGCCCAAAAAATACGTCGCGGTATTTACGAACGGGTGTACTACGTCACGGCAAGCAGTTGCAACAGGTCCTTCAACCGGCGGCGGCTGATTTCCAGGCGGGTCCCGTTGGACAGCACGGCGTCGGCGACTCCGCCGGCAAGCGGCAGGACCTCCGCAATCGCGTTCAGATTCACTATGGCGGCGCGAGAGATGCGAAAGAAGCAGGCGGGGTCGAGGCGCTCCTCGAGTTCGTTCAAGGTGGGGTCGAGCAGGTATTCTTTATCGCGCGTGTGGAGGCTGGTGAGGCGGTCCTGGGAGGAGAACCAGACCACGTCCTGGAGTGGAATGACGCGGTAGCGATCGCCCGAGCGGGCGAGCAAACGCGTGTTGAGGGCGCGCACCGACTGGATGGCGCGTTCCATGCCGGCGCCGGATTCCGCGGCTCCCGACTCGCGCACGCGTTCGATGGAGTTGGCGAGGCGGATCCGGTTCACCGGCTTCAAAAGGTAATCGACGGCGTGCAATTCGAAGGCGTCGACGGCGTACTGGTCGAAGGCCGTGCAGAAGACGATCTTAGGACGGGGACGGGGCAGCGAGGCCACCACCTCGAGGCCGCTACAGCCGGGCATCTGGATATCCAGGAAAACCAGGTCGGGGTGCAGTTCCACGATGCGCGCGATGGCTTCGGCGCCTTCGCCGGCCTCGCCGATGACTTCGACGCCGGGAATCGGGGCGAGCATGTGGCGGAGGCGTTCCCGCGCGCCCTGCTCGTCGTCCACCAGCAATGTGCGGATCACGATGCGTTCACCATAGCCGGAGAAGCGAGCGCGGCGAAAGGCATTTCCACGCTGGCCACGGTCATGCCGCGGGCCTGGTCGCGCTCGATCTTCAACAGGGCGGCGCCGCCGAAGTGGCCGTGCAGGCGTTCGCGCACGTTGCGCAGGCCATAGCCGCCGCCGCGGGACTCCAG
>JBAVIH010000298.1:0-14370 GCA_049686695.1 Bryobacteraceae bacterium | reverse complement strand
TCCCGGTTCCGCTGCTCGTTCTCTTGTGTCATGTGCTAAACCTCGGTCACCAATCTGGCCCACTCGAGGGCCACCAGCCCGGCGGGCCGCATCTTCACTTCGGCCGATTTCCGGCCCGTCATTTCGTTAATCAGGTGGGTGCGCAGCTTTTGAAATTCGCGGTCGCGCGTGCCGCTCAAGATTCGGTTGAAGCGGCGTTGGAAACGCCAGGTGCGCTGGGTTTCGGCCTGGCCGGCCGGCCCGTCGGCATAGGCTTCGTGCCGGTAGAAACTGCGCAGCTGATACAGAAACTGGCGCGACATCCGAAAATCGTGAACCAGGCGAGTCACCGTGTCCTTGAGTTCGGCCGCGTCCGCCAAATGGCGCCATTCGAGGATGCGCCCCAGCAGATAGATGCAGTCCTTGTCGGCCGATTTCGCCAGAGCCAGATTGCGCCCGGCGTCCTCATAAACCGCCGCCAGCGGATAGTAGGACTCCGGCGCCAGCGCAATCGCCATCGAAATGGTCTTGCCCTCGGGGCCCGGGTATTCCTTCAAATTCTCTTCCGTGAAACGGTGGAACAGCCGCTGCACCTCGCGCGCCAGCGCGATCAGGGCGTCCCACGCCCCGTACACGGCGAAATCGTCCCCGCCGCAATAGAGGATGCTGACCTTGCGCCAGAACTCCGGCAGCGAGCACAGCACCTCGAGTTCGCCGGCGAAGAACTGCTTGTAGAGCACCGAGAGCGGCACGTGCTCTTCAATCGAATTGACGCGCCGCAACCGCAGCCCGAAGTTATCCACGTCGCCGCGCAGCACGCCCCAGATGGCGCGCCCCTGCGAACGCCGCGCCAGCGTCTGCACCGGGGCGGCCTGCCTGCCGTCATCGCTGGGCGCCGCGTGGCGCGCCAGAAGGATGGCTTCGGGCGAGAGATTGGCGGTCAGGCTCCAGGTGTGCTTAGCGCCCTCGACCAGGACTTTCCCGGGCGACTCGGGAGACCAGCCTGCCTCCTTAGCCTCGCGGACCTTGGCGCCCAGTTCCTTGGCGAAGTAGACATCCGCCGCGGCATTGGAAACCGGCGTGGAAGGCAGGAACACGCCTTCCCCGATGTCCGCCAGCGGCCGGTCGCGTTGACGGTCCAACTCTTCGTTCAACCGCCGCCGGATCACCGACCAATCGCCCAGGTTGTCCGTCACGCCCCAGATCAGCTTGACGTGTCCGGAGCTCAAGTCGGCCATCTGCCGCGCCGCCGCGCGCAGGAATTCTTCCGCCGTTTCGCGCACCGCCCCAGGCAGCACCAGCAGGAACTGGCCGCCGCCGCTCGAACCCAGCAGGATGCGCGCCAGGCCGAGTTCCGCCAGCAGGGCTCGCGGCAGGACTTCGCTCAGCAGGGTGATCCACTGCGATCGCCCGGCGAGCAAATCCTCACCGGCGGAGCGCGCGGAGCGTCCCTCGGCGGCAGCCGCCGAGAGAAACTCCTCGGTGCCCAGGATCTTACCTTGGAGCAGGATTTGTTCGGCCATGAATAGTGCTCTAAGCCTTGAGAAAAACTAACTGTAGCACAGAAACCTGAGAGACACGGCGGGCTCGTCTCACTCTGACTTTATGTTTCGCGTTCGCATCCTGGCAGCGCTTGCGATGTTGGCCGCCGCCGCCGGCGGGCAGACCGTGCGCCCGCCCGCCAACGGAACCACCACCCGGACCAAGGCCCCGGCCCCCACCGCTCAGCCGCGCCTAACAGACGCGCAACTGGAGGCCGACATCCGCGCCAGGTTGGCCAAGTCGCAGAAAATATCGCTGGATCATTTTCAGGTCCACGTGCAAGGTGGCGTGGCCACCATCGAAGGCAAAACCGGCGTGGTGCAACACAAGGGCAGCGCCACCCGCATGGCCAAGGCCGCCGGCGCGCTGGCCGTGAACAATCGCATCGAGATCGGCGATGCCGCAAAAGAGAAGGCCGCGGCCAATCTGGAAACCGGCCGGCGCCGCGCGCAGATCAAGCGCGGAGACTCGCGCAGCGACACACAACAGCCGCACTGACTGGCCGGAGCCAAGGAGAAGCGCCCCACGAGGAAGCACAAGGCGAGTGAAGGCGCGAAATGACCGCGCGGCCGTGAACAGAATCATGGCCAAGGACGAACACATCATCCGTGGCTTGAAGCGCTTTCTCGCGCTTCCCGGTGAAACCCGGCCCCTAGCCCAGCGGGTTCTTCTTGCGGGTCGGAGCCTTCGCGAAGTACAGGCCAACCGCCCGATCGATATTGGCGCGGGTGAGGCGAACGGCGCGTCCCTCGTACTCGGCGATTGCCTTCACGAGTTTGAGAATGTCCATCGGATAGCAGGCGCGTAACGTGGTGGCGCCGGCGGCCATGCAGCGCTCCCTCATGTACTCGGCGCAGCCCGTCTCGGCAGGCACGCTGTGGACGGTGATGACCTGCTTGACGATCAGGTCGAAAATCTCGTCGCTGACGTCCTCCACCAGCACCTTGGTCTGGATGCGGCGGAGGAAGGCCTCGTCGGCCAGGTCGGCCGGGTCCAGGTTGGTGGAGAAGACCACCATGAGTTCGAACGGCACCTGGAATTTCATGCCCGACGCGAGCGTGAGATAGTCGACACGGCGGTCCAGCGGAACGATCCAGCGGTTGAGCAACTGCTGCGGGGCAACCATCTGGCGCCCGAAGTCGTCGACCACCAGAATGCCATTGTTGGCCTTCATCTGGCACGGCGCGATGAACACGTGGGTGGCCTCATCGATGCGCAGTTCCAGCATCGAAGCCGAAAGTTCGCCGCCCATGGTGATGCACGGGCGATGACAGATCACCCACCGGGGATCGAGAAACTCGTCTTCCGCTTCGACCGGCTTGTGCACGATGGGGTCGAAGACGGCGATGATGTGCCCGTCCACTTCCACCGCGTAAGGAACGACGATGGTGTCCTGGTAGATTCGGAGAATCCGCTCGGCGATACTGGTTTTGCCGCTGCCCGTTCCGCCATACAGAAATAACGACTGGTGCCCGATGAGCGAGGGGCCCAGTTGATCCAGCAGCGAATCCGGCAAGACCAGGTCGTGAAACGCCCGGCGCAGGCTGTCGCGGCTGAGACGCAGTTTGGCATTCTGTCCCTTGACCACTTCGTGGTACTGCTGGATGGAGACCGGAGCCGGTCCAACGTACTGGCAGACCTCACTGCGGGCGGTGGCCAGATGCCGGCCTCCGGCAGTCAGCGAGAACGAGTAATCGTTGCCGACCATACCCTTCACTTCCAGCAATTGCTGCTGCCGGAACTCGTGAAACACGGTTTCGAGAACCGGGAAGGAGAGTTTCAAGGTATCGTGCAGCAAGGCCAGCGTGCCGGTCCCGTGGAGCCACAGATAGCGCAATACCAGATCGCTGATCATGGCGCGCGGGATTGCCAGTTCGCCGATCCGGTCCGGAATCGTCGGCCTGGCGTGAGCCTCTTCGAGAACGGGCGCCGGGCTGGGCGGCCCTGCGACCGGAGCCTTCGGCGCGACGGGCAGCTTGTTCGCGGCTTTCTGGGCGCCTCGCGACTCCAGAATGATGAGATTGGGGTTGGTAGAAGAGGCCAGGGTTTCCAGACTCATGACACTGCACTATACAATGCAACTCCCGAGCCGAACCAGGATGGCGTTGGTTAGCACCATCCCATCAACAAACGGTAGCCCGCATGTGCGGGCAACCGACCAGTGCGACTCCTCCGGCCCTGGACGCGATCGATGGCTTCTCTCCCAGGCCGTGTAATCGTCGACAAACAATTTGGTATCAATAGGCTGCGAGGGGGGGCATGTAGCGGAGGCGAACGCCGGAGGGCCGATCGCCACCTAGAGTGCTACTGTTTCTCCGCGCCGGACTCCGCGGCCGGCGGCTTGCAGGCGTCGAGATTCACGGCGAATGCCGCGATCAAGCTCCATTGGTCGCCCTGCAGGCGCTCGATGCGATAGGACCGCGAAGCCGCATCCGCGCGCACGCGCCAGCTCACGGCGGGCGGGGCTTGTGGCACCCGCAATGGCTTGGCGCTCCGCTGGCGGATGGTCCAGCTTTGACCGCCGTCCTCCGATTGAAGCAGCGCGTACCGTTCCTGGCCGCTTCCCTGGCCCCGGTCCAGAATCAGGCTGCCCGTGCTTTTGGTGATGAAGAAGAACTGCAGCACCGCACCGAAGGGGCTCTCCGCGGAGTCGCGCAACACGGCCCGCTGGATCCATGTCTTGCCGCCATCCTCGGTGAGCAGCAGGAAGGGGTTCTGCGGGAGGGGAAACTGCTCTTCGCCGCTGATCCAGCCGAAGCCCGAATCGAGGTACTGGATGCGATCGATTGCCGCGCCGCGGATGCGCTGGTGGGCTTCACTCCAGGTTTGGCCTCCGTTGTCGCTTTCGAGAAGCACCGAGTAAAGGGTAGCGGATTCGCCGTGGATGTTGCCGGATACCACGGTGCGTTCCCCCCAATGCGCGGCTGCGGAGAGCTCCAGGAAAATCGGGCACGGATCCTCTTCGCTGCAACTCAGACCCGCCCACCGGATGTCCTCGCTCGTGCAGCGAAACGGGATCTCTATGGGGCTTCCGTGGTTCTCCAGCAAAGGAGGCGCCGGAGCAGGCTGTTCCGCCGCCTGGTCCTGCGCCTGTGCCAGGCAGAAGACGGCCGGCAGGGCCAATATCAGGATGGCGAATCGCATCGCAAGCCCAATTGTAGCTCGGGCCCGGCGTTCGAGCCGAGAGCGCGCTGCGGGAGCCGCGGCGGTGCCGGCCCTGCAGGACGCGCGTCGATAGCCCTTAAGGGCTACTGGGCGATGACTCCTTTGAGTGAGCCGAATTCGGGCGCAACTTGTAACCCCGCAGCCGGGTTGAAGCGTCCAGAAGGTAAATCCCCGTTACGACTGCGGGCGCACTACACCCTATCACCCAAATGCGCCCGCTTTCTTCTCGTCCGCAAGATAGGTCCGCCACCGGCTTCGGCGCAACAAGCTTCCGCCTTCCCGAGGCAGCGCTCCGCCTCCGGCGACATCCGCGAAGCAAAAGCGTGGATGGGCGTCCCTGAGACGCCCGCCGACGGCGATTCCGGACCGGGTGGCTTCACGGTCGCGGCAGCCCGTGTGACTTGCCTTCCGAGGTGAGAGAACCGCCCGACCGGAAACGGGAGATCCCGCCAGATCTCAATTACGATTGATCGCCGGCTTGCTTTGCGGCTTCCGCCCGCTTGGCTGCCCAACGCTTCTTGGTGGCGGCGATGATGGCCCGTCTGCCGGCCGCCGAGAGCTTCCGTTTCGGCTTCGGCGCCACCGGCGCAGCAGTCTGCTTCTTCGATTCGGCCCACCTCTTCCGCTGTGCCGCGGCGATCGCCGCCCGGCCAGCCTTGCTTATCTTTCGCCGCTTACGCGAGGGCGGTTCGGCGGGGGCGGCGGTTGGCTTGGGGCCACCGCCGAGCATTTGCCGGATCTCGGCTATTTGGGCATCAATCCGCGTCTTTTGGATCTCTAACCCGTCAATTGCGGCAGTGAGAATTTCGTTCGTAATTTTTGTCGGCATGGAAAACTCGGTTGACAGCGTATTACATCAGGCCTATTGTACACCGGAAAAAAGTCTGCGCGTTATCCGGCTGATAGATAGCATGGAAAGTCCTATCATAAGTCAGGACGGGATCGAAAGGCTGTTAGTTCAGACCTGCGGGATCGGCTGCCATGCGCTTGAGCAGGCATTCGCCGCCGGACTCGCAAACTCTGGGGGCACTAAGTCCCTCGACGGTCACTTCCTGAATCGCCGTCAGGAATTCCTGGCTCTTAATGAGACCAAGCGGAAACGCGAAAGTGACTTTCCGGCCGTCCTCCGCGAGCCAGGAGTCGCCCACCAGCTTGAATTCCGCGGGATCGTCGGCACCCCGGATTGCGACTCTCAGTTCCGGACCGTCAAGCACCAGGACGAGACCCTCCTGACTGAAACCGTCCGAATAGGAAATATGCATTGCCCGCCCGCCTCCCTCATTCTTCTGGGGACATGCTCTCACGCCCGCCGAAGGGCTGGCAAGTCCCAGCAACCATGGAAAGTACTGTCAGTTCCCTAGCCAGTACTTTTGTTATGGAGCTTACGCGGCGGGAGGCTAGCGCTCGTGCTTCTTCCAATGAAGCATGTGGTGGTCGTCCACGGCGATTTTGGCAGACAGGGTCAGACCGCAAGTCTTGCAGATTATCACGTCCCGGCCGATTTCCCAATGAGTGCAGTCCTTACACTTGCAGATCAAAAGCTCGATCTCTTTTTTCTTATCCATTTCTTAGAGTCTCCTGAATTCCTCTTTGACCTCGCGAACGAAGTCGGTGAAGGGCGCTGTTGTGATGATACCAGGCTGCCAGCAGAGATCGCGCTCGATCAGGTTGTACTCCTTCACGATGCGGGAACCGGGAAGCTTGTTTCCGTCACTGTCCGAATCGCGGCCCATCAGCCAGAGATGGTCGGCGACCGAGCATGCCGCGGTGACGTCATGGGTAACCACGATGATCGTGTTCAGGTCGTCCATATCGGCAACCTTGGTGATCAGTTCGCAGGTCTTCTCGAGCATGAGAAGGTCGAGGCCGGAAAACGGTTCGTCCATCAGCAGGAAGTGCTCGCTGCACAGGATCTGCTGGATAATGGCGCATCTTTGGCGCTGGCCGCCCGACAGTTGAGCGGGGTACAGATTGAACTTGTCTTCCAGCCCGAACTCATTCAGCAGCGTCATGACCTTGTCGCGGGCAACCCTGGAGTCCTTTTCCTTCTGGCTGGCGCCCAGCATGAGGTTTCCGAGCACGGTGCGATGGTCGAAAAGGGGGTAGTTTTGCGAGACCACGCCGACTTCGCCAGCCCTGACCGGACGATCGAAGCCGTTGACGGATACGCGGCCCGAGGTGGGCTGGTTCAGTCCCGCGATAATCCGGAACAGGCTGGTCTTGCCGCAGCCGGACGGGCCGAGGAACCCCACCACCTGGCCCTGTACCCTGCCCGGCACGATGATGTCGCGTACCTCGCCGTTGACGTTCTTGAGCACGGGACGGCCATCGTACTCGAGACACACGTTCTCGATCTTCAACAGGGTTTGGCCGAGGCTGTACGGGGTGTTCGCCATTATTTCCGCTCCAGCGTCAGGGCCGCATAGGGACAAAACATGTTCTTCATTAGGCCGATTCCGTAGTCCTGGAGCAGGCCGAGCATGAGGATCGTCAACTGGATGGCGAAAACCGCGGCCAGCCGGAAGTGGTGGTTCTGATCGAGCAGGATGGTTCCGACGCCGCCCTCGGACCGGACAATGCCTTCCACCATGGTGAGCATCATCCAACCGATCGCCGCGTTCTGACGGAGGACGTCGAAAGCCTTGTCAACCTGGCCCAGCACGATCACTTCCCAAACCACGCGCCACTCGCCCATGCGCAGCGTGCGCGCCAGGTCGAACTCCTCTTTCGGGATGCTCTCGATCACGTCGGCCATTCCGGTGACGAAGAACACCGAAACCGAAAACACCAGCAGCGACAGTTTCAGTTGATGGCCGCTCTTGGCCATCAGGGTAAAAAAGAAAGTCAATCCGACCAGCGACAGAAAACGAAGTTTGCTGAGCAGGGCGACGATGGGACGAAAGAAGGGCATCACCGTCGCATAGGCCAGCAGGAGGGAAACCACGGTGGCCAGAGCAATCGCTTCGAGGTTCAGATAGAAGCTGGTGATCAGTTCCCCGCCGAGACCCTGCTCCCACATGTCGCCCAGCGCGCGCAACACTTCGCCCGGTTTGGGAAACAGTACCAGGGGACTGACGATCCACAGCAGGAGCACCACCGCGACCTGCACGGCGACCAGGATCCGGACGGTGTTCCTGCTCAGAACCGCATTCGGGGAAAATACCGCAACGGCGTGATTCATGGTTTGCCCGGCGCACGAAAAGCCGGGGAGACTGCCGCCTCCCCGGTTCTCGCGGAACTACTGGCCGATCTGGCTGATCTCCACGCGGCGGTTCAGCGCCTTGCCTCCGGCCGTCGAGTTCGAAGCCAGCGGGTTCTGCGAACCGTGGCCCGCCACCGCCGTGAAGCGCGAATCCGGGAAACTCAGCGGAGCCATTTGCTGGAAGTAGCGTTTCACGGCCTGGGCGCGTTTCTCGCTCAACGGGACGTTTACCGCGTCGCTGCCGGCGTTGTCGGTGTAACCGTCAATCTGGATCGCCAACTGCGAGTTGATGGCCAAGGCATCCTTGAGTTCGTTCAAGGTGGGCAGGCTGCTTGGCAAGGGCCTATCGGAACCGGTATCGAAGTTGATGTACACGGCCTTGTGGCCGACCACCGTGCCGCCGGCGGCTTCCTTGGCGTAATCCACCGTCTCCGCGCTCGCCCCCTGCACGCCGCTGGTGTTCAGCAGCGCCTGAGCGCCAAAAATGAACGAGGTGTCAACCGCTTCCTTGTACGGCGGAATGGGATTGTCCTTGAACAGTTGCGGGTAGTTCAGCGTGGCGATCTTGCCAAACGTCTCGTAGCTGGCGCGCATGTTGTTGTTGTGCTTGCCGTCCAGTCCGAAATAGTTGACGTTGTCCTCGAGATTGAAGACCGCCGAGCCGCCCAGGGGCTGCCCCGACTTGGGATCGCGGAGGCCCACGTAATATTTGTACCAGTAGTCGCCGTTCTGGTCGTTGTAGATCTTGGCCGAGATTTCGCCGGCCTTTTGGCGAACGGCATCGAAGGCCTTCACCTGGTCGGCAGCCTGGAAGCTCGCGGCCAGCATGCCATGCACTTCGTCGCGATTATCGTTGAAGAACTTCTTGATACCCACGATGACGGCCGGCATTTGCGACGCGTACTCATGCGAGGACACGATCTTAGTCGTGCCCGGACGGCCGTGCACGGCCTGTTCGTCGCCGGGGGTCCAGGTCACCACGCCATCCGGACAGACTTTGGTGGTCTCGCCGGTCGGTCGGCCGTCCTTCACCACTTTGCGGTCTTCGCAACGATTGGGAACGTACACCTCGGTTACGGCCTTGATGTAGTCCTCGTCGGGGGCCGAAATCCAGTTGACCGCATCCGGGTCATAGGTGTTCAGGTCCGGGTTATTCTTGAGAGCGTTGGAGCCCATATAGTTCAGGGCGATGTTCCAGTCGCCATCGCGAATCACGCCGACCACGGTCTTGCCCTTCATGCTCTGCGGATTGGTTTTCCACTCGGCGGGACCGAGCAGGGCATCCTCTCCGTTGGAGCGGCCCACTGCGCCGATGATCACGGCCTGGTATTCCGGCCCCAGTTTCTTCAACTGCGGATTCAGATCGGCCAGCCACTGGCCACCGCCGTCGCCCATGACCACCAGGGCCACGGCGCCCGAGGAGCAGGTCTTCTCGCCATCGTGGAGCTGCTTGGCGCACGCCAGCAGGTCGGCCTTCATCTGTGAGTTCGAATCCTCGCGGTGCAAAGCCAGGTTCACACCATACTTCTCCATCAGCGAACCCTTGGTGGTATCCTTGCCGCCGTTCGCATACAGCAGGGCGAACATGGCGTTCCACTCCCAGATGTCGATCGGTATGCGCGTCGCCGAAACGCCGGCCGAGGCGGTGGACGGGTACGGCATTGCCTGCACGTTCGCCACTTGCGCCTCCGTTTGCGGCGGCAGATCCACGCGGGTCGCGACCACCGACTTGATGATGCCGGGAGTCGGAATCAGACCCTTCTGCATGGCGAGGCGCAGTCCGTAAACCACCCCCACCGCCACGATCACAATCAGGAAAATCTTCGCTTGCGGCTTCATTCGCGCCATTTGCTTCTTCCTCTCAACGAACTGGTATAAAACAGCCTACTTAAACATGTTGTCGTAATCGCTGCCCGCTCCCGTGGGGCCGCCAGCGGGACGGGGAATTCTCACCGGTTCCGGCGTGGCGATCCCGGGAATCTCGATCATGTCGGCGCCGGCGGGCTTGTTGCCGTCCGTAAGAAGCTTCTGGCTGAACTCGGCAAACTTGCCGGCCGCTTCGTCCGCCGCCGCGCCGGATTCGATTTGATCGTCCGTCAGCAGTCTGTCGGTGTAGCGGGAGAACTCGCGGATCTCTCCCAACGTGCGGGACGTGTCTTCCTCGAGGTAGTCCAAGGCCATATCGACCATCTTCAATTGCTCCGGATTTCCGCGCAGCAACTGCTGCCCAACGCCCAGAGTTGCCTTGGCGTCCAGAATCATCTTGCGCTGTTCGGCCAGGAAGCCGACCTTGTTCTCGGTGCGCTGGATCTTGCTGTCGGCGATCTGCGACCAGTGCTGGAAAGTCTTCAGCATCTTCGAAGTCTGATCCTCGAGAGCCTGCAACTGCTTCACGCCTTGCATCAGCATGCCGGCCTTCTCGAGGAAGGTCTGGCGTTCCAGCATCAGGCGTTCCTTCTCCATCTGGTCGCTGGCGGCCGCCGCCATCTGCTCCGCTTTGGCGGCCTTGTGGCCGAGCGTGTTGATTTCGTCGTTCTTGGCGGCAATGCTTCGCTGGAGCCTCTCGTCGCTGCCGGCAAATCGCTGCAGGGTCTGGTCGAGATCGAACTTCGCCTTCTTCATGTCGTCCAGGTTGTTGCGCAGGATGCCGATCGGATCGGTCTCCACCACCCACCCGGCGAACCACCGCACCATGTTTTGAAACAAGTTCCTCACCGCCGTGCGGAAGGTCGGATTGAACGCCAGCCAGAGGACCGCAATCAACACCACGGCCAGCCCAATCGTATACAGCGTGTTCTCAAGCAGCGTAATCAGGTACGGCAGGAGGGCGTACAAGCCGATGCCTCCGCCGACGATCAGAGCCGCCAGCACGACCATCCCGAACGGGCCCTCGGGACGCTTCCAGAACGATTTCGGCGTGTAGTTCTGGATGTTCTGGGTGAAGCTGGGAGTAACCGGTACGAGACTCATGATTTGTGTCTTATCCTTTCAGCAGGGCTGCGTACTCCGACTTCTGCTGTTCGATTTCACTGCCGCGGCGTTGCGCGGCTGCCGCAAACTGGCTCTGCACATGCGTGCTCTTACCCTGCGCGTCCACCAGTTCGCCGGATAACTGAGCCAACTGCTGCTGGAGCTGGGTGATTTGCGCGCTGATCTGGGCGATATGATCCTGCCGGCCGGTGATCTCGCGAGCCACAAACTGCTGCGCCTTGGCGTTAAACGCGTCCTGTTCCTGCTGTAGCCTGGCTTTCAGTGTGTCAAAGACCGCCAGAATGCCGTCCTGCGTCAATCCGGCTTGTGCCTGAGCTTGCAGAACGGCTGTCTTGAACTTGATGTTGGGAGGCATCACGGTGTCCGGAATGGCCTTAAGAGGTTCCAGAAACTTGTGTATCGTCGCGGCCACATCGGTGCCTTCGAAATCGGTCTTGGACAAAAGCCTCTGGTAGACTTCGTCGTTGTCCGGCACCACTCCCGTATCGATAGGCATCGGATAGCTTACCGGCGGAGGTGCGCTGGCCGCCTCCGGTCCGAAAATAGGGGCGGCAGCCGCTGGTGCAAACGCGTGGGCTGCGGTCCCGAACGACTGGGCAGCGGCCGGCGTGGTAGTGGCCGACGGCTTCTCGTGCGTTTCCGGCTTCTCCGGCTCGTCTTCAAAGGCCATGTGCTTCAGGCTGTCGATCAAACCGTGCTTATTAGTGGGCATAATCCTCCCCAAGCGATCATTAGCGATTATACGTCCAACCGCCTCAATTTGGAGCGGTTTGTCTCATTTTTTCGATTCTTGCCGCGGCGGCGGCCGCGGAGGCGCCCCAATCGGGATCATTCACCAGAAGAACCCGGAAGCGACACATTTCAAGCGGGTTCGCGTGCGCGGTCCGACTGTAATGCGACCGTCACGATGGTGAACGCCCTCCGGAACGCCGATCCCGCATCATCCGGATGTACGCGGGGCCGGTCATTTCAGTTCCCCGAAATGCACTGCCTCGGGAACGCCCGGCTCGTCGAGCAACTGGATGGTGGTCGAAGGTCCGAGATCCACCGGATCCCCCCACGCGCGCAATGCCCAGACGATCCGCTTGTCAGGCGTTACTTCGAGCGCCTGGACCGGAGCCGTGGCGGGATCGGCCGGCCCGTTCCACTGATTGAACCAGGTGTTGACGAGAGTGTTCCCGTTGGGCAGCCGCTTGGCTATCTGCATCGAGTTGAACAGGTAGTCCGGCACATCGGCAGGCGAGAATTCCCAAACCGTGGCTCCGGCGGAGTTCACCTCGCGAACCAGTTTCGCTCCGGCGATCAGGGTGTTGCCGTTCTTCAAACGCTCGGCCGACCATGTGGCGGCTCCCGGCGTGTACGACCAGACTGCCTTGCCGGTGGAGTCGTATTCGACGACTTTGCCCATGTCCATGTGCGCCAGAAGCAGGGTGCCGGCATCGGTGAGCCGCGCGTGGCGGAAATGGCCGTGAACGCTTTTCGGATTGCCGACCGGAACCGCGAACTCGCGCTCGGTCTTGCCGGTGACGATGTTGACGACCACCACCTTAGCGGGATCGCCGTTTTGCACGTAGAGCACGTGGTCCGTGCCGATCGGCTGCGCGGTGTGGATCTCGGTGCCGTCCGGAGCGTCATAGTTCCACAGCACCTTCTTGTCGCGGTCGATCAGGGTTACGCCGTGTTGGTGCGCGAAAAGTACGTTGCCGCTCGAAAGCAGCACCGCATCGCTGATCTCGCCCTTGCCCGTTGGACCGCGAAACTCCCAGACCACCTTGCCGCTCCGCACGATATACATATCCTGCGACTTGGCCTCTCCGGCGTAAAAGAAGTCGTGCTGCGCCAGACCCTTACCGGGCAGGAGTGCGGGGAAGTTGGGTTTCTCCGCCGTGAGCGCCGCCGCCGCGGGTTTGGCTTCCTGCCCCCGGGCAGGCGTGACAGCGCACACGGCGCCACAGGCCATCATGATCGCGATCCATCGAAGAATCCGTTTGTCGTTCATAGGATGGAGTCTAGCGCGCTTGCACGCTTCCGGCAAACGCAGCACATCTGCCCTCGGCGTCCGCAAGGGCATCCACGAGGGACTGAAGGCGGTCGCGATCGGCGGACATGCTTAGACCATAGTCTCCCGACTACGCCAACCGGGCGCTACCATTGTGCATAATGACACGACTTGGACGCCTCACCCGTTTGCGGGCCGCATTGCTGGCTGCGGCAGCGCTGTTTGCCGGTGCGCTCACGCTGCGGGCGCAGAACCGCATCGTCTGGAACGACGAAGAAAAGCCCATCGTCGAGCAATTGCGCGGGTTGCGAAGCCTGAACGATGCCGAGCGTGGGAAAGCCACCTTGCAACTCGCGATGCGGATTCGCCAATTAGGCGCAGCCGCACACAAGGAACCGCTGGCCGAACAGCTTGCCAACCTGGCGACCGAGGGCGACGCCGGCCAGGACACCTTGCAGGAAGTGGCGACGACGCTGGCGCAGGCGCTGAAGGAACAGCCGCCCGCGCCGGCCAAGGGCGGCCCCGACATGGCGTACGTGACGCTGGCCCAGCTCGTGCGGTACGAGCACGTACGGGTCTCATCGGATAGCCCGCAGTTCGCCGCCGCCATGGCCAAGCTGGAGGCCGACGACCAGCGCCGCCAGAGCGCAAACTTCATTCTCACCGACCTGACGGGAAAAAGCTGGAGCCTGCGCGACCTGCGCGGAAAAGTGGTGCTGGTGAATTTCTGGGCCACCTGGTGCCCGCCCTGCCGCAAGGAGATGCCCGATCTGGAGGCGTTGTATAGGCGGTTCTCGCCACGCGGACTGGTGATTCTGGCGATTTCGGACGAAGACGCAGCCAAGGTGCAACCGTTTGTCACCGAGCATCGATTCAGCTATCCGATTCTGCTCGATCCGGGCCGCAAGGTGAACGAAACGTTCCAGGTGGAAGGCATCCCAAAGAGTTTCGTGTACGACCGCGAGGGCAGGCTGACCGCGCAGGCGATCGACATGCGAACCCAGCGCCAGTTTCTGGCCATGCTGGCGCAAGCGGGCCTGGAGTAGCACTTCGGCGTTGTTTCACGCGCCGGGTCATGCCCCGAACCGGCGGCGGACTTCCTCCAGGGGGACATCGTCACCCGGTTCCGTTCGGGCCAGATCCAATCTGGCCGCGCGCGCCTCACGCCCCGATCGTATCGAAATCCGCCGCTTCGCCCGCTTTCACTACGGTGATGGCCGGAGCGATGGCGCGCACCAGCCCGGCCAGCACCGAACCGGCGCCGGATTCGAAGGCGCGCTCCACGCCGCTCGAGGCCAGCAGGCGGACGCTCTCCAACCAGCGCACGGGGTTCGGCACCTGCTGGTACAGGCCCTCGCGAGCGTCGCCGCCCAAGCGGATCTCGCGGGCCTGCCAGTTGTTGATCAGCGGGCAGGCAAGATCGGCGAATTCGGTCGCATCCAGATTGGCGCGCAGCCGCTCCTGCGCCGGCTTCATCAGGGCGCAATGGAAC
>JBAVIH010000297.1:0-10361 GCA_049686695.1 Bryobacteraceae bacterium | reverse complement strand
GGCCATCGGGCGCGCGGCGCTGGCTGGCCGCGGCGGCGATGGTGGTGGTGGCGGCCGGCGCCGGTTGGGCATGGCGCCAGCACCAAGGGTACCAGGCGAAACAGGAAACGATGCTGGCGCTGCGGCTCGCCTCCGCGCCGATGCATCACATTCAATCCGAAGTCAGGGGGATAACGCAATGAAATCGCTATTGATATTCGCGAGTTTGGCGCTGGCGGCGATGGCCGCTCCGCAGCAGTTCCAGCTCAATCTCGATGCGGTGGCCGCCAAGGCCTCCCAACATGTGGACGTGTCGCTGAACGCTTCCACTTTGCAGTTCGCCGCCAAGTTTCTCGATGGGAGCGACCCGGACGAAGCCAAGGTCAAGAAGCTCCTGGTCGGCATCGAGGGCATCTATGTGCGCCATTTCAACTTTAAGTCGGCGGGGATCTGGAGCCAGGCCGACCTGGAGCCGATTCGCGCGCAGTTGCACGGGCCGGAGTGGTCGAAGATCGTCGGCGTCGACAGTGCCGAAGACGGCGAGAAGGCCGAGGTTTGGCTGCGCACGTCCGGCAACAAGAACATCGGCGTGGCGATCGTCGCTACCGAGCCGAAGGAAATCACCGTGGTGAACATCGCCGGCAACATCGATCTCGAAACCCTGGCCGAGCTGGGCGGCCACTTCGACGTGCCCAAAGTGAAGGCGGGAGAGAAGCCGCACAAGGAAGAGTAGGGCAAGGCCGGTCCCCGGCCTGCCAGGGCTACAGTGCCGCCTCTATTGCGGCTCGAAGCTCGGCTTCCCTGGTGTAGCCGTCGAAGCGCTTGACGAGCTTGCCGGAGCGGTCGAAGACCAGCGTCACCGGGAGATTTTCCACGCCGTATTTCTTGCCAACCGCGGCCGACCCTAACGTGATCGGGTAATCGACCGGGTGTTTGGCCAGGAATGGTCTGACGACCGCGGCGCCCTCTTCATCCATGGCAACGCCGGCCAGGGCGAGGCCTTTCGGCGACAGGTCGTGGTACAAGCGGTTGAACTGCGGCATCTCCTGAATGCACGGGACACACCAGGTGGCCCAGAAATCGAGCACCAGGACTTTTCCTGTGCCGCTGATCACTTTGCTATCAAACGCGGTCAAGCGCGCGGCGTCAGCCTCCGGGGGCGCGGCCTGGGCGGCGGGCAGGGGAGCACCAACGCCCTGATTCAAGAACGCGAGGAAGTCCTGCGCGTTGGTGGTGCGGCCCTCGAAGGTCGCCACCACGCTCTCATCCGGCCGCACGATGGCATAATAGGGTTCGGCCACGGTGCCGAACTTGGTCTCTTCCAGCTTCTCGTTGGCCTCGCTGACGTCGTCGGAGCGGTCGGTGAACAATTCCACCAGCACGAACCTCTCGAGGGCGGCGGCGATTTCGGGGCGGGGAAGCATGTTGGCTTCCATCCAGTGGCAATTGGCGCAGGCCACGCCGGTGAAGTTGATGAAGATCAGCTTGCCTTCGCGACGGGCCTGGTCGAGCGCTTGCCTATACTGATCCTTCAACCATGACGGGCCGGAGCGTACGCCTAAGGAGGCGCGTTCGGCGGGCGCGGGCACGTAGGCATCCAGATCGCCCAGCTTGCCGCCGGACATGCCGGGCACCAGGCTGACGGCGAAAATCAGGAATGCCGTGCCGACGGCCAGGCGCCCCAACCCGAGCGGCTCATCGGGCTTGATGCCTTCCAGACGCAGCAGTCCCAGCAGGTAGAGGCCGGCCATGGCGAACAGCACGATCCACGCGGCCAGGAAGCGTTCGCGCGTTAGCCATCCCCAGCCGAGCGTCTGATCGACCGCACTCAGGTACTTCAAGCTGGCGGCCAGAATCACGAATCCCAAAACGATCTTGACCCGTACCAGCCAGCCGCCGCTGCGCGGCATCTTTTTGAGCATCGCCGGAAACAGGGCCAGGAAGAAGAACGGCAGCGCCATGCCGGTGGAGAACGCCACCATCCCAACGAGCGGGCGCAGGCCTCCGCCCGAAACCGAAGCTGCCAGCAGGGTTCCCACAAACGGCCCCACGCAGGCGAAGGAGGCCAGCGAATAGGTGAGGCCCATCAGCAGCGTTCCGCCAAACCCGCCGCTGCCGGAAGCCTGGTTGAGGCGCGTCAAGATCGAAGACGGAATGGTGATCTCGAACGCTCCCAACAAGCTCATTGAAAAGGCGATGAAGAGCGCGGCGATGAAGCCGTTGACCCAGGGGCTGGCGCCTAACTGGACGACTCCCACCGGTCCGAGGAGCGCGGTGATCACCAAGCCCAGCCCGGAGAACAGCACGATGATGCCGAGACAGAAGACGACCGCTTGCAGAATTGCGTCGCGCCGTCCGCCGGATTCCCGGTTGAGGAAGTATGACATGGTGATGGGAATCATCGGGAAACAGCACGGGGTGAAGATGGAAGCCAAGCCGAAGCCAAAGGCGGCGAGGAGGAAGAGCGTCCAGCTCTGCGGGGGAGCGGGGCTTTTTCCCGACGCCTGGGCGGGCGCCGTTGCGGGGAGTTTCACCTCGAGCAAGCCGGGAGGCACCGCCAGGCTCGCGATCTTAAGAGCCGGATCGATTGCGAGAGTCACCGCTCCGGACCACTTACCCGGGACGCAGGTGGTGTCACTGCAGGTTTGGAAGCGCGCGCCGATTTCGAGCGTGGTGTTGCCTGGCCGCGCATCGGGCCGCGTTTCGACCGCCATCGCGAAGGATGCGGAACCTTCGAAGGTCTCAGTCTGGCTGTTGAAGTTGGGATCGAACGCACGCTTAGGGGGGGTCTGATACAGGCGGGTGTGCGCCACCGCGCCGTTCGGCGACAGAGCAAACGACGCCGGGATTCCGGCCGGAGAGGACGCAGCGTAAAGGTGCCATCCGGAACGGACGATGGCGTTGATGCGAACGAGCGCGGTGCCGCCGGGCGCGACGGCGGCCGGATCGACGGATAAGTTCCAGGTGACGTACGGGCCGGGCCGGGGCGGTTCGTCACCGCTCAAGGGGTGCACCAGGAAGAAGGCAGCCGCGAAGAGAAGAACAAGACAGATAGGACGGACCACCGCCTTTGGTGGTCTGTCATGCCTCGCTGGAGGACGGCGGGTTGACAGACGACAAAAAGCGATCGTCTGTCCCACCTTTTCCACCTTTTCGATCACGGGACTTTGACTGCGGCGAGCTTTTCGGAAGCGGAGGCCCGCAGCTCCTCTTCGATCCGCTGGTTGACCTGGCCGTGGGAGAACTCGGCGGCCACGCGAATGGCGTTGCGGATGGCTTTGGAGTTGGCGCGGCCGTGGCTGATGATGCAGACGCCGCGGACGCCCAACAGCGGCGCCCCGCCGTATTCGGAATAGTCCAGACGCTTCTTGAAATCGTTGAGCGCGGTTCGCGAGAACACGTAGCCGATCTTGGCGGAAATGGTGGCTTCGAGCGACTCGCGCAGGGTGTGCTTGACCAGGTCGGCCACGCCTTCGCTGACCTTCAGCGCCACGTTGCCGGTGAAGCCGTCGCACACTACCACGTCCACGTCGCCGCCGTAGATGTCGCGGCCTTCGACGTTGCCGATGAAGTTCAGGTTCAGCTTTTGGAGCAGCGGCCACGCGGCGCGGGTGAGGTCGTTGCCCTTGTGCTGTTCCTCGCCGATGGAGAGCAGGCCCACGCGGGGCCGGTCGCGTTTGACGATGATGCGGGCGTAGATCTCGCCCATCACGGCGAACTGCGCCAGCATGAGCGGGGAACAATCCACATTGGCGCCGACATCCAGCACGATCACCGGATGGGTGGGACCCTTGGAGGTCGGGAAGAGGCCGGCCAGCGCGGGGCGTTTCACGCCCGGCACCACGCCCTGAAGGATTTTCGCGGTGGCCATCACCGCGCCGGTATTGCCGGCCGACACCAATCCGGCGGCGCGGCCGTCGCGCACCAGCCGCGAAGCGACCTTCAGAGAGCTGTCCCGCTTGGTGCGGACCGCCTGGGTGGGGTCCTCCATGGTGACGTGCTCACTGGCGTGCACCACTTCGATCGGCAGCTCGTTCCAGTCGTCGTATTTCGAGAGCTCCGGCCGGACCAGGTCTTCCTGGCCGACCAGGATGACCTTTACGCCTAATTGCCGGGCGGCGAGAACCGCGCCCTCGACTTCGGCCTTAGGGGCGTGATCTCCGCCCATTGCATCCAACGCAACGGTCAGCATTTGAGAACCGGAGTTACTCCTGCGCGACTTCGACTACTTCCCGGCCCTTGTACTGCCCGCAGTGCGGGCACACGCGGTGCGGCAGTTTGGGCTCGTGGCAGTTGGGACATTCCGAAAGGCCCGCCGGCTTCAGCGCATCGTGCGCGCGCCGCGTGGAAGTCCGCCTTTGGGAGTGTCTACGTTTTGGATTAGGCATATCTCGTCGTCAACCTTATAAGATCTTTTCAGTACACAGCCGCGGCGAGGGAACACCCTCGGGCGGTCCATCCCTAGGGAATCTCGAGATTCCTGAGCGCCCCCAAGCGGCCCGCCGCGTCTTCCATCCTACAATTGCAGGCGGCCTGATTCCGATTCTGGCCGCACACCGGGCAAATGCCCTTGCAATCCTCGCCGCAGATCCGCTGCATCGGCAACGCCAGCAGAACCTGCTCGCGGAGAACATCTTCCAGCTCGATGCCCCCGCCTTCGTAAAACCCAATTTCCGCTTCGGCTTCGTCGATGCCGACTTCTTCCTCGCGTGCGATCGTTTCGACCGGCCGGTAGTACAGATCGAAGCTGGCCTCCAGCGGGTAGCGGGTCCGTTCCAGGCAGCGGTCGCATTCCGCCGACACTTCCACGCTATATCGTCCTCGAATGCAAACCTCACCGGACGCGTGCGGCACCAGCGCCGCCTCGCCGGCCGCGCGCAGCAGCGATTCCTGCTCCAGCAAGTCCCCAGCAAAATCGATCTGCCCGGCACGGAAGGTTTCGTCGAAACGAATCTTCCGCACTTCCATCTCTTTGACGCTCAAAAACATAAACCAGACGGAGGTCGCGCGGAACTACCCCATTATAGCAGCAGCGGGGGCGGCTGAGCGCGGAAAGTGCACCGGATCGAGCGGTCGGGGTGCGGAGGAAACGGCAGGCTAAAACATGCCCCACCTTGCGCCTGCAAGCGGGTTACACTCGGGGACTGAGGAGAACTTTCGATGCACGGGCTCTTTGGCGCGTTGATGTGGAGCGGATGCCTGCTCGGGTGCGCCGCGGCGGTGGCCGCGGCGGCGAACCAGGTGAAAGTGGAAGGCGGCGTTCTGGAGGGAATGGCGGGCGCGGATCCCGCCGTGCGGGTTTTCGAGGGCGTGCCTTTCGCCGCGCCGCCGGTGGGGGCTCTCCGCTGGCAGGCGCCGCAACCGGCAGCCGCGTGGACGGGCGTGCGCAAAGCGGATCGGTTTGGCGCACGGTGTTACCAGGCCGCCATTTATTCCGACATGATTTTTCGCGATAAGGGGATCAGCGAAGATTGCCTGTATCTCAACATCTGGACGCCCGCGGCGCCAAAGAAACGCTTGCCGGTGCTGGTGTACTTTCACGGCGGCGGCTTCACGGCCGGTTCGGGCGACGAACCGCGCTACGATGGCACGAACTTCGCCAGGAAGGGCATCGTCGTGGTCACGGTCAATTACCGGCTGGACGCGTTCGGCTTCCTGGCGCATTCCGAGCTGACCGCCGAATCGCCGAACAAGGCTTCCGGCAACTACGGCATGCTCGACCAGGTGTCGGCGTTGCAGTGGGTCCATCGCAACATCGCGGCGTTTGGCGGCGATCCGGCGAAAGTGACCATCGGCGGAGAATCGGCGGGATCGATGGCGGTGAGCGCGCTGATTGCTTCTCCGCTGGCCGCGGGGTTGTTTCGCGGGGCCATCGGCGAAAGCGGCGCCATGTTCGGCGGCCTGATGGCGCCACAGTCGTTGGAAATGGCGGAGAAGATCGGCGCCAGCTTTGCCAAGTCGCTGGGCGCGAAGTCGCTGGCCGAGATGCGCGCGGCGTCCGCGGAAAGCGTGCTAAAGGCTTCCGCTAACAGGCGCTCTACCCCGATCGTCGACGGTTATTTTCTGACTGCGGACCTGGCGTCGACTTACGCCGCCGGCAAGCAAAACCACGTCGCGTTGCTGGCCGGATGGAACGCCGACGAGATCCGGGGGTCGGTGCTCGAGCGCAAACCGAAACCCACCGCCGAGTCGTTCCGCGGGCTGTTGAAAGCCCGCTTTGGCGACAAAGCCGGCGAGGCTGCCAAAGTGTATGCCGCCTCCACCGACGAAGAGGCGCTGGTTGCGGCGGGCGACTTCGCCAGCGACACTTTCATCGTTTACTCGACGTGGAAATGGATCGAAATGCATGCCGCCACCGGACAGGCGCCGGTGTACCGGTTCCGTTTCGACCGCCCCGTGCCGCTGCCCGAAGGCTCGACTACCCCGGGCGTGAAGGGTTTGGCCGGCCACTCCTGGGAACTGGAATATGTATTCGGCGCGCTGGATTCGAAGAAGGCCGCCTGGGCTCTGGAAGACCGCAAGGCCTCCGAGGAGATTGCCGCATATTTTGCAAACTTCATCAAGAAGGCCAACCCCAACGGCGGCGGCCTGCCTAAGTGGCCTGCCTTCGGCAAGACTCACCAGGTGATGCACCTGGACGCCGCTTGCAAGGCCACCCCCGAGGAGCATCGGGATCGTTACGAATTCCTGGACGGCTACTACACCAGCGCCGCGCAAAAGAGTAATTGAGTCCGGAGCTATACTGGGCTCAATCATGACTTTCCGATATATCGCTCCGATTTTCCTTGGCGTGGCCGCCATGGCGCAACCGCCCGCCGACCAGAAGGCGGCCACCATCGAAGGCACGGTTATTAACTCGGTCACCAAAGTGCCGCTCCGTAAAGTCGAAGTGACGCTGACGAATGGCGAGATCACCCAAGAGATGGCCGCCATGATGCAGCAGTTCAAGCCCGGCGGCCCGGCGCAAGAATCGCCTAAGGTCACGACCAAGACCCTGAGCGCCACCACCGACGCCGCGGGCAAATTTCGTTTCGATAATGTCGCTCCGGGAACCTACTGGCTCACCGGGAAGAAGGCGGGGTTCGAGGACGGCACTTATTCCGGCAGTGGCGACGAGGGATCGTTGCGCATTTCCGCCGGCCAGGAATCGGTGCAGGCGGACCTCAAGCTGGTGCCGTACGGCACGCTGTCCGGCATGGTGGTCGATGAGGACGGCGAGCCGTTTCCCTCCGCCACGGTGACCGCGCTGCGGTACGGTTTTCAGACGGGCCGCCGCCGCACGATGATGGCGGATGCCGCGCAAACCAACAACAAAGGCGAGTTCAGTTTGAGCAAGATTCCGCCGGGGCATTACTTTCTTTGCGCGGATATCATGCGCATGGGCTTTGGGGCCAAAGCTCCTCCGCCGCCGGCGGATGGGTCGCCCGAAACCGCCTATGTCGGCACTTATTTTCCGGGCGCGCTCGACGTGGCGCAGGCGCAGGGGATCGACGTGGCGGCGGGGGCGGAGATCCCGGCCCTGAATATCCAGCTTCGAAAGTCGAAAGTGGTGCGTGTGAGCGGAAAACTCACCGACGCCAACGGAGAGCCGGTCAAGACTGCCCAAATCATGTTGATGGGCGGCTCCCGGGTCGGTTCCATGTCCATGAACATGATCGGCGATCCCCAGGGAAAGTTCGAACTCACGAATCTGCAACCTGGCACTTACAATGCCATGGTGATCCAGATGCAGGGTTCCAGCCCCAAGATGACCATGCTCTCTCTAGTTGTGCCGGAGAACGGCGCTCGGGACGTGGTTTTGGGAGTTCCTCCTGAGGCGACCATCCAAGGTCATGTGAAACTCGATGGCGACGCAAGGGTCGAACTCAAGGACTTCCCCATCACCTTGACTGGCTCCGAGGCCGTGGCGGCGATGCCGGTTACCGGCAAGGCGGATAAGTCGGGCGCGTTCACGCTCGAGCATGTCGTTCCCACTTCGTACGATCTCATGCTCCCTTTCTCACCGCCCGGCACCTATGTGAAATCGGTGCTGTTCAACGATCGCGAAGAGCTGGGGCGGGTGCTGGACCTTTCGGGAATGACCGCCGGCACATTGCAGATCTCGCTCGGTACCGATGGCGGAAAAGTGGATGCCAAAGTTTCCCGCGACGACAAGCCCGCGGCCAATGCGACTGTGGTCCTGGTGCCGGCCGACCCGAACCGGCGCTGTCTGCAAACCGTCCGCAAAGGATCGAGCGACGAGACGGGGCACGTCACGCTGAAGGACGTTCCTCCCGGCGACTATCTCGCGTACGCCTGGGAGCAAGTGGAGGACGGGGCGTGGTTCGACGCGGATTTCATGAAAAACACGCAAGCGCCGGTGGTCAAGGTGCAGGTGGGGCCGAAAGATAATCAACAGATCGAGCTCAAACTGCCCCCGGCGTAGGGTGTCGTCGGGCCGGCGCTGCCGGGCCGCGCTCCCGCTTGCGGTACCCTGGTGAGTCGATGTATTCTTCGCGGTTCCATTGGGACGTGCAGCGCAATCGGCTCACCGAACTGCTGGCTGACAAGCATGGGCAGGGCGCGCGCATACTCGATCTCACCCAGTCGAATCCCACGCGGGCGGGAATCGAATATCCGGAGGAATTGCGCCGCGTCTTCGACCACCCGGGCGTGCTGCGCTACGATCCGCTGCCGGCGGGATCGCTCGAGGCGCGCGAGGCTGTGGCAGACTACTACCGGCAGCGCGGGCACGCCGTGGAGCCGGGCCGCATCCTGCTCACGGCGAGTACCAGCGAGGGCTATTCATACCTGTTCAAGCTGCTGGCCGACCCTGGCGACGAGGTGCTGGTGCCGCGGCCTTCCTATCCGCTGTTCGAATATTTGGCCCGGATGGAGTCGATCGAGGTGTGCCAGTATCGCCTCGAATACGATGGCGGATGGGCGATCGACATGGACGCGCTTGTCCAGGCCATCACCGCGCGTACACGCGCCGTGGTGCTGGTGAACCCGAACAATCCCACCGGCAGCTACATCAAACGCGGGGAATTGGAAGCGCTGACGCGGATGGCGGCCGAACGCGGCATCGCGCTGATCTCGGATGAAGTGTTCTCCGATTATTCTTTCGCACCGGACTCGGGCAGAGTGACAACGCTAGCGGACGTGGAAGATTGCGCGGCGTTCTCGATGAGCGGGCTATCGAAGATCGCCGGCCTGCCGCAAATGAAGCTGGGTTGGATCGTGGTGGCTGGGGCGGCCCGGATGCGCGCCGAAGCCATCGAGAAGCTCGAGTGGATCGCCGACACGTATCTTTCCGTGAGCACGCCGGTGCAGTGCGCGGCGGCGCGGCTACTCGAGTATGGCCGGGCGGTGCAACGGCAGATTCGGGAGCGAACCGCCGCCAACCTGGCCTTCGCGCGGCAGGCGCTGGCAGGTTCGGCGCTGGAGATACTGGCGGTGGAAGGCGGTTGGTCGATCATCATCCGCGTGCCACGCGTACGCACGGAAGAGGAATGGTGCTTGGAACTGCTGGAACGCGACCAGGTGCTGGTGCAGCCCGGATATTTTTACGATTTCGAAAACGAAGCGTTTCTGGTAGCCAGCCTGCTCACCGCGCCCGGGGAGTTTCAAGAAGGGATCAGGCGATTGGTGGGGAAGGCGGGGCAGCGGTAACGCCGACGGTCTTTTGCCGTCGGTGTCTTTCCTTAACGGGGAGCGATGTGCGATGGCCGCAACAGCCAACCGCGCCGATGCCATGCCGGGCTGAACGGAAACGGCGTTTCCGGCACAAGACACCGGCGGCAAGGACCGCCGGCGTTACGGCGGCAGGGAAGAAACAGCAGGCGTGGCTCTCCATTGAGGGCTGCATCATGGAACCCGTATGATAGAGTTGTTACCCGAATCGATTCACGAAGGAGTCAAGCCGCATGCCGAAGGCGAGGGAGTTCACAGTAACGATTGAAGACAAGCCGGGAGCGTTGGGGAAGTGCTTCCTCGCTCTGGCGGAGCGTGGAGTGAACGTCCTGGCATTTCAGTCGTATGTCGAGGAGGGCGAGAGCCTGGCCCGAATGATAGTGGACGATCCCGCCGGCGCCAAGGCGGTGCTGGGTGGCCTGCGCATGATCTTCGAGGAGACGGAAGCCGTCGTAGTCAGGCTGGCGCACCGCCCGGGGGAGTTGGGCCGCGCAGCCTCGCGGTTGGGCGAGAAACAGATCAACATCGACTATTCCTACTGCGGACTGGAGCCCGGATCGACACAGGCGCTGGCGGTCTTCGGGGTGGACAACCTTACCGCAGCCGAAAACGCGCTGGACAAGCTGGCCGCCGAAGCTGCGTCATAAGCTGCACGGCTCCGCGGTTCCTGCCAGCCGCAACGTCCGCGAATTGCCGGACCTGGCGGCTGG
>JBAVIH010000296.1:0-4213 GCA_049686695.1 Bryobacteraceae bacterium | reverse complement strand
CATCATGGTGGACCTGCGCTCCGCTCCCACGCCCGTTCTGGAACGCTACTTCGGCAGGCGGGAAGCCGCCCGGTTCCTCGAATGGCACCGGAAGCGCGGTCGATAGTCGAATCCGCCGCGCGTGGCTAGGCCAGTCACGTCCTGCGGGGTTGGCCTTGCTCGCTTACATGATGCGGCGGAACAGCGCGAACAATCCCGCCGCCAGCACGATGGACGCAGGCAGCGTCAGTACCCAGGCCATCGCCAGCGAGCGGACGGTGCTCCATTGCAGCCCGGAATGGTTGGCCGCCATAGTGCCGGCCACGCCCGAGGACAGCACGTGCGTGGTGCTCACCGGCAAGCCCATGTAATCGGCCGCGCCGATGGTGACCATGGCGGTAATTTCGGCGGCGGCGCCCTGCGCGTAAGTCAGGTGCTGCTTGCCGATCTTTTCCCCCACCGTGACCACGATCCGCTTCCAGCCCACCATGGTGCCGAGACCGAGCGCTATGGCCACCGCGACCTTCACCCAGGTGGGAATGAATTTGGTAACGCCGTCCACGTGCTTCTTATAATTGTCGAGAACCGCCCAATCCGCGGCCGTCAGCTTCGGGTTGCCGCTCTTCTTCATCAGCCGCAGCGCTTCGCTCACCAGGTACATGTCGTTGCGGAAATTGGGGGTCATTTGTTCCGGCACGTTCTTGAGCTGTTTGTAAATAGCCGCTTCGTTGCCGAGATCGCCGATCGTCTGCTGCAAGGCCAGCATGGTGGAAGGGGTGAATTCGCGCGTGCGGATGAAATCGGTAACCGTGGCCCGCGGGTCGCCGATCACGGCGCTGGGCGAAACATAGCCGTGCACGACGTTGGCGGCCTGCTCCGAAACGGCCACGAAATCCATGGTCTGCGCGGGCGTCACGGCGTGGTTCAAGGCATAGGCCATGGGCACCGTGCCGATCAGGATCAGCATGATCAGCCCCATGCCCTTCTGGCCGTCATTCGAGCCGTGGGCGAAGCTGACGCCGGTGCAGGTCAGCACCAGCAGGCCGCGAATCCACCATGGTGGCGGCTCGGTTCCTGACGGCGCTTCGTAGAGCGCCTTGTTCCTAAAGGCCACCTTCGAGATCATGAGCAGCAGAGCCGCGCAAACGAAGCCCACGATAGGCGAGATGAGCAGCGTCTTGCCCACATTGGCGGCCTGACTCCAATCGACTCCGCTGGTGCCGTTGCGGGCCGACAGCAACTGGTTGGCAATGCCCACCCCGATGATAGAGCCGACCATCGTGTGGGAACTCGACGACGGCAGTCCGAAATACCAGGTGCCCAGGTTCCAGATGATGGCCGCCGTCAACAGCGCGAAAACCATCCCGAAGCCCGCGCCCTTGCCCACTTGCAGAATCAACTCGACGGGCAGCAGGCTGATGATACCGAATGCCACCGCACCCGACGAAGTCAGCACGCCGACAAAGTTCCACACGCCCGACCAGACCACCGCTACGTGCGGCTCGAGCGAATGCGTGTAAATCACCGTGGCCACCGCGTTGGCCGTATCGTGAAAACCGTTGACGAACTCGAATCCCAGCGCAACCGCCAGAGCCACACCGAGCAGCACGAACGGATAAACCGAACGTACGTGCACATTGGCCAGATCGCCGATCAGTTGCGATGCGGCATAAACGAGCCCGATGATTAAAGCCAGACCAAAAACCAGCATCCCGAGTTTGCCCGGCTTCCGGGCGAGTTTGGCGTCAAGTATAGTCGCTGTGGCAGCGCTCATGTTTCCCCTCGATCGGTCAGAATACACTGCGGACCGTTACACTTTCATGAACGGGCAGGAAGAAAGAGCGGTAAGCCGAATCCCCGGAACCGAATCGCTTGTAGGCTTTCCTGTGATATTTGCTCGGCGCTCACCGACGCTGAAGTATCTGCCGCCGCAGGAACCCCGCTGAAGCGCAGCCCCGCCGACGCTTGCCGGTTCGGCTCCGGAAGCTACTCTCTACCTCACGATGCATTCCGGAGGCGGAGCCAGTTCGAAAGGTACGCTAGTAAGGCCTGGCGGCAGTTCCATGAAGCCCACCCGGTGGCGGGCGTGGGTTCGAATGCGAGGCGGTAGCGGCACTAGTGATGTCCCATCTGCGACGCTGGCATCCTGGCGAGGTGGCGAGTTGCAGACCCAGTTCGAAGAGCCGTTTGAGAACTTGAGGCGTTCGAACCAGCTAAGCCGAAGGAAACACAAGGATATCGGAGAGGGAAGCGTACAAAACCAAGGTTGGCTCCCCAAGACTTCGGCTTTCGAACGGATTCTCCATCCGCAAGCTGCTGAAAACAAACATCGACGTAAACTACTGGCCGCGACCGGGCGTCCGGTCCCTCAACCTCCCAGCCAACATTTTGCACCGCCGGATCTAAGTAAAGTATGCACTCAGGCCTGGGATGTGCCGGCGCCAAAATAGGCAGACAATTCCAAGGATGCTGCCCGAACCTGATCACCAGTGATCTCGTGATTTCGCCTGAGCACCTCAAGCAGGTCCTCCTGGTTCGGATGACCGAGGGCAAGCCTGTACAGGAGAACCTGTTCCTGCAGCCACCGGAACTTGGCTTCCTGCTCGCTCGTCGGCAGGGAGAAAAGCACATTCTGTGTTTCGGCGCCTTCCAGTATCCACCATGGTTTCAAACCGGACTGGTCGGCCAGGGTCTTGTCCGCAATGTCCGCCAACCGAACCCAGGGACTCGTAGTCACCTCGCCAGCAGAGAGTAGCTCGCTGCCCAGCAATTCTGCGAGGGCCAAACGAATCGCAATTCCGCCGTAGCGCTGGATCCGCCCCTGCCGTTGCTCATGGGACACGGGATCGGACGCCAGATCCCAATGCGCCAAAGTCTTGCACCAGCAATGAAAGTCCAACCCCTCTTGGCCAATTGAAGTTGTCGCGAGCACGTGAGGCCAGAACGGCGAATTGAAGGCTTTGCGCAACTCGTCTGGTCGAAGAGGCCTCTCGGCAGCTTCGCCTGGCAGCTGATTCACAACTCGAGCTTCGGTAAACGGGAGTGCGGCATGACACCGAAGTGTGAACCTATCGCTTCCGTCCCCTGAGTGGACAAAGAAGACACTGCTCCGCAACCGAAGCACATCCCTAAGTTCGGCGGCGAGACTCGGTCCGGAGAGGCCTTGGAGCCGTGAGGTCAGCCACAGGTGCTCATCGAGCACCGATTCGAGGTTGCCATCCACAATGGCCTTCTGGAGGCTTTCCGGGTAGTGCCGTTCGCCGCCTCCGAGCGCCTTGACGAACCATGGCTGATCGAGATAGGTGCGAAGGCCGGACCATGCTACATCGAGCGTCCTGCCGAATCCGGTACTGGATACGGCTTCAGGCCAATGCCGCGCAAGGGCTCGGCCCAACACAACACCAGGCGCCGCCAGAGCGTGGTAGGCAAGTTTATCCACCTCGGCTGAACTCACCTCCCCGATAGATTCCGCCCGGGCCTCCTGGTCCCATCGCCGGAGGAGTGGGATTAGCGCCCCCTCGGAGTCCTCGGCTCTGGTGCGGCGAGCGAGTTCCTCCCAACCGCGCAGTGCTGGTCGCCAAACGCCCAGGCGCGACTCTATCGCGCCAAGGAGTCTCCAGACAGGCCGTTTGCTTTCGCCTCTGATCTGAATCCCCGCCTCTTGCAGCGCAGATCGAATCTGGCGCGCCAATTCCCGACGCATGCCACTCTCGGTCCTGATTTTCGCAGACAGAGGCTCGGTCACCTTAACGAGCCAGGGGGATGGATGGAAAAATGCGAGCAGCGCCTCGCGCTTCGGCCTGGGCTGGAGGACTCGCCTCTTCGTAATCAATTCGTAGTCGGTGTTGTTGCCGCCGCCGAAGCGACATTCCAATCCGTAACTGAGCAGCGCTGCAACACTCTGTGGAACTGCACGAAAACGGCTAAAAAGCAAAAGCTTGCCGGACACTCGCGTCGTTGCCGGATCCGCTTTCCAGCGCCCACCCAAGGACCACCAAGGCAGCGATGGAGCAATCCAGGGTAACGCCAGTACCTCGGGCGGCATCAGCCTGTCCAGTGCGCGCATCTTGGGTTGGGGCCACTCCGTCGGACGACGAAACGCATTCCTATCGGTCTTTGTAAGCTCCAGCAGGCCCAAGGGTACATCGGTTTTACGGTTCTTCCACGCAACGTAACCGGGGCCGAGCGTCTGGAGAGGAAGAGGAATCGAGTCCCAGTACGGAACTGCCCAACT
>JBAVIH010000295.1:0-1542 GCA_049686695.1 Bryobacteraceae bacterium | reverse complement strand
CCCCAACTGGTCGTAGTCCGCCGCCGAAGCGCCGCTGATTTCCGAGGAAGTCGCTGCGGTCGAGGTCGGCAGCGCCGTGTCGGCCAGTTTTGGCATCCCCAGCCGTTGGTAGTCCGCCGCCGAAGGGCCGCTGGCTCCCAAGGAACCCGCCGGTGCCGACGTCGGCCTCGCTGAGGCAAGCTGCGGCATCCCGAACTGGTCAAAGTCTGCCGCCGAAGAGGCGCTGGCTCCGGAGGAATCCGCTGCCGTCGAGGTCGGCGGCGCTGTTTCCGCCACCCGTGGCATCCCAAACTGGTCGTAATTCGCCGCCGCCAGGCCGCTCGGCGTTTCGGCGCTCACAAAGTCAATGGAAGAGGGCTGCTGGTACTTCTCGAGCTGCGGCGGAGCCGAACTGCATCCGCCGAACAATCCCATCAGGCCGCTCACTAGCGGAACAATCCCGAGCCCGCCCTCCAGGAACGTTGTCAGCGCGGATTCGATCGTGCTCCCGGTCCCGCCCGTGCTTGAGGCCGCGCTCTCCGCGCCGCCTTTGGTGCTTGTGCCCACCGTGGTCGCTGCGTAACTCTGGCCGTCTGCGGCGTCGCTCATTTGCCCGAGTGCCGTACTTGACGCGTCGCCGATCGGTTCGCCAGTCTGGCCTGCTGTTGGCGTCTCCGAAACTACCGTTCCGGCGGCCTCCGCGAAGAATCTAAGAAGCTGCTCTTGCGTTGTGCTGCTCATGTTTGATTTCCGCCGCGAGTTCCTTTTCCAGAATGGCGAACGCTTCGACCTGTCGCGCCGTGAGCTGATCTTCGTTCATCAGGCCCAGGCGCCTTCGAATGAAGAATTCCTCCACCGTCGTTTGGCTCTCCGCGGTAATCGCCGACCTGGGACACGTCCACAGGATCGCCTCTCTGCGCGCCCACACCGGTGGCCCACCGTGATTGCGTTCCACTGGCATCCAGCCGCATTTTCGCTTTGCCTCCAGGCCGGACTTCCGGCAAACGTCGCACCTCCACCCGGCCTGGTTGGAGAACTGAAAGTGGAAGGCGACGATCAGTTTTTTCGTTCTGTCCCGCTCAGCCCCGTCTCGGCCTTCACCGCCGCCAGCGCTTCCCGGAACAGGTCTTCCGGTCCGCTTTCCGCCAACGCAACTGGAGTCGCCCGAGCCCCGTCTAATTCCAGGCCGGAAACCTCTACCAGACCCCACATCAGGTACAGCCGGTCGACCTCGGCCCTCACTAGTGCCGCGTCCATTTTTTCCCCGGGCTCCTGGCCCGCCTCCAGAAATTCCATCCGCCGCGCCAGCTCCCGAATTTGCCGCATCAGTTCCACGCGCCGCGCAAAAGACATTCTCGCGATGCGGTACCTGACCCCCGGCGCTATCTTCGACTCCCACTCCTTCACGCTCTCGTATGTCATGCTTATCCAAACGCGACTGCGATTTCGTTGTCCACCGTGCCCTGCGCCCGCGATGGTTTGAATACCCACTGCAGCCTGTTCGCACTGTCGTCAAACTGCGGAACCTCCGGAATTACGTTCTGCAGGTACACGCCCATTACC
>JBAVIH010000294.1:0-2547 GCA_049686695.1 Bryobacteraceae bacterium | reverse complement strand
ACCGCGTTCAGCGCCGCCTGTGCATCGGCCAGCCGCGCCCGCGCCGCATCCACGTCGGTCGCGCCCACCAAGGCTTTGCGCCGCTTCTCCAACCCGTCGATTTCGATCTGCGATTGCCGCACCTTGTCGGCTTCCTCCTGCACCTCGTGGGCGGTGGCGGCCTCTTTCGCCTGCAAGCGCCGCAGCGCTTCGTAATCCTTCTGTTCCTTGTCGAGATCGAAGCGCGCCCGCGCCAGGCCGTTGTCGATCTCGGTGATTTCCGCCGGCCGGCCGCCCTGTTCGAGCGAGGCCAGATGCGCGCGCGCCTCATCCACCCGCGCCACGGCGGCCTCGAGGTCCGTGGCGCGTGCAGGATCGCTGATTTCGGCCAGCGCGGCCCCCTGCGCCACCATCTCCCCTTCGTGCACCGCCAGCGTGCTCAGCAAACCGGCGGTTTCCGCGCGCACCGGCCGCCATTCATACGGTTCGACCTTTCCATTGGTGGGCAGCGTGCTCACCAGCTTTTGCCGCTGGACGCGCGCGAAACCGACTGCCGGCGGCCGGCTCTTGCGCAAGATTCCCCACACCATTATGGCGGCTGCCACCGCCAGCAACAGCACCGCGAGCTTCTTCAATCCGGTCTCCCCACCTATCTTAACCACTGTCTCGAAGCGCGGGAAACGTCCGTTCGCCGCGGCCGCGTGTGGGCGATATGATTGGACCATGACGCGACGCGATCTTGGCAAGCTCGCCCTGGCGGGCGCGGCGCTGGACACGGCTTCCGCCCAGGAGAATCCGCCCCAGTACGCCGGCGCTCTCGACGGTTTTGAAAACAAGGTGGACGCAACGGGCTTCGACCCCGTGCGCTACACCATCAAGCTGCATGACGCCGCGCCGCTGCGGATGACTTTCCGCGCGTCCACCCGCGCCGAGGCCGAACGATGGCAGCTCGATTTGCGCGCCAAAATCGCCGAGCTGGTGGGCTCGCTCGGCGGCGAGCGCACGCCGCTTCACGCCCAGACGCTCGAGGTTCGCGATTATCCCGCTTACCGGCGCGAGAAATTCGTCTTCGAGAGCCGGCCGGGCGTTTGGGTGCTCGGCTACCTGCTGACGCCGAAGACCGGCGGGCCATTTGCCGCGGTGATCGCGATTCCCGGCCATGGCCGCGGCGTCGACGACATTGTCGGCATCGACGAACACGGCCGCGACCGCACGGCGAAAGGCCCGTACGAGTACGACTACGCCATCCAGATCGTGGAACACGGCATGGCCGCGGTGGCCATCGAACCGATGGCTTTCGGCTGCCGCCGCGACGCCATCACCAAGGCCAAGGGCCTGACCGCAACCGCCTGCCAGCCCGCCGGCGGCTCGGCGCTGCTGCTGGGCCAGACCATTCTCGGCTGGCGCGTTTATGACACCACGCGCACCATCGATTGGATCGCCACCCGCCCGGAACTGGACGCCGCGCGCGTCGGCTGCCTGGGCTGCTCCGGCGGCGGCACTTGCACGCTGTTCACCGCCGCGCTCGATACGCGGATTCGCGCCGCCTTGCTCAGTTCGTCTCTCAACACCTTCCGCGACAGCATCATGAGCGTGTCGCACTGCATCGACAATTACGTGCCGGGAATTCTCCATTGGGCGGAGATGTACGACGTGGCGGGCCTGGTGGCGCCGCGCGCGCTGTTTGCCGAAGGCGGATTGCACGACGATATCTTCCCGATCGCCGCAACCCAATCGAGCTTCGAGCGCGTCAAGAAAGTCTACGAAGTCTTCGGCGCAGCCGACCGCACCGAACTGGAAGTCTTCGATGGCCCGCACGGTTTCTGGGGTAAACGCGGCCTGCCCTTTCTGGCGCGCCATCTGGCCGAGGGGTAGCGCTTCAGAGGATCACGCGCAAGCTCTCGCCGGGGAACTCGACTGACCAGCTTTTGTTTTCGCCGAGGGCGGCGAACTGGCTGCGGGAGATGTCGGCCACGATGGGGCCGGCGAATTCCAGGCGCACCGATTGCGCTTTCTCGGCGATGCGGACCAGTTCCGCCGGGATGACGTTCGGCGCCGGTGCGGTATCGGCGCGCCGCGGGCGAACGGCCGCGGCTCGGATGGCCACCCACACGCGGTCGCCGCGCAAATGGCCGGGAAGGTAAGGCACGGTGAGCGAGAAGCCGCCGAGATCCACACGGCTCCGGTTGGCGGCGCGATCGAGCGTGGCGATGGCGCCTTGCCAGAGATTCTCGTATCCGGCCAGCCGCGCCGCGTCGGCGTTTGCGGGTTGATCCAGGACAGTCCGCGGCGTGCCGCGCTGCACAATCCGGCCGCCATCGAGCAGTGCCATTTCCGAAGCCACCGTGCAAGCCAGGTCCAGGTCCCGCGCAGCCATCAGGATGGGGCCGCGAAAATGGGCGCGGATGAGTGTGAAAAGCGGGCCATCGATTCCGGCATCGTCAGCCAACAGCAGCGCGGGGCCGCCGATCAGCGCGCGGGCAATCGAGCAGCGCAGCCGTTCGGCCGGATCGGCATCGGCGGGCCGCAGCGCGGCCGCGTCGCCAAGCTGGAAGTGCTCGATAGACT
>JBAVIH010000293.1:0-11141 GCA_049686695.1 Bryobacteraceae bacterium | reverse complement strand
GCTTTGGATGCTCGCCGCCGGCCTGGTCGTCGCCGCCGCTTTGTGGTTCGTCTGGCGCGCCAGAACCGCAGGTTTCGCCGACGCCGAGCAGGCGTTGGCCGCCAAGCAGATCGTCAACCTGAACGCGCTTTCCGAGCGCGAGGATCTGCTGCCCGTGCTCACCCTATATCCCGACCCGGCCGAGCGCGAATTCGTCGCCCGCAAGATCTACAGTATCTCCGGCGGCCTGGCCAACGTCGGCACCATCGCCCGCATTCGGGTCGCCCGCGACGAAGTCGCCGGCCGCGGTTCGCAGGCGTTTCGCGACCGGCTCAACGGCCGCGAATCCGTGCCTCTGGTGAGCGGCGAACAACTGCGCCTGCTCAAGCCCTCGCTGGTGGTGCGCCGCCCGGAGGATTTCCGGCGCTCGTTCAGAATCTGGATCGCGCTTTTCTTCGCCGCCTTTCTGCTGGTCCACGTGGTCTGGAGCGTGCGCGGTTTCCGCGGCGATCAAACGCTGGCGCCGGCGCTCGAGCTGCTCTCCGGCATCGGCCTGGTGTTGATGATCAGCCTGCGCGATCCGCTGCGCGATCAGTTGCTGTTCGCCGATTTCGCCCAGGGAGCGGCGCTCGGCTGCCTGCTGATGGCCGCCGCCGCGCTGCTGGATTTCGAGCGCCTCACCGGCCGCTTGAGCTTCGTGCCGCTATTGGCCAGCTTCGCGCTTTCCGCGTTGCTGATCGTCTTCGGCTCCGGTCCGGGCGTGAGCGATGCCAAGGTCAACCTGCTCGGTTTTCAGCCGGTGGAAATCATCCGCGTGCTGCTGGTGTTTTTTCTGGCCGGCTATTTTGCTCGGGCGTGGGACGTGCTGCGGCACGCGCGCGAAACCCGCGCTTCGCTCGCCGGGCTCACCCGTCATATCGATATTCCGCCGCTCGAATACACCCTGCCGGCCGCCGCGTGCGTGGCGCTTTCGCTGCTGTTTTTCTTCCTGCAAAAGGATATGGGCCCGGCGCTGGTCTTCTGTTGCCTGTTTCTGACGATCTATGGCATCGCGCGCGCGAGCGTGTTCGTGCCGGTGGTCGGCCTGGCGCTGGTGGTGCTGGGCTTCGTGGCCGGCTTCTACCTGGGCGTGCCGCATACCGTCGGCGAGCGGGTTTCGATGTGGCTTTCGCCCTGGGACAACCTGATTCACGGCGGCGATCAACTGGCGCAGTCGCTGTGGGCCTTCTCCACCGGCGGAGTTTCCGGCATGGGCATCGGATTGGGCGACCCGCAACTGGTTCCCGCCGCGCACACCGATCTGATTCTCTCCGCGCTGGGCGAGGAATGCGGTTTCCTCGGCGTCGCGGCGGTCTTCGCCATTTATGCATTCATCGTGTGGCGGGCGCTGCGCATCGCCCTGCGCGCGGCTTCGGATTACGAATTCTTTTTGGCCGCCGGGCTGGGCGTGGCCACCGCGCTGCAACTTCTGTTGATCTCCGCCGGCGCGCTCGGCGTGGCGCCGCTCTCCGGCGTGGTGACGCCATTCCTGAGTTACGGCCGGACGGCGATGCTGGCGAATTTTCTGGTAATCGGCATTCTCGAATCCATCTCCGCGCGCCGCCGCCCGGAGGATCAAGCCGCGCCATTTCGCCCGGCCGTAGCCGTGGCGGGCATCCTCATCGCCGTGGCTGGCGCAACGGTGGTGGCTAAGGCGGCCTGGATCGAAGTGGTCCAACCCGCCGCGGTGATCGGCGAAGGCACGCTGGTGGTGGAGGCCGACGGCGCCCGCCGCTTCGAATACAATCCGCGCTTGCAGGAAGTGAGCGCCAGGATCCCCAAGGGCGCCATCTACGACCGCAACGGCCTGCCGCTGGCGACCAGCGACTGGAGCGAACTCGAGAAGCATCGCGCCGAATACGCCGCGCTCTCGATCGATATCGATCGCGCCTGTTCCCGCACCGAGAATCGCCACTATCCATTCGGCGGCCTGATGTTCGACCTGCTGGGCGATCTGCGCACCCGCACCCGCTGGGCCGCCGGCAACACCGCGTTTGTCGAGCGCGATTTCGCCCGTCGCCTGCGCGGTTACGACGACCGGCCCACGCTGGTGGAAGTGAAAAACCCGAAGACCGGTGTGAGCCAGCGTGTGATCCGCTACGATTACCGCGAGCTGGTGCCGCTAGCGCGCCACCGTTACGATCCCGCCAGCCCCGAAGTTCGTCGCGTGCTCGACCGGCCGCGCGACATTCACATGTCGATCGACGCGCGCCTCAGCGTGCGCGTGGCGGCCATTCTGCGCGCTACGCTGGAGCGTGCCGGCCTGCAAAAAGGCGCCGCCGTGGTGCTCGATCCATCCTCCGGCGACCTGCTGGCCGCCGTCAGCCTGCCGCTGCCGCCCGATCGTCCCCAGGCTGAACCCGCCGCCGAGCAGGCCAATCCGTTTCTCGACCGCGCGCGCTTCGGGCTCTACCCGCCCGGATCCACTTTCAAAGTGGTCACCGCCATGGCCGCTTTGCGCAAGGACCCGCGGCTCGCCGATAAAACCTACGAATGCATCCGCCTGACCGATGGCCGGGTGGGCAACTTCATCAAAGGCTCCAAGCGCCCCATCCGCGACGACATTCAGGACCAGGCGCCGCACGGCACGGTAAACATGGAGCGCGGGATCGTGCTTTCCTGCAACGCCTATTTCGCGCAATTGGGCGCCTATGACGTGGGCGCCGAGCCGCTGCTCGAAACCGCCGGTCTGCTTGGCATTTCGGTGGCCGCGCCGGCCACCGCCGCGCAGTTGCGCAAGTCGCTGCCGCAGTCTTCCTACGGGCAGGGGCAGGTAGTGGCGTCGCCGTTCCAGATGGCGCGCGTGGCGGCCACCGTGGCCACCGGCGGCGCCATGCCGCAGGGCCGCTGGATCACCGACGAAACCAACCCGCGCACGGCGCCGCCGCAGACTGTCCTCGCCGCCGATGCCGCCGCCACGCTGGGCAAGTTCATGCGGGAGGTGGTGACCTCCGGCACCGGACGCCGCGCCGAGGCGTCCGTTCCCATCGCTGGCAAGACCGGTACCGCCGAGTTGGCCGGCGCGCCTTCCCACGCCTGGTTTATCGGCTTCGCTCCTTATGGCGTCGGCCCGCGCAAAATCGCCTTCTCCATCCTGGTGGAAAATGGAGTGTATGGCGGCAGTGCCGCCGCGCCCGCCGCCGCGCAAATTGCCGAAGCGGCTGTGCAACTGGGCCTGATTCAGCCATGAGACTGTTCTCCGAAATCGAAAGAACCATCGAACGCGGCTTCCGCAAGTGGACCGGGCGTGTCTTCGGCGCCGCGCAATCCGACGAGCTGCTGCTGGTGCATCGCGCCATCCTCGAGGAAATCGAGACCAAGGTGCAGACCGCCAGCCGCGGCCAACGCATTTTCCCTTACTCGCTGGTAACGGTCACCCTGATTTCCTCCGATCCCGACCGGCGCGCGCTGTATGTCGCGGCTTTCGGCGCCGAGGCCCGTCTCGAGAACGACGTGCGGCAGGCTCTCGAAGGCGCCGGCTGCCAGTTGCCGCGCGGTTTTGCGGTGGAAGTTAAAACCGCCGAATCCGGCGACCGCGCGTTCGAAATCGCGTACGGTTCCGCGACACCCGCCCAGAACGATTCACCGGCGCCGGCCAGCCTGGTGGTGGTGAAGGGGACGGCGGAGGCCGCAACCTATGCGATCTCCAAACCGCGCACCAACATCGGCCGCCTGGCGGAGTTGACCGATGCCGAGCAGCGCGTGGTGCGCCGCAACGAGGTGGTTTTTCTCGAAGGCGGCGACGACGCCAACGGCACCGTATCGCGCAAACACGCGCACATCCAGTTTGCGGGCGGCCAGTACCGCATCGCCGATGACGGCAGCGAATTCGGCACCCGCGTCTTCCGCGACGGCCGCTCGATCGATGTCCCGGCCGGCAATCGCCGCGGCGAAAAACTGCGCTCCGGAGACGAGATCTACCTGGGCCGCGCCTGCCTCCGCTTTCAGCAATAACAGGCCGCCGAAAGACGTCAGCCACGAACGAACACGCAGGAACTTGGCCACCAATGAACACGCATGAACAGGGATAAGCAAAAGAAAGAACTCCTGAAAAAGACACTTATTGATGTCCGTACGTATTCATTCGGTGCCCCTATTCGATCGCCGCACCGGTAAGGTGTACCCGGAAACCCGTACCGGTAGGGAATCCAATTTTACTCTACGAACCGCCACCGTTGGATCTCAGGGATCCATTGAACGCGGCCTTGTAGCACCAGCGTTGGCTTCCTCGCACTTGATACGCCGGGCAGGCTTTTAAGAATCCGTCGAATCGGAATGTAGACCTGGTCTCCGTTGTCTTTTTCGAACTCGACCTGGCGCTCGTCGTCGTCAATGCCGCGGACGTAAAACGCATTTCTGAAACGCCCCAGGTGATTGTCGTTCAGTTTTCCAGGTGTTCCGGCACCCACTCACTTCGGCGAAGTCGGATTTCCACGCCGTAGGCGGCTCAAAGTAAATCGGATGATTCCCAAAATGGTCCCAACTTCCGTTTTTAGGTTTATTTATGTCCATGCGCGTTCATTCGTGGCCCAATCTGGCGCCACGATTTTGCCGCGCGGCAAGAAAGTGCCGCCTCTCAAACGCACCTTCCACTGGCGTCAAGAGACTTGTTATCTGGCCACTTACATGCCTCACTACCGGGCGTGACGCTGGGTCCGATGGCCGGTGAGTTGGAACGTTACATGGATCTGCTGAGCGCCCGGCAGAAGCTGGTGGCTTCCAACATCGCCAACGCGGATACGCCCGGCTACCAGACCCAGGACATCGACTTTCAATCCGAATTCCAAAATGCGCTGGGCGCGCCGCAACCGGTCGCCGTAGCTGGCCTGGCCAATAAGAACGATGGCAATAACGTCAGCATCGACCGCGAATCGCGCCTGCTGGCGGAGAACGCGCTGCGTTTTCAGGCGGCTTCCACCCTGCTGCATTCCCAGATCCAGATTTTGCGCTCGGCGATCAAAGAGGGACAGACCTCATGAGCCTGTTCGCAGCGCTATCGGTGGGCGCATCCGGCATGGCGGCGCAGCGGGCGCGCGCCGAGTTGCTGGTGGAGAATCTGGCCAACGCCGAAACCACCCGCACTCCCGAGGGAGGGCCTTACCGGCGGAAGGATGCGGTGTTCGAAAGCACGCCCGTCGGCTCGCCCTTTTCCTCGGTTTTCGGCCAGGAAATGGAGGAAGCCAACGGGGTGACCGTGGCCTCCGTGTTGACCGATACGCGGGACCCCGAGAGGCGCTACCTGCCGGGCCACCCCGACGCCGATGCCAATGGATACGTGGCCTTTCCGCGGGTGAACCCGGCCGAAGATATGGTGGATCTAATGGGCGCAGCGCGCAGCTACGAAGCCAACGTGGCGGCCATCGGCGCGGTCAAGGACATGATCCAGCGCTCCATCGACCTGTTGAAGTGAGGCTGAACCATGGCGTCTCCCATTCTTCCAATCTCGGCTCCGGCGCTGGTCGAACCGCTGCGGGTGGCGGGCGGCTCCGCCGGTGGCGATTTCGGCCAGGTGTTTTCGAGCGCCATCCGCTCGGTGGAGGGCGCCGGCCAGCAGGCACAGGCATCGGTCGATCGCTTCCTCACCGGCGAGGGCGAGGATCTGCACACTGCCGCGCTGGCTGCCACCCGGGCTGAGATGGCCTTCGACTTGTTCCTCCAGGCGCGCAATAAGGTGGTCAGCGCTTATCAGGAAATCATGCGCATGCAACTCTAGCCCCGCATGCGCACGGCTGGTCGCAGGAGGGAGGCCTCGATTTGACGCACCGGAATTGGCATTCCGTTCAGGCGCACTTCGGGTCCGGCTCTTGGGGCGGTCCCTCTGGACCGTGCGGGCTTGCGCGACTGTTGGCGACCCTTTTCAGTGCGTCTGCCCGCTCCACGGCAGCCCCATTTTCTTTCCGTTTTTTCCTGCTGGTTCGGCCTCAGGTTTTGGGCCCATACCACCGATCTGAGAAACATACCGGCAGTGCGCCGGAGTAATCCGCATGAAGAGCGTTTTTGCCAACCTCACCTTGCGCCAGCGCGTCACCATCGGCCTGATCGTGATGGCGGTCGCGGCCGGCCTGTACGCCCTGGTGCATTGGCAGAAGGAGGCGGACTTCAAGCCGCTGTACACCGGCCTTGCCCCGGAGGACGCCGGCGCGATCGTGCAAAAGCTGAAGGAGAGTGGCGTGGAGTACCGCCTGCCGGAGTCGGGCGGGGTGGTGATGGTCCCCTCGAGCCGGCTGGCGGAATTGCGCCTGGCCATGGCGACCGCGGGTCTGCCGAGATCGGGCCGCATCGGCTTCGAGTTGTTCGACAAGGCGAACCTGGGGGCCACCGAGTTCACCGAACACGTCAACTACCGGCGTGCCCTCGAAGGAGAGCTCGAACGCTCGGTGATTTGCTTGGCGGAAGTCGAACAAGCCCGCGTCCACATCACCTTTCCCAAAGAATCGGTGTTTCTGGACTCGCAGGAGCCGGCCAAGGCCAGCGTGCTCGTCAAGATCCGGCCCGGCGCGCATCTGGCGACGGAGAACGTGCAAGCCATCAACCACCTGGTAGCCAGCGCGGTGGAGGGGCTGGCGCCGGACGCGGTGTCGGTTCTGGACATGAACGGCAACCTGTTGGGCCGGCCCAAGGCGGCGGGCGGGCTGGAGGGTCCCGAGTCCTCGGAGGCGGCGCTCGAATACCGGCACAAGGTGGAGGCGGACCTGCTCGCCAAGATCGCATCCACGCTGGAGCCCCTGCTAGGCGCCGGGAAGTACCGCGCGGGAGTCTCCGTCGAGTGCGATTTCACCGCCGGCGAACAGAGCGAGGAACTGTACGACCCGGCACGCTCGGTGATGCTGACTTCGCAACGCAGCGAAGACAACTCCGGCTCGGCGGCCGCGGCCGGCATGCCGGGAACTCCTTCCACTTTGCCCAGGCCCACCCCACGCCCGGCCAGCGGCGCCGGACGCAACACGCGCGTGACGGAAAACATCACCTATCAGGCCAGCCGCACGGTGAAAAAAACCCGTCTTCCGGCGGGAACCGTGCGCAAGATGTCGTTGGCGGTTCTGGTCGACCATGAACTGAGCTGGCAAAGGGACAAGAACGGCTACCAGCGCATCCTGGTGCCTCCGAGCGCGGACAAGCTGAAGGTGGTCCGCGACCTGGTGACGGGAGTCACCGGGTTCAACGCCGAGCGGGGCGACCAGATTACCATCGAATCGCTGCCGTTCGAATCTACGCTGACCTTGGAGCCTCCGCAGCCGCAGGCCCCGGCGCCGCCAGCCAAACCGGCCGGGCCGCTCGGCCTGCCCCTCGACCCCAAGACCTTGTCGATTGCGGCGGGAGCGGCGCTGGGCCTGGTGCTCCTCGGCTTCCTGGCCGCATTGCTGCTGCGGGGAAAGAATCGCGCGCCGCGCGGAAAAGTGGATCTGCGGCAGGCGCTGCCCGGCGGGACGGAGGGCGGCGAGCCGGCGGCGCCCGGCATCGCGGCCCCCGGCTCCAACGTGGAGCAACAGATCGAATCCAGGCTGGCCGAGCGCGACGCCATGCAGCAGAAGATGGAAGCGCAGGCGCTGAACGCTTTGAACCTGAAGCCGGTCATCACCAAGACCGCCGAAGTGTTGGCCAAGCACTTGCGAGAAAAGATCAAGCAGGACCCGGAGACGCCGGCGCAGGTCCTGCGGACGTGGATCCGCGAGGAGGATATGTGACGCCGGGGGCTTGTGGATAGCCGATGATCGTCAATGCCAAACCGGATACCGAGACGCTGGCGCCGCTGCGCAGGGCAGCCATGCTATTGATTGTACTGGGCGAACAGACGGCATCGGAGCTGTTGCAGCAGCTTTCGGAGGATGATGTCCAGAAGGTCAGCCGCGAGGTGGCTCGTGTCACCTCCATCTCCAGCGAACAGGCCGAAAGCGTCCTCAACGATTTCCACCACATGGCGGTGGCGGGCGACTACGTGGCGCGCGGCGGCATCGAGTTCGCCCGCAAACTGCTGATGCGGGCGTTCAGCCCGGACACCGCCAAGCGGATGCTCGACCGCCTGACCAAAGCCATGGGCGCGGACGCCGCTTCCTTCGATGCGCTGCAAAAAGCCGACCCGCAGCAACTCGCGAAATTCATCCACAACGAACATCCCCAGACCATCGCGCTGGTTCTGTCGCACCTCAACGCCTCCCAGGCCGCGGCGCTGTTGACGTCGCTGCCGGCCGGTCTGCGCTCCGACGTGGCCCAACGCATGGCGAGCCTGGACCAGATCTCGCCGGAAATCATCCTCAAAATCGCCAACGTGATCGGCCAGAAGCTGCAGGCCCTGGGCGAATTCAGCCGCGAGTCCTACGGCGGCGTGCGCGCGGTGGCCGAAGTGCTGAACCGCCTCGACTCGACCTCGAGCCGGGAGATCATCGATCACATCGAACAGGGGGACGCCAACCTGGCGCAGACCATCCGCCATCTGATGTTCGTGTTCGAGGACTTGCTGTTGATCGATCCGATGGGGCTCAAGGAAGTGCTGGCCAAGGTGGACCGCAAAGTGCTAACCGTGGCGCTCAAGGGCACCAGCGAACAACTGCGGACGCAGATGCTGGGATGCATGTCGCAACGCGGCGCCGAGATGCTGAAGGAAGACATGGAAGCGCTGGGCCCGGTCAAGATCAAGGAGGTGGAGACGGCCCAGCAGTCGATCATCGCAGTCGTGCGTCAGCTCGAATCGGAAGGACTGATCAGCCTCAAGGGCACGGTCGGGGAGCAGTATGTCGTCTAAAGTGCTGCCGCCGGACGAGGCCGCCAGTGCCGCTCGCTTCGCCTGGAAGCAGGTGCCCCTGTCGGCGGCCGACGCGGGGCGCGGGCCCGCGGGCAGAGCGCCGGACCTGGACGAGGTGGCGGCGCGCCTGGAGCGCCAGGCCGAACAGCGGGCGCGGGAGGCGCATGCAGCCGGGCTCCGCGAGGGCGAGGCGGCCGGGAAGAAGCGCGCCGCTGCGGAGTTGGAGCCGGTGCTTGAGCGTCTGGCCCGCTCCATCCGCGAGATGGCTGGTTTACGCGGCGAGATGCGGCGCGAGGCCGAGGCGGACATGCTGCGGCTGGCGCTCGAAATTGCGCGCCGCGTCCTGCGCCGCGAGATGGCGGTGGATCCGGATGCCATCCGCGGGCTGGTGCTGGCGGCGCTCGAAAAGCTTCAGGGGCAGGAGGTTTGCCGTGTGAAGGTACATCCGTCCCACGCCGCGCTGGTAGGCGATTTGTTGCGCAAGAGCGGGACGGGCCAGCCGGTGGAAGTGATCGCGGATGCGTCGCGGGAGCCCGGCACCGTGATCTTCGAGAGCGAGCGCGGCAATCTGGACGCATCGGTGGATGCGCAGCTTCGCGAAATCGAGCGCGGGCTGGCGGATTGCCTGCGGAGGCGCGCTTGACGGATTCCATCTCTCTGGCGCCGTATTTCGCGGAGCTCGACCGCGTTTCCCCGATGCGATGGACGGGAAGAGTGACGGAACTGGTGGGGCTGCTGGTCGAGTCGCACGGGCCGAACGTGGCGGTGGGCGATTTCTGCGAACTGGAAACCGCCGGCGGGCGGCGGATTCGCGCCCAGGTGATCGGCTTCCGCAACGGGCGCGTGCTTTCCATGCCGCTCGAGGAGATCGATGGGCTCCAGTTGGGCGACCTGGTGGCGGCGCGCAGCCATGAGGCGCGGATTCCGGTCTCGCCGGGACTGCTGGGGCGGGTCATCGACGGTTTCGGGCTTCCGATAGATGACGGCCCTCCCATCGCCGAGCAGGCGCAATACACCCTCTACGGCGCGCCCGGCAACCCACTGGAGCGCGAGCACATCACCCAGCCGCTGGTGACGGGCGTGCGCGCCATCGACGGGCTCCTGCCGTGCGGCAAGGGCCAGCGCATCGGCATCTTCGGCGGCAGCGGCGTGGGGAAAAGCACCCTGCTCGGCGCCATGGCGCGCGACAATTCGGCCGACGTGACCGTGATCGGCTTGATCGGCGAGCGCAACCGCGAGGTGCGCGCGTTTCTCGAACATGAGTTGGGGCCGAAAGGACGCCAAAAGTCCGTCGTCGTGTGCGCCACTTCGGAACGGCCGGCGCCGCTGCGCGTGCGCGCCTGCTTTGTCGCGCTGGCCGTGGCCGAGTACTTTCGCGACCAGGGGGCCGATGTCCTGCTGGTAGTGGATTCGATCACGCGGCTGGCCATGGCGCAGCGGGAAATCGGTTTGGCGGCCGGCGAACCGCCCAGCCAGAAAGGATACACGCCTTCGGTTTTCAACCTGCTGCCCAAGGTGCTGGAAAGGGCGGGGAATTTTCTCCGCGGCTCCATCACCGGTTTCTTCACAGTGCTGGTGGAAGGCGACGATTTCAACGAGCCGATTTGCGATGCGGCCCGCGGCATCCTGGATGGCCACTTCATTCTGTCGCGCCAATTGGCCGGCCAGGGGCACTACCCGGCGATCGATATTTTGCGCTCGGTCAGCCGGCTCTCGCCGGCGCTCTCCACGCCGGCCCAACTGGCCTCGGCGGGGAAGATGCGCAGGGCGCTAGCCGCGTATCGTGACGCGGAGGACCTGATTCAGCTCGGCGCCTACGTGGCCGGTTCCAACCCGCAACTCGACGCCAGCATACGCCTGCGGCCCGAATTGATCGAGTTTCTGCGGCAGGACCATGGAGTCAGCGCGCCGCTGGCCGATACCCTCTCGCGAATGGAAGGATTGGCCCGAGGACTGGAAGCCGGCGAGCGCATGGTCGTCTCGAAACCAGCGAAATCCCAGCAGGCCGGTGATCGGGTGGTAGCCACGAATGAACACGCATGAACGTGAATGGAATTTACGTTAGCTCGTATTCGTTCGTGGCCCAAGCGGCTTTTTCTGCCATGAATGCATTTCGCTTTCCCCTCGAAAAAGTGCTCCAGTGGCGGCGCAGCGCGCTCGAGCTGGCGGAGCTCCAGGTCCAGCAGTTGGCGGCCGCCGTGGCGGCGGTCGATCAGGCAATCGCGGAACTGGAGACGGTCGGCATCCGGGCGGAGATCCTGGTGCGCGATTGGAGTCCCGTGTGCGGGCGCGACCTGGCCGCGCTGGGCAGCTTCCGCCTTCACGTGCGGAAGAAGAACGCCGAACTGGCCGCGCGGCGCGCCGAGTGTGTCGGACGCCTGGC
>JBAVIH010000292.1:0-5183 GCA_049686695.1 Bryobacteraceae bacterium | reverse complement strand
TCCATGGAGTGATACCCCATCGAGGCTCCCCGTCGCTCAACGGCCTGCAGGATCGCCGCCTCTCCCACGGCTCAAATCCACTCCAATGCGCAAAGTCCTGTTTCGCGCCATTTCCGAAACCGCTGAGTGTGAAGCGGAGTACTTGCCGTGCGGAGCGGACCCCAAGTATACTTACATTTTCGCTGAGTGGTTTATGACGGCGAGAGACGACTTCGATCCATTAGCCCCGCAACGCGAGGCCGCCTTTTTCTACGGCCTGTTCCTCCGCGGGCACGACGTGGAAACCCTGCGCCAGGATATCGACGTGCCCCGCTCGATGATCGACAAGTGGATGCGGGCCAAGGACTTCGAGATCCCGTTCCGGGAAAGTCTGCGCCGGGTCTACAGCTACCGCAAGCAGGTGCTGGCGATTTTCGACGGTCTGGTGCTGAACGAGCAGGACCGCCCCCGGGTGCAATAGCGGCAGCTGCGGCCCGGGGCCAGCAAGCCGCAGTTCCCGCAGCAGCGGCGTGCTAAGGTGGAAAATCAGGGAATGAATATCCTTTTCATCGGGGATGTTTTTGCCTCACCGGGGAGGCGGATCGTCGCGGATCATCTCGAAGACATCATCCGGACCAATGCCATCGATCTGGCGATTGCCAACGCGGAAAACGCGGCGGGCGGATTCGGCGTCACGCCGGCGGTTTCCGAGGAACTTCTCGGCATGGGGCTGGACGTGCTCACCAGCGGCAATCACATTTGGGATAAACGGGAGATTCTGGACTATTTGCCGCGCCAGCCGCGGCTGTTACGTCCGGGTAACTACCCGGAAGGGCCGGGATGCGGTATGGTAACCTTACGGGCGCGCAATGGCGTTGAGTGCGCCGTATTGAATCTGCAAGGGCGCACGCACATGCCGGCGACGGATTGCCCATTTCGCAAAGCCAGCCAGATGCTGGCATCCCTGGATCCGGCGATTCGCGTGCGCTTCCTGGATTTCCACGCGGAAGTGACCAGCGAGAAAATGGCCATGGGCTGGTATCTGGACGGCAAGATCTCAGCGGTGATCGGCACCCACACCCACATTCCGACGGCCGATACGCGCATCCTGCCGGGCGGCACCGCGTACCAGACCGATTGCGGCATGACGGGGCCGTACGAATCGGTGATCGGGGTGGAACCGGGGCTTGCCATCCAGCGTTTTCTGACCGGGATGCCGGTGCGCCTGGAAGCGGCGCGCCATGGCGCTGAGTTGCACGCGGTAATCGTGGACGTGGACGAGGCCACCGGTAGAGCGCGCGGGGCGCGCCGCCACGCTATCGGCGGAGATTGAGCGAATGGATCCCTCCAATCCCATACCGGATCTAACGGCGTTTTTCATCGAGGAGATCGGCGCGCTGCTGTTCTGCGTCGTCTTCCTGTTCCTGTGGCGCCAGTCGCGGGCGGTCTACTTCGGGCTGTGGTCGTTGGCTTGGGGGCTGCGCGGGGTTGCCACGGTATTTGGCTTCCAGTTGCTGAGCGGCGGCGGGACGGGTTGGCTGGCGCCCTACGCGACTTTCGATTTCGCTTTCGCGATCGTGCTGATTGCCGCGGCGCGGGCCGGATTCGGCTCCGGCCTGCAGGAATGGCGGGTGATGCTGCGCCTGATCCCCCTGCTGCCGGTGTTCGTGATTCTGGTATACGCGGTGGCCCTGGTCTCCCGGATGGAAGCCTACCATTCTGCGCACGCCCTCCTGATGGGCTTTATCTACCTGTACAATTTCCTGCGGCTCCGGCGTCGCGACGGGCTCGGGTTCCGGATCTTCCGGTTCTCGCTGGTGGTCCTTTCGGCGGCCTTTTTCGAGCACGCCTTCGTTTTCCTGTGGATGTACAACCGGGGCAATGCGCCGGACTGGGCTCGTTACCTGCATCACGAGAGCTACTACGATTTCGCGCTGCACTGCGTGATGGCCTTTTCGGCCATGGCGATGTGGAGCGAGACGCAAATGGACCGGCTGCGGGGCGTGCTCGCCGAAGTGGAAACCCTGCGGCGCGAAAACACGAACCGCACAGACCTGGACAGCCTCACGGGGCTGCTCAACCAGGCGGCGCTGGCGCGGCGCGTGGAACAGCCGGAGGCGCTGGACTGCGTGGTGGTGGTGTGCGACATGGATAATTTCAAGGAGGTCAACGACCGCTACGGGCACCTGGTGGGCGACGAGATCCTGCGCAACGTGGGCAACCTGCTGCAGCGGAGCATCCGCCACGACGACGAAGCTTATCGTTGGGGGGGCGACGAGTTTGTCATCCTTTTCCTGAACCAGAGCACCGAAGGGGCGGCCAAGCGGATGACCGAGCTCGAGCAGCGGCTGAACGATTTCAAGGTGCGCGGATTCGGCGGCCTGCCGATTTCCTTCAGTTGGGGCGTAGCCGACGCGCGCAACCGGCCCCTGCGGCAAGCCCTGGATGAAGCCGACCACGCCATGTACGCCTTTAAACGCAGGCGCAGCGAGTTCCCCGCGCACGCCGCCAGGCGATTTGAGCTCCAGGCGGACCCGGGTTCGCCCGCACATCCGGTTTGACCAGCCGCAATGCGGTCTCTTATACTGGAAGATCGACATGTATATCCTTGTTCTTCTGATTCACATCCTGGTCTGCATCTTCCTGATCATCGTGGTGCTGTTGCAGAGCGGGAAAGCGGCGGACCTGGCCGGGGCCTTCGGCGGTATGGGCTCGCAAACGGCGTTCGGTCCGCGCGGTTCGGCCACGCTGTTGTCGAAGGCGACGACAATCTCGGCGGTTCTGTTCATGCTCACTTCGCTTGGGCTCTCGATCCTGGCGACAAAGAACGCGGGTCTGGGAACCACGGTTTTGCAGGGCGGTTCCAGCAAGAGCGCTCCGGCCAAGCCGGCGCCGGTTCTCCCGCCTCCGGGACATTATCCGGGGCAGGCTCCGGCGGAGCCGCAGGGGCAGACGATTCATATCCCGCTCCCGACGCCGACCAAACAGAACGCCGGGAAGCCGATCCCATTGCAGATCCCGGCTCAGCCGGCGCCGGACAAGAAGTAGCCACGCAACGCGGAGGTGGCGGAATTGGCAGACGCACTAGCTTGAGGTGCTAGCGGGAGCAATCTCGTGGGGGTTCAAGTCCCCCTCTCCGCACCAAGATTCTAAAGTAGTTAGACAAAAACAGCCATCGGATTTCCGGTGGCTGTTTTTGTTTTGGACCTTATTTTGGACCTTATCTTTCCCTGGGCCGCCGTGGACCTCATTTGACCTTATCCGGCCGCTCGGGGCCCGCATCCGTCTGTTCTGTATCTGACGCAAACGCCTCCGCCTGCGTCCCTGCCGCCAGGGTGAGGCCCTCTGATCTACTTTTTCTTTGGCCTGCGGCCCCTCCGACACTCCGATACTCTTGTGGTCCGGACTGAAGCTGGCCCGATGCTAGACAAATCCCCGGAAGTGGTGGCAGCGGTTTGGAATCGTGATGAGTTCCATGGCGCGGAAGCGAGCAACGGCCTGCGCCGCGAGTTCCCCCACCCAAGAAAAGTAACCGCCCGTGGATGACAGCACGCTTCGAGAGCCGAACAAGCGCATAGCAATTCTGGCCGTCTGGGCTGTGCTGATCTGTTGCGTGGTCGTCGGCTCCTTGTTGCCCGCCAGATCTTCCGTGATAGTGGCCATTGGCCGTTTGCACATCAGCCTCAAGGTTCTGCATTTTTTCGCATACGCGTCGTTACCTTTGATGGCGCTGGCAGCCATACGGCGTAGATCGGCTGCCGTGCCGGCTGCCCTTGCCATGATCTTGCTGGGAGTGGCTTTGGAGTTTGGGCAGAAGCTGTCGCCGGATCGTTCGTGCGAAATCCGCGACATGTTCATCAGCGGAGCCGGGGTCGTTACCGGAATCGCAATCGGAATCCTTAGCCGCCGTCTGGTCCCGGCGGTCCGCGGGCGCGATAATTGAAATGCGATTGAAAAATGCGATTGAAAAAAGATTTCGGTCCGGCGAGTCTGATATACTAACTGAGCTGCATCAGCCAGAAATCGAAATTGGGGCGTCTCGGAGCAGACCTGGCGTGAGAAGAAGGCTGCCGGGACCTTGGTGGCCTTTCCTTTTTCTTGCATCCATTTCAGTGCGTAGCGCAAGCGGCAATTGCCTCCAAACGCCGGCGCGCGCGATCACGCGGCCTCGACAGGCTTCGTTAATCCGTCCGTAGCTGATGACGGCTGCCCGCCGGCCAGTTTTCCCAGCGCCCAGCGCGCGTGCTCGGCGACCATCGGGTCTTCCGAGGCGGCCAGCTTTTCAAGTGCTGGGCGGAATTGCGGCAGGCCGCGGTTGCCCATCGCCACGGCCACGTTGCGCAGGAAACCGGCGTAACGGGCGCGCCAGACGGGCGTGCCGCCGAACAGCTCGCGGAATTCCGCTTCGCTCAAAGCGGCCAGCCGATCGAGCGGTGGCGCGACCTGGCGCGGATGGAACGCCGCGTCGCCGGTGACGGGGGCTCGGGCGTTCCACGGGCACACGTCCTGGCAGATGTCGCAACCGAAGACGTGGCCGCCGTTGCCGGAGCGCCGGTCTTCGGCAATCGCACCGCGCAGTTCGATCGTCAAATACGAGATGCACAACCGCGAATCGACCGCGTGGCCGCTGCCAAAGGGCACGATGGCTCGGGTGGGACAGGCATCGATGCAGCGGCGGCACGTGCCGCAGCGATCGGGCGGAGGAGCGTCCGCTTCGATCTCGAGCGAAACCAGCAACTCGCCCAGGAAGAACCACGATCCGCGCGGCTGGTTGATGAGGCAGGTGTTCCTGCCGATCCAGCCCAGCCCGGCGAGGCGCGCATAGGTGCGCTCGGCCAGCGGCGCGGTGTCCACGCAGATTCTCGAATCGAAGGGCGCGCCGGAGAGTTCGCGGAGCCTCGCTTCCAGGCGCCGCAAACCCTTCCGCAGCTCGCGGTGATAATCCTCGCCCCAGGCATAGCGCGAAATCCAGGCCAGTTCGGCCGCGCCGAATCGGGTGGAATCGGGTTGCGGGGCGTTGTAGAGCTTGCCGACGCAAATCACCGAACGTGCCGAAGGCAGCAGCGCGCGCGGATCGTCCCGCATCGCGGCGCGATGGCCGGTGAGATAGCGCATTTCGCCGGCGAATCCCAAATCCACCCAGGCGTGATATCGGTCGCGGCCGTCCGCCGGCGCGGCGCGGGCTACGCCGGCCAGCTCGAAGC
>JBAVIH010000291.1:0-4316 GCA_049686695.1 Bryobacteraceae bacterium | reverse complement strand
ACAACCGAAAATGGCCGCGCTGCCGCGGCGGTCACATCCGGTGTCTGCCGAACCATCGACGCAGCTTGAAGCTCGGACTCGAAGTCCGTAATTACGGCTTTCACCGCTGCTGCCGTCTGCGTGTCGAGCGTCACGTTGACACCTGAAGCCGGCCCCTGCCACGAAGCCCGCGTGAATCGGCCGCAACCGAAATCGAGGGCGGCGCAACCCGGCCGCCATCGATTTATGGCGCTTATCACCAGCATCGTCGTGCTCATCCAACGAGTTTCCCCAAAGAGGATTCCACAATGACTTCTCTCGTGACATACCGGCCCCCGCGGCCGGCCTCCGACCTTGATGTTGCGTTCGCCGACTTCCTGCGCGTCGACGTGGCCAGTGGTGATGCCTCCGACGACACCATCCGCAACTACCGCAGCGAGGTCGAGGTGTGGGTCGCGTGGTGCCTCCAGCAGGGCTTCGATCCGGCGACCGTGACAGTGACGCACGTCAAGCGCTACCGGCAGGCACTGGTCGAGGCCGGCTACAACCCCATCACCATCCGCTGGAAGCTGTCCATCATGCGGCGCTTCTACGAGGCCGCCCGCAACGCCGGGTTGCGCCCCGACAATCCCGCCGCCGGCGTGAAGGCCCCACGTGTGCGCCAGGCCACCGAGGATTTCAAATACCTGTGCGATGAGGAATTGGCCAAGCTGTTTGCGGCGATCCCCGATCCCGAGCAGGCCAGCGGCCACGAGAAGGTCCGCAGGCTGCGCAATCTGCTGATGGTCAGCATGATGGCGCTGCAGGCGTTGCGAACCGTCGAAGTCCACCGTGCCAACCTCGAGGATCTGCTGGAGAAAGGTGAGAACCTGACCCTGTTGGTGCGCGGCAAAAGCCGCGACCGGCTCGTGTACCTGCGGCCGGACACAGCCCGGACGATGAGAGAGTACGTGGCGCTCCGCAGCCAGGCGCCGCGCGACAAGTTGGGCACGCCTCTGTTCACGACCTTTGCCTATCATGCGGGCGATACCCGTCTGAGCCGCCGCACGATCCGCGTGCACACCGACAAGTATCTGTGCGCCGCCGGCCTGAAGCGGCCCGGCATCTCGAACCACGCGCTTCGCCACACAGCGGCCACCCTCGGCTACCTGCACACCGGCGATCTGCGCGCGGTGCAGGAATTCCTCGGGCATGCCGATCCGCGTATGACCTCGCGCTACGCCCATGTGGTGGACATGGCCAAACGCAATCCCGCGCTGTTCATCCCGGTGAACGTGAACGGCGGCGCGTAGAACTTGATACTTCGCCGCCGAAGAGGGTTCATAGGGTCGACATGACGGAGGTTCCCGCAACTCGGATTCCGGAAATGACTCCGCTGGCCACGGACCCGCCTGCGCGGACGCGCTCGCAAATGGATGCGGCTTTCGCCGACTTCCTGCGCCTCGACGTGGCCAACGGCGATGCCTCGGCAGAGACCATCGGCAGCTACCGCACCGGCGTGGCGCAGTGGGTGGCCTGGTGCGCCTCCGAGAACTGCGATCCGGGTTCCGCGACGCCGATCCACATCAAGCGTTTCCGTCAGGCTTTGTTGGAGGCCGGCTATAAACCCGTCACGATTCGCTTGCGACTGACGATCGTGAGGCGTTTCTATGAGGCCGCCCGGAATGCCGGGCTGCGCACCGACAATCCGGCTGCCGGCGTTCGTCCTCCGCGCGTTCGGCAGGCTACCGAGGAGTTCAAGTACTTCACCGACGACCAACTCGGCCGGTTGTTGGCGGCAATTCCAGATCCGGATCGGGCTGCAGGCCGCGAGAAGGTCCGTCGATTGCGCAACCTCCTCATGGTCGCCATGATGGCGCTACAGGCGCTCCGCACCATCGAGGTGCATCGCTCCAACCTTGAGGATCTGACCGAGAAGGACGGGAATTGGACCCTGCTGGTTCGCGGCAAAACCCGTGACCGCATCGCCTACCTGCGCCCGGACACCGCCAAACGACTGAAGGAGTACCTCGCCCTCCGCGGCAAGATCGCACCGGACGAGGCCGGAACGCCCTTGTTCCCGTCCGTAGGCAGAGGCGGCCGACGGATGAGCCGTCGTTGCATTCGCCTGCACACGGATCGCTATCTCCGATTGGCGGACCTGAAGCGTCCCGGCATCTCCAACCACGCCTTGCGCCACACCGCCGCCACTCTGGGCTATCTGCATACCGGCGACTTGCGCGCCGTCCAGGAACTGCTCGGCCATGCCGACCCGCGCATGACTTCCCGCTACGCCCAAGTGGTGGACATGGCCAAGCGCAACCCGGCACTGTTCATTCCCGTGAAAAGATGATCTCCCCATGACTTCCATTGTCACGACTCGGCTGCCACAGACACCCTCCGCGCTGGACGCTGCCTTTGCCGATTTCCTGCGCATCGACTTGGCCAACGGCGACGCCTCCGAGGATACCATCCGCAACTACCGCAGCTCGGTGGGGTTGTGGGTCGCCTGGTGCCGCGATCAGGGATTCGACCCAGCGACCGTCACCGTCACACACGTCAAGCGGTACCGCCAGGCTCTGATCGAGGCGGGGTATAGTCCGGGTACGATTCGATGGAAGTTGGTGGTCATGGGGCGGTTCTATGAGGCGGCGCGCAATGCCGGTTTGCGACCGGACAACCCCGCGGCCGGGGTGAAGCCTCCGCGTATCCGACAGGCCATGGAAGATTTCAAGTACCTCTCCGATTCGGAATTGGCTAAGTTCTTATCGGTGCTTCCCGATCCCGAGCGAGCCACCGGTCCGGAGAAGGTCCGCGGGTTGCGCGATCTGTTCATGATCGACATGATGGCTTTGCACGGTCTGCGCACCATCGAAGTGCAGCGCGCCAATCTCGAGGACCTCACGGATAGGGGCGAAAACTTCGCGCTCATCGTGCGCGGCAAGACCCGCGACCGACTGGTCTACCTGCGGCCGGATACAGGCACCCGAATGAAGGAGTATCTCGTACTGCGCGGCGAGGTGGCCCGAGATAAGGACGGCACGCCGCTGTGCAGCACTACCAGCGGCGAGTGTCATCGCCTGACGCGCACCCGGATTCGCGCGATCACGGTCCGCTATCTGCGCTTGGCGGGATTGAAGCGGGCCGGCATTTCGAACCATGCACTGAGGCACACGGCCGCCACTTTGGGCTACCTCCACACCGGCGACCTGCGGGCAGTTCAGGAGTTACTTGGCCATGCAAATCCGCGCATGACTGCGCGCTACGCGCATGTTGTGGACATGGCGAAGAAGAATCCGGTGTTGTTCATTCCCGTGAAGGTGGGTTGAGCGAGACACCTCCGGCCTGGAGTCACATGGCAGATGTAGGTTGTCGGGGGAACAGAGGCCGCGCAGGAGGGAATTGCGCGCGGCCGTCGGTCAGGGGCGTGACTACGGAATTGCGATGCAGGCGCGGATGGGAAGGCCCAGAAAGGTGCCGCAACTGACGCCAGAGCCAGTCTTGGCCGCCTGGGTTGTGCTCTGCTGCGTCGTCATCGGTTACGGGTCATGCGCCTTGGCCGATCTGGGAATCGAGAGTGGACACCAGGTCTGGCATTTCAGTGTCGCGCCGTGAGCTGTCGAGTCAAGTCCTGCTCGCCAACGGGATGACGCGTCGGCTCAAGAATCCGATTGCGATGCCGGTAACCACCCCGGCTCCGTTGAGGAACATGTCGCGGATTTCGCACGACCGGCCCGGCGACAGCTTCTGCCCAAACTCCAAAACGACGCCGAGCAATATCATCGCGAGGGCAGCCAGCACGGCAGCCGATCTACGCCGTATGGCCACCAGCGGTATCAAAGCTAACGAACCGTATGCGAAGAAATGCAGCACCTTGAGGCTGATGTGCAGACGGCCGATGGCCACAATTACGGAAGACTTGGCGGGCACGAGCGAGCCGACGACCACGCAGCATATCAGCGACGCCCAGAGGACCAGGAGCAGGGTTTGCTTGCTCTGCTGTCGGAGCATGCCGCGGCGGCTCAATTCGCAGCCGCTGAGGCGGCGTACCGGCCCCGAGGCTCTAGCGCACGCTTCAACAGATGCGTGCTCGGGCTGTAGTCGAGCACGATCTCTTTCAGCGCAACCACCAGGCTGCCGACATCGCGCGTTTCGCAGATCTCGCCGAGGGAGCCGAGCCAGGTCTGTATGCTGCCATCGGGCATGCCGTTGCCTGTGAAAATGCGGATCTTCTCATGGGCGGTGGGCGCTGTGTCTTCGAGCAGCGTGCTCAGCTCCTCGTAGAGTTTCTCGCCGGGGCGCATGCCGGTGAATTCGATCTTGATGTCTTCATCCGGTTTCAGCCCCGACAACAGGAT
>JBAVIH010000290.1:0-4776 GCA_049686695.1 Bryobacteraceae bacterium | reverse complement strand
CGCGATGGACGACGCCCGCGGAATGCGCGGCGGAAAGGCCGTCGGCGACCTGCGCGGCCAGGTCGAGCGTCTTGCGAACCGGGACCGGACCTTGGCGGATGAGGTCGCGCAGCAGCTCGCCCTCCACCAGTTCGGACACGATGTAGGAGACGCCGGCCTGCTCGCCGGCATCGTACAACCCCACGATGTTGGCATGAGCCAGGGCGGCGGCGGAGCGCCATTCCTGCTCGAAGCGGCGCCGCCGGTCGGGGCTTTGGGCGAACTCCGCCGGCAGAACCTTGATGGCGACATCGCGGCCGAGGCGGGTATCGTGGGCGCGGTAGACCTCGCCCATGGCGCCTTCGCCCAGCTTGGCGGCGATCTCGTATTGGCCCAGGCGGGCGCCCGATTCCATCGGCATGGACATCAATTGTAGCGCGCTATACTGGGCACGAACGTGACAGCCGGCATGCAAAAACTGGCGATTTTCGGAGCTTCGGGCGCGATTGGTCATGCGCTGGCGCCGGAACTGGCGCGCCGCGGCATCCCGTTTCGCGCGGTGGGGCGCCGGCGGCAGACGCTCGCCGACGCGTTTGGCGGTCTGCCGGGCGCGGAGATTGTGGACGCCGATCTTTCCGATCCAAGTCAGGCCGTGCGCGCCGCGCAGGGCGTGGATACCATCGTGTACGCGGTGGGCGTGGCATTCCCCGAGTTCGACCGGCACGCGCCGCTGATGCGCACCACGCTCGAGGCAGCGGTCGCGGCGGGCGTGGCGCGTCTGCTGCTGGTCACCGGCATCTATTCCTACGGCGTGCCACGCACGCCCCGGGTGGCGGAAACGCACCCGCGCGAGCCGGAATCGCACAAGGGCCAGTGCCGCAAACGGCAGGAGGACCTGGTGACGGAAGCGCACCAGCGCGGCGCGCTCCGCACGATGATCGTCCGGCTGCCGGATTTCTACGGGCCGCACACCGGCCGCAGCCTGGCCGGCCGCATCTTCCGCGGCGCGCTCGAGGGCAAGACGGCCACCTGGACCGGCCCTACCAGCACGCCGCACGAGTTCATTTTCGTTCCCGACACCGCGCCGGTGCTGACGGAACTCGCCGGGCGCGACGATTGCTATGGCGAAGCCTGGAATATGGGCGGAGCCGAAGCCATCCCCGGGATCGACTTCATCACCCGCGTTTATCGCGCGGCGGGACGCGATCCCGATTACCGCTCGGTGGGCCGCACCATGCTGAAAATGGCCGGCGCGGTAAACCCGATGCTCAAGGAGTTGATCGAGATGCTGTACCTGCAGGAGACGCCGGTGATTCTCGATGACCGGAAACTGGCGGCGAAGTTCGGCGCTCTCAAGAAGACTTCGTACGACATCGGCATCCGGCTCACGCTGGAATGGATGCGCGCACAATAAGCGACAGGCGGAATCGGAACGGGGCGCGCCCGGGGCGGCGCGGCTCGTTATACTGATTACTTGCGGCCTCAAAAACAGGTTCGATACCGCGATGCCGGTGTCAATATCGACGAGGGCAGCCGAGCGGTGGCTGCCATCAGGAAGCTGGCTCGCGGGACGTTCACTCCCGGAGTGCTCACGGATATCGGCGGCTTCGGCGCCTGCTACCAGGTGAGCGGATTCAGCAAGCCCGTGCTGGTGAGTTCGGCCGACGGCGTGGGGACCAAGTTGAAAGTGGCTTTCCTGACCGGCCGCCACGACACGGTGGGCGAGGACCTGGTCAACCACTGCGTCAACGACATCGCGGTGCAGGGCGCGGTGCCCCTGTTTTTCCTCGACTACTTCGCGGTCGGCAAGTTGGACGCGGACGTGGCGGCGGCGGTGGTTTCGGGCCTGGCGCGTGGCTGCCGCAACAACGGGTGCGCTCTCATCGGCGGCGAGACGGCCGAGATGCCGGGAATGTACGCGCCATCGGAATACGACTTGGCCGGCTTCATTGTGGGCGCGGCCGAGCGCAGCCGGTTGCTGACCGGCAAGCGAATCCGCGCCGGCGACGCCCTGCTGGCGCTGCCTTCGAACGGCCTGCACACCAACGGCTATTCGCTGGCGCGCAAGCTGCTGTTCGAAACCGCCGGGCTGAGCCCGAACGCGGTGCTTCCCGAAACCGGCGGCACGGTGGCGGACGCGCTGCTGGCGGTGCATCGCAGCTATTTGAAGCCCATCCGCGCGCTGATGGACGCGCGCCTGTTGCGTGGCGCGGCTCACATCACCGGTGGCGGCATCACCGACAACACGCCGCGCATGCTGCCGGACGGGCTGGCGATCGAGATCGACACGGGCTCCTGGCGCATCCCACCGCTGTTCGAGTTGCTGCGACGGATCGGCAACATACCGGAAGACGATTTCCGGCGGACCTTCAATCTGGGCGCGGGCATGATTCTGGCGGTTCCGGCCCGCGGCGCCACACGGGCGGAAACGGTGCTCAGCCGGCTGGGCGAGACCCCGTTCCGCATCGGCACGGTGACGGTCGAAAAGCGAGGCCGCCCCCGGGTGGAGTACCGATGAAGCGCCTGGGCATTCTGCTTTCCGGCCGCGGCTCGAACTTCGAGGCCATCGCGGACAACGTGGCGGCGGGTTCGATTGACGCCGAAATCGCGGTCGTCATTGCCAATCGGGTGCAAGCGCGCGGCCTGGAGGTGGCGCGCCAGCGCGGGTTGAACGCGGTGTCGATCCCCTCCAAGGGGCTGGACCGCGAAATCTACGATCGCATGCTGGTGGCGGAACTACAGCGGAATGCGGTGGACCTGGTGTGCCTGGCCGGCTTCATGCGCCTGCTCAGCGCGTCGTTCATTCGCGAATTCCCCAACCGGATTCTCAATATCCACCCCTCGCTGCTGCCGGCGTTCCCGGGCCTGGACGCGCAACACCAGGCGCTCGAGCACGGCGTCAAAATCACCGGCTGCACCGTCCACTTTGTCGACGAGGATCTGGATGCCGGTCCCATCCTGATTCAGGCGGCCGTGCCGGTCCTCAACGACGACACCGTCGAGTCGCTCTCGGCGCGTATTCTAAGCGAGGAACACCGGATCTATTCGGAAGCCATCCGGCTGGTGCTGGCCGGCGCCTATCGCGTCGAAGGCCGGCGCATCGTTTTCTGCTGAAGGAATTCGGAAAACTTCATGGGCGGCCCGGGACCTGTCTCCATCTGCTTTTCCACCTCCCGCTGGTACTGCCGCAGCGTTTCGAGCCGGTGCCGCGGGGCTACCGCTGAGTTGTGGTAATCGATCAGGATCTCCACTTCCCAGGCCTGAAATGAGTTGCGCGTAACCGAGCCGCGCATCAGCTCGGCCACCAGCTTGCGAAACCGGTTCAGCATGATCTCGAGTTGAATCAGATCGTCCACGACCATTGCATGGAATGGATCGGCGGACCGCGGGAAGAACATTAGGGCGGGGAAGCAAAGCGAGGCTTCCTGAACCAGCCGAGAACGGAACTTCTCAAAGGCGCAGCTCTCAGGCTAAAGAGCTTGCGGAAAAGCGCAAAGACAGAATGAGCCACGGATGAACACAGATGAACACGGATAAGAGAAAGAACGCGCTCATCGGTGTTCCCCCGGGGTCCAACCGTGGCAGCAAAACCTTTTTCGGGCTTGTTCGGCAACCCGTAAAGCATGCCCCGCCAAGCTCAGAACGTGTAGAGCAGCGTACCGGGGGTGGGTTCGGCGGGAGCGCCGGCGGTGACGGCGGCTTCGCCTTCGGCGTTGACCGCTTCGGCGTTGACCGGGCGGTAGAAAATGCCGGTGTCGCCGAGATAGACTTCGAGCTCGGACGGCCGCGGCAGGGTACCCTGGATCAGCGACTCCGACAGCGGATCTTCGATGTACTTCTGCAGCGCGCGGCGCAGCGGACGCGCTCCATAGCTTCGATCGCCGCAGGTCTTCTCGAGGATGTAGCGGGCCGCTTCCGGCAGCAGGTGGAGCTTCACCTGCTTGGCCACCAGGTTCTGGTTCACCTGCTCGACCATCAGACCGATGATCTTGATCAGGTCATCGTCGGTGAGCGAGCTGAACAGAATCACTTCGTCGAGGCGGTTGAGGAATTCGGGGTTGAACGCTTTCTTCACCTCGGCGCGCACCATGTCCTCGACCTTCGTCGGCATGCCTTCGCCGGCGGGGGCGGAAAAGCCCAGGTTGCCGCGCTTTTCGAGGAAGCGGGCGCCCAGGTTGGAGGTCATGATGATGATGGTGTTCTTGAAATCCACCTGGTTGCCGAGGCCATCGGTCAACTGGCCGTCTTCGAACACCTGGAGCAGGATGTTGTAAATATCCGGGTGCGCCTTCTCGATCTCATCGAGCAGGATGATGGAGTACGGGTTGCGCTTGACGCGCTCGGTGAGCTGTCCGCCTTCTTCATAGCCGACATATCCGGGGGGCGAGCCGATCAGTTTCGAAACCGAGTGCTTCTCCATGTACTCGGACATGTCGAAGCGCACCAGGGTCTTTTCGCTGCCGAACAGGAACCCGGCGAGTGCGCGCGCCACTTCGGTCTTGCCGACGCCGGTAGGGCCCAGGAACAGGAACGAGCCGGCCGGGCGGCTGCTGGCTTTCAAACCGGCCCGCGAGCGGCGGATGGCGCGGGCCAGCGCGGAGATGGCTCTTTCCTGGCTGATGATGCGCTTGTGGAGTTCCTCCTCGATGCGCAGCAGCTTGGTGATCTCCTCCTCCTTGATGGAGGTCATGGGGACGCCGGTCCAGCGCGCCACCACGTCTTCGATATCGTCCTTGGTGACGCAGCCGGTGGAGGAATCGTCGAGATTGTATTTCTCGCGGAGCTGGCGCATGTTCT
>JBAVIH010000289.1:0-3207 GCA_049686695.1 Bryobacteraceae bacterium | reverse complement strand
GTTTTGGTGGACCTGGTGAGATTCGAACTCACGACCTCTTCCATGCCATGGAAGCGCGCTCCCAACTGCGCCACAGGCCCACTGGCAACACCTTTTACTATAACATGCGAGCGCGCCGCAACGGTTTGACAGAGCGCTTTCGCGGTTGCCTACAATGAGAAGATGCGGTTTCGGCGCCATGTGGTCGCGGTGATTCTGGTTTGCGCGTTGCCGATGGTTTTCTCATCGTGCCTGGCGCGCCGGAGGTTGATCGTGCGCAAGGGCTCGAACACCGCGCAGCCGCTGCTGGTGGCGGACCGGGCGGCGCTGCTCGAAGCGCTTTCCCGTCAATACCGGGCGGTCCGCGATTTCAGCGCCACGGTCGACATGGTGCCGGCGCTGGGCACGGCGGAAAAGAGCAAGATCACCGAGTACAAGGACGTCCGCGCCTACATTCTCTTTCGACAGCCGGCCAACATCCGCATCATCGGGTTGTACCCGGTGGTCCGCAACAAGGCCTTCGACATGACTTCGGATGGCGCCCGATTCGAACTGTACATTCCGTCCCGCGACGCGTTTATCAAGGGCAACAACGAGATCGTCCAGCGTTCGGAGAACAAGATCGAGAATCTGCGCCCGCAGCATTTCGTCGACGCCCTCATGGTGCGCCCGGTGGATCCGGCGGTCGACAAGGTGGTGTTCGAGAACTTCACCGACGAGGATGTGGCCTTCTATATCATGCAAGTGGTCCACGAAGACAAGGGAGAGTTGCGGCTCGAGCGGTCGATCTGGTTCAGCCGCGTGAACCTGGAGATCGCCCGCCAGGTACTTTTCGACGCCGCGGGCAACATCCTGACCGATGCGCGCTATTCCGAGTGGAAAACCTACGACAAAGTGGCTTTCCCCAAGCACATCGAGATCAACCGCCCGCAGGACGAGTATGGCGTGGTGATCGACATCGTGAAAACGGACATCAACAAGGGCGTGACAGATGATAAGTTCGTATTAGAGCGGCCTTCCGGGACCACGTTGCGGGTTCTCGGGCAGCCGCCCGCGGCGCCGGCCGGCCAAACGCCTGCGTCATCCACTAAAGGAAAGACGAACCCCGAGTGACCGGCACCATCGTTCTGGAAAATCTGAAAAACCGGCCGCTGCGCAGCCTGCTCACCATCCTGCTGATCGGCGTGCCGGTGACGTTGATCCTGACCCTGGTCGGCTTGACCCAGGGGATGCTGACGGATGCGCAGAACCGCCAGCGGGGGGCGGGCGCCGACATTGTGATCCGCGGCTCGAATGTGCAGGCGGTGACCAGCGCCAGCGGCATCACGATTCCGGCGGCGATGGTGGACAAGGTGCAGCAGCAGCCGCACGTGAAGCTCGCCATGGGCGTCGTCAACGACCGGGTTGAGGTGATCATGCTCCTCACCGGCATCGACGTGCCGAAATTCAACCAGATGACCGGCGGCTTCACGTTCGACCAGGGCGGACCGCTGCAAGGTCCCGATGACATTCTGGTGGACCGGTTGTACGCCGAAGAGCACCATTTGCAGGTGGGCCAGACCGTCAAGCTAGTCAATCACGACTGGCGCGTGGCGGGCGTGATCGAGCCGGGAAAGATGGCGCGGCTGGCGGTGCAGATGCGAACGCTACAGGATCTCGACGCGGCCAACAACAAGGTGGGCCAAATCTACGTGAAGGTGGACGATCCGGCCAATATCAACCTGGTAGTCAAACAACTGCGCGGCCTGCTGAGGAACTATTCGATCAACACGATGGCCGAAATTACGGCCATGTACAATGTGGACCAGATTCCGGCGATCAGGCCGTTTACCAAGGTGGTGGCGGCGATCGGGGTGGTGATCGGCATCGCCGTGGTGTGGCTGTCGATGTACATGGTGGTGCTGCAGCGGACGCGCGAGATCGGCATTTTGAAAGCTCTGGGCGCCTCCAAGGCTTTCATCCTCGGCATCATTCTGATCGAGGCGGCGCTGCTGGGGGTGGGAGGCACGATTCTCGGCGTCGTCTTCAGCTATGGCGCGCAGTGGCTGATTCGCACGCTGGTGCCGGCCTCTTTTCAAATGGCGATCGTGTACGGCTGGTGGCCGCGCGTGGCGGCGATCACCTTGGCCGCCACCCTTCTGGGCGCGCTTTATCCCGGCGTGAGCGCGGCGCGGCAAGACCCCATCGAGGCGCTGGCCTATGAGTAACGGCGCAACAATCGAAACCCGCGACCTGCGCAAGGTATACCGGGTCGGCCACGTGGATGTCCCGGCGCTGCGCGGCGTCGATCTCGAGGTTCAGGCGGGCGAATTCCTCTCCATCGTGGGGCCGTCCGGTTCGGGCAAATCCACCCTGTTCCACATCATCGGAGGACTCACTCCGCCCACCACGGGCGAGGTGAAAGTGGGCGGCCAGAACCTGGCCGCATTGAGCGACGCCGGCCGCACCAGACTGCGCCGCAGGACGGTCGGATTCGTGTTCCAGAAATTCAATCTGCTGCCCAATCTGACGGCGCGGGACAACATCGCGGTGGCGCAGTACATCGCGGGTCTGGGCACGCACCCGGACGCCCAGTTGGACGAGGTGCTGCGCCTGCTCGGCATCGCCGGCCGGCTGGATCACAAACCGAACGCGCTCTCCGGCGGCGAGCAGCAGCGCGTGGCCATCGCGCGCGCCATCGTCAATCACCCCGCCATTCTGCTGGCCGACGAGCCGACCGGCAATCTCGACAGCGAAAACTCCAAAGCCGTGCTCGAAGTCCTGCGCGACCTGAATCGGCGGCTGGGCCAGACCGTCCTCATGATCACGCACAATCCCGAAGCCGCCGCGTACGGTCACAGCACCGTCCACATGCGCGACGGCCGCATCATCGACCGCACCAATACAGCGGGGTAGCGGCGCAGCCAGTCCTGCCTGCTGCGTCGAGTCGTCTCGACTTTCCTTGCGCTCTTGGCCTCGCGCAAGTTCGGAGCCTTTCACCAAAAACCGGGACGGCTCCCGGCTCAGCGGGCTTGACCGCCCGCGCCACGCCGCTTCCATTCGAACAGCACGATCCCCGCAGCCACCGACACGTTGAGCGACGAGATCTTCCCCGCCAGCGGGATCCGCACCAGCAGGTCGCAATGCTTCTTCACCTGCTCATGCAGCCCCTTGCCTTCGCCGCCGAGGACGATCGCGGTGGGCAGCGAATATGCAACCTGGTCGTACGATTCCGTGCCGCGTTCGTCC
>JBAVIH010000288.1:0-3441 GCA_049686695.1 Bryobacteraceae bacterium | reverse complement strand
CCGCAGGGTTGGCTGCCAGTTCCCGGGCGTGGCGCTGGAGTTCGATGAGATAGTCGAACGAGTTGGCGCAACACAACTGGCACGTATGGATCAGCGTCATGAAAAGGTCACCCACCTCAGCCCCATGCAGCGTCCTGTAGAACAACGCGTTCTTTCTATGCAACACCGCCCGCTTGAGGGCGCGCTCGCAAAGATTATTGTCCAGGGGCGCTCCGGCCTCTCGGAGAAACGTCGTCAAGGCTTTCCAGTGCCGCAACAGATAGGTGATCGCCTTACCCAGGCCGGAGTTGGGCTCGGTCTTCCGTTCGGCCAACTGCGCCTCCAGCCAGCCGTGCAGCTTCTCCATCACCGGACCGCTGCGCTCCTGATGCAACCGCAGCCGCTCCTCCGCTGTGAGGCCGCGCTCACGCGCTTCGGCATCATGACCATACACCCACCCCAACATTTCCAAAACGTAACGGCACTCGTCAGGAAAGTTCGCCGCGACTTCCACGACCTGCCGCCTGCCGTGCGCCAGGCAGTTCGCTAGCAGGACTTCCACTCCAGGCGGCAGTTTCGGAACATTCCGTGACAAAGCGTCGCACATTTGAATCGCTGGTGGCAGGTTCGACACGCGCTGTTTCAGCACGTCGGCGATGTTCTCGCCCGCATGCTTCGGCCCGGTGAAGTACAGGGCGATCTGTCGGCCGTACCCGGTTGAAACGATGCCGCTGGTGAACACACCGGTGCGTTCGTCGGATGGCTCGCGCGCCAGCTTGAGCACCCGCATGCTCGTATCGTCGTTGTGTAAGACCTCACCCTGCGCCGCCTGCCGGAGTAACTCGTCGCGTACCGGTTTGATCACTTCCGCGGCTTCTTCGACGATCTCCCACTGGGTCGCCGCCGGCAGGGGAATCCCGAGTTGGCCTTCCAGTTTTTCCAACCGGTGGAACGGGGTTCCGCTGCCGTACTTGAGTTGCGCGATCATCGCGGCCGCTGTTTCATCATATTTCTCCGGGCCCACTCCTTCCGGCTCTTGCGCCGTAAACACCTGCCCGCAGGAGCCGCAGCGCAACCGTTCCAGGGAGTAGACGGTGGCGGCTAACGGCGCTTGTCCGACAACCCGCACCAGCACTTTCGGCTCCTTCTGCCCGTATACGTTGCCTTTCCCGCACTCGGGGCAGCGATCCCCGTGCGCTAACTTCTCGTGCGCGATGTCGATCTTCCGCGCGCCGCCGAACGCCTCCGCCGGGTTGCGCCCGTGTCCGGGTTGCGGGGAAGCATTGGTATCCGGCTGAGCCCCGTCGCCAGTTTCCGATTCTTCCAGCACGGCGCTGGTCTTCTCCGTATTGCGCGGCCGCACCAGCATCGCCGCCAGAGCATGCAATGCGCCCTTGAGTGTCTCGTAATCGGTCTCGCTCAACGGCTCTTGCCGCGCTCCGTCCAGCACCCGGTCCAGTTCGTCCAGGTTCACCTCGACACGCCGTCTGGCGGGCTTCATCCAACCTCCCCGAGCCGTTCGCGAAACCGCTTCGTCAACGGATATCCCAGAACCTCTTTGATCGATCGGTTCGGCACATAGCTGTTGGATTGCTTGCCGCGACCCGTCGTCTTACCCAGCAACTTCCAGTTCGCCGCCCGGTAGCAGGTGCCGCGGAATCGCTCCGGGTCCACGAATGTCTCCAGAAAGTAAATCGGATGTCCGTAAATCTGTTGCCAGTCATCAGAGATCCGTGCCGCCATCCGGCCCAAAATGTGCGACGCCAGATGTGTCACTCGAACCCAGGGCAAAATCAGAAACCGCGTGTTGTAGGCGATGAGCCGGATGTTGCGCCGCCGCGCTTCCTGGTCCCAGCCGATGTAACGGTCGCGCGACCCGATGTGTCGCGGTGCGCTCGACCACGCCGCGCACGCAAGCGGCCGCCCTTGCGCGCACACCAGATACTTCAGGTGCTCTCCCACCGGCTGCTCGTAGCCGAGATAGTGATGCTCCTCCATCAAGCTGTTAAACAGCGATTCATCCCCGCTGCGACGCACCTGAGCAAACTCCACTGGCTGGATCTGCTGTAGGCTGCCTTCCACCGGCGTGGTGTCGATCACGACTGGAGCCGGCCGCACGCGCCGCGCCAACGGGTTGTGAGGCACGAACTTCACCGGCGGCAACTCGATCTGGCCGGCGCGGTCCAGCATCAGCAACATCCCGCGGCACACCATGTCACGCAAGGCGCCGTTGGCCTGTTTCCATTGCCAGGCTTCGCACAGGTTCGTGGACAGCCTGCGGCGGCTCTCGCCAGGGTGTGCGGCTATCAGTGCCCTTATATAAAGGATGTCTTCCTGGGTGATCCGCCGGCCTCGGTGCTTCAGTTCCACCATCAACAGCAGTATGAACTCGGTTTTTCTGGAACGCAAGGGGGGAGAGTGTTCTTTTACAATCTTTACTTCAGTGCGTTCACCCGCCGCCACATCGGCGCCGCGCGGACGCGCGATACATCACCGGCCGCCATCAGCAACTGCGCTTCGTAGGCCTCCAGCGGTTTGGTCGGCGCGGTGGATTCCGGCCACCATACGAACCTCCCCTTGGAAAGCCGCTTCTGCGCCAGCCAGTATCCCTGGCCGTCATAGCTGAGCAGCCGGATCGCCGTCCCCCGGCGGCTCCGAAACACGAATACGCATCCGGAGAACGGATCTTCGGTGAGCTTCTCCTGGCAGAGTCGCGCCAAGGAGTCAATCCCCTTGCGTCCGTCAACGGGTTCGATCGCCACCAGCACGCGCATCTGCGCCGTGATCTGAATCATCCTTCGGTTTCCCGCCAGGCGCGCAACAGGCTTGCCCAATCCGGCGGCGCGACCGCCTTCCACTGGATGCGCATCTTGGCGCCACCTGAGGACTCAAACTCGATGACGCACTCCTCCAGCGGCGCTGAATGCGGCGCGATCAACTCGACAAATGCCGGTTTAGTCGCCTTCCGGCGAACAGCTGGCACTCCACCGAGCCGCTTCTTCAGTCCCATGTAGTCCAGCCGTAGCGGGTGCGCGACTGAATACACGCCGTGTTGCCGGGCCAGTTCGACAGCAGCCAGCCACAGCGACTCCGGCAACTTCGTCCGCTGCGGCTGGCTGCTTCGAAACTGATCCAACTGGCGTTGCAACTGCGCGATCGGCTCGGGGACCGGTTGTGCACTTTGCGGTTCACTATCAGCCGCTCCTTCGGCGACTGACTGAACTTACCAGGGTGGCCTAGCTCGCGTCACGCACGCTTACCGGAAACTCACCATTGTCTCATTTACATCACGACCATTACGTCGATGTCTCCGGTTCGGCGCAGGACGTTGACCGTGACGTCGCGTTCGTGTCGCACCACCAGAAGATCCGCGCTCGCGCCGCCGACTTGCAGATTCCGGATTCTCGCCTGGCTCGGGAATGGCGGCAGGAAAGGACGAACCAATGAGATTCTGGACTCAAG
>JBAVIH010000287.1:0-2343 GCA_049686695.1 Bryobacteraceae bacterium | reverse complement strand
CAGGCTGGACCCTGTCAATAGGACATTTCTACTTTGCCCAAATAGGACATTCTCACTTTGCCGCGACAGCCCCTGGCCTCACGGTGCGGTGCGGAGGCTGGCGGGTATATACTCAATCGCAGAGGCGAGTCCAACTGAAAGTCCGGTAGATGTCGAGGGTTTTATGAGCAGCGGCCGTGATTTTCCCATTCGGTCCTTTCTCGGGTCCGTGGTACTGGTCGCGGTCTCCGCCGCCAGCGTTTATCTGTCGTATGAACTGGTTGTCAAGCCGCGGCGGGCACTGCAGGACCAGATCCGCGGGCAGCAGGAGATCATTCTCAAGCTCGAACAAGAGAAGCAGCGCCTCGAGGCCTACCTGAAGATTCTGAGGCGCATCGACCGCCGGGCGCGGGTTGAGGTTCTTCGACAGGCGAAGGACCAGCAGGGGAGCCTACAGACCACGATTCGGTTCACCGAGGTTGACGACTCCGGCAAGCCGATCAATGTCTCTCGAGAGATGACTCTGCCGGGGCAAGAAGTCTATTTCGACACCCTGGTGATCAAGTTCGACGACCACTTCATCGAGCAGGGCGACCCTGTCAAGGGCGGGGCGCTCATGGTGTTTCGCCGGATCTTCTCCAGCACCTTGCGGCCCGAAGATGGCTTCGTCATCGACAAGGATGGCCAGGTGCCCGAGGTGTACGCGGAGCGGCAAGCTACCAACGAATTCGAGAAGGAGCTCTGGAGACGCTTCTGGGACTTTGCCAATGACGAGAAATTGGCGAAGGAGCGCGGGGTGCGGGCTATCCACGGCGACGCACCCTACATGCGTCTGGAGCCCGACCGGGTGTACGAAATCTGCCTGAGGTCAACCGGAGAAGTCATCATCACGCCCGGAACGCGCATGGCGCCGCCGCAAGCGGAATGAACCTACCCTGGGCGCAGAAGCACGGACGAGCGGACCGACTAGGGGACCACGCAAGAACGCCTTCACGGTTGCGGTCCGATCGTGTAGTTCACTCGGGTAGGGTTTCATGCCGCTGCAAGCGAAGGGATGCTATTTGGTCGGGAGAGGGCTTGTTGCCGCAGGGATAGAATCGGCGATCGAGGAGACCATCCGGATTCTGAAGTTGTCGTCGTCGACCAGACCGACGACAACCTTACGGAAGCGTCGCTGGATCAATTCTTGAGCGACCCACGCTTACGCTACCTGCGAAGTGCAACCAGGGGCCGCTCCGCGGGACTGAACGCCGGGATCCGCGAGGCGCGCGGCGCTCTCGTGCTGATGACCGACGACGACTGCACGGTTCCAACCGACTGGCTCCGCCAGTTCGAAGCCGCATTTGACGTGGGCGACCGAATCGGGATTGTGTTCGGCAACGTTCGGCCCGCTCCCCACGCCCCGCTGCGGGCTGGCGGCCCGTCCGCTGTGTTCGTCTGTGTGGGCGGCGGTTGTGGCGCGGACTTGTTGGGTTCCCGACGCCTTCGCCGTAGCCGTGAGACGTAGATGCGGCATTGCGGCGAGCGCGACAAAGCCTACAATCGCCCACTGCTCTGCGTCCCACGGATGCTGGCGCAAGCTCCAAATCGCCGCCGCCATCAACGCCAGGAATCCGCACAGCGCCAAGGCATCGGCGCCCTGCACTACCGGTTCAGCCATGGACCAAACGGATAGTGATCCGGCTCGAACAGCTTCGTGAAAATGTGAATTGGCGCATGAATGTGGCAGTTCGGAAGAAGTTGCTGCCGGCGAACCCATGTGCAGGTGTGGAGTTTCCCGTTAAGGTGAAGGGGCTGTTTCGGCCACACGACGCAGGCTGGTCGGAGCAGCAACGGATCGAGTTCCAGGCGCCTGAGTACTTGCGAAACATCATCCGAATCATCACTGAATCCGGGCTCCGGGTATACAAGGAGTTGATGCCGGTGAAAAAGGAACAGGTAGATCTGGAGAACGCTGTGGTTTGGATTCCGGATTCGAAGACGCCTAACGGGATCGCTGAGGTGCCGCTCACGGATCTGGCTGTCAATGCGTTTCGCGAGCAGATTCGGATCGCGGGACCGGGACCTTGGTTGTTTCCGAGCGGCGAAAATCCGACGGGCCATCAGAAGACGTTGAAGACTGTGTGGCACGCGACCTTGCGAAGGGCGAAGGTACCGTATTTCCGGATCTATGAGCTGCGGTCGACGTACGCGACTCGCCTCAGCGCGGGTGGGGTGGCGGATGAGTGGGTGACGCAGTTGTTGCGGCAAGGCGACGCGAAGGTGTTCAAGAAGTACTCACAGATGAAGCTGCAGATGAAACGGGAGGCTCTGCAGAAGATCCTGAGTTCGCTACTCTGAATTGGCCCCTTTCGATGCTCTGAT
>JBAVIH010000286.1:0-7097 GCA_049686695.1 Bryobacteraceae bacterium | reverse complement strand
GAAGAAGGAAAGGAAATTGCTCTTGCCCGCTCCGTTCGGTCCGATGAGAATCGTGATCTGGCCGAGTTGAAAGTCCGTCAGTTCGCGGATGGTCTTGAACCCTCGCAGGGTCAAGCTGGCAAGGTGTGTCATGGCTCCTCACCATTCTAATACCGCTCCCGTTGTACGCCCGGTCTGGTCGAGGATCGTCGATCATATCGGCTGGCAAGGGATAGCCCCGAGCTACTGCACTCTGCCGGCGGCGGCGTGGATCTCCTCGAGCATGGTGGTAGTGTGCAGGCTTTGCGGGGCAAAGCCGCATGTCTCCAGCACGCGCTCGACCTCGGCGACCCGGTTCCGGTAAGCCGGGAACTCGACCACCGTCTCGGCGCCGTGTTGAATCTGCGGGTTGATCGGGAACGACACCAGGGCCAGCGCTTCCAGCAAGGCTTCCAGGCGGCGCGGTTCCACCCGGATGGACACCGCCAGCAACTCGCCTTCACTGGTGGACAGATTGAAACCGGAGGATGCCGGATTCGGCCAGACGCTCATGGGTAACTTCTCCCTTCACATCCAGCGATGGGGACGTCCGACAACAAAAAGCCCTGGAGCCATGGGCGCCAGGGTCCTGTTCCCGAACAGACCGAATCGCCTTTAGCATTTTTTTCCGTGGTTGCAATTAGCTGGGCGCCGAAACGCCCTAAATCATTCCACGTCGGTCCCAGCCTATCACGACCGGTGACGGAGATCAATGGGGATCGCGGCACTACGCCCCTAACGCCGGGCGCCCGGCCCGGAGAATTTACAAATCGGCGAGGCAGGTCCCCGACAGTCCCCGACCTGCCAACCGCGTCTGGCAGCTCGGCATTCCGTAATACACTAGAGAATCGGCCTTCCGCGCGGCCGCTATCCCGGGGCTGCGCTTGCAGTTGCCATCGAGAAGGAACCAAGTTGCGCAAAGCCGCCCCGCTCATGCTTACAGCCGCTCTCGCCGCTATCTGCTGCCGTGCGCAGGAGCAGCCGGCCGCGGTGGTGCCGGATCCGACCGCTCCGGCGGCATCGGCTGTGCCGGCCGGCACGCCAGCCCAGCCGGAATTCCCCGTGCAGGTGCATTCTTTTCGCACTTTTGTGAAGCGGCTGTGGAGCGTGCGCGCGCTCACCTCGACTCTGCCGGCCGCCGTGGTGGAGCAGGTGCACAACTGGCCCGATGAATGGGGTAAGGACCGCCACGGTTTCGAAAAGCGGATCGCGTCGCTCTACGGGCAGTTCGTGATCGGAGTCGGTCTCGAAGAATCCGTCAAGGCCATTCACTACGAAGACACGCGCTACCGCCGCTTGGGGCACGGCAACTTCTTTCGGAGAACCGCGTACGTGGTCGCCAACACCGTCACGGCGCGCCGGCAGGATGGTTCGCGCACCCCGGCGTGGTCGCTAGCCGCCAATGCCTATGGCAGTTGGGGCATCGCCACGCTCTGGAGCCCGCCGGAGTACCGCACCGCCGCCTCGATTGCGGAATGGGGCACCTCCGGCATGGGGACCTTCGCGGTGAGCAATCTCGCCCGTGAGTACTGGCCCGATATCAAGGGAATGTTCCACCGCAAGAAAGCGAACTGAAGGCTATCCCACGCCGGGAAGGCCCGTCATCGAGTGGCGGGGAAAACTGGGCATCGCCGAGGCCGGTGCCGCTTTCGCGGGCCGGGCCCGCATCGCGCGTGCCGGATCAATGAAACGCCTGGTCGAGAATGGGGCCGATCAGTCCCCTTGTCGAGAAGCGGCGATCGGGGGCCGAGAAGACCGCCCGTCCTGTGGTAACTTCAGATCATGCGCTGGTCCTTTGCGGCAATTGCGCTGCTTCTAGCGCCGGTTCTCGCGAATTCGCTGCGCGCCGCCAGCGACGCGGATCGCGACTTTTCCGGGAAGTGGGTGCTGGACCCGGCCTCGAGCGACATTCGTTCGCTCGGACAAGTGGAGTCCTCTCTGACCGTCTCGCAAAGCGACGCCGCCATCCTGTGTTCGACGGGTCCGATGGGGTGGTCGTATGCGCTCGATGGCAGCGAGACGCGGAAGCGCGTGGGCGAGGAACTCTGGAATTCCGTCATCAAGTGGGAAGGCGCGGCGATGCTCGTCAACACGCTGGTTTCCGGTCCGCGCAGCTACACGGTGATGGACCGGTGGGAGCTCTCGAGGGACCACGGCACGTTGACGATTACCCGGCAGGTGGTTCGCGCCGGCGGGGAAACGGAAGGCAGGCTGGTGTTCCGGCGCGAAGGCGCGCCGGTGGCTGCCGCTCGCCCGCCCGCTGCCGACGCTGTTCCGCCAAGCGCTCCGCCAACCGCGTTGCGCCCGTCCGAACCGGCTGGCGACGTGCCCCAACCGGCGCTGGCGAAGAGACCCGAGCCAGCCGTGCCGCCGGACGTCACGGTCCCCAGGGGGACGCACGTCCTGCTGGCGCTGATCAGTGAAGTGAGCACCAAGCACGCCAAGGAGGGAGACCGCGTCTATCTGCGCACCGACGCTCCGGTCGCCGTGAACGGGCGCGTCGTGATCCCACGCATGAGCGACGTCTCCGGCACCATCACCCGAGCCAAGCCGGCCGGCCGCGTCTCCGGCAAGGGCGAGTTATACATCCGGTTCGACTCGCTGATTCTGCCCAACGGCGTATCGCGCGATTTTCACGCCCGGCCGACTGGAGACGAGGGCAAAGTCGAGGGTAACGGCAAGTCCGCCGACGGCCGTACCGTGATGGAGGGAGCCGGCATGGGCGCTACAGTCGGCGCCCTCACCAGGGGCTTGCCCGGCGCGGCGGTCGGCGGCGCCGCCGGCGCTCTGGCCGGCGTCCTGCTTTCCCGCAATCAGGACGTGGTGCTGCGCCAGGGCACCCATCTCGAAATGGTCCTCGACCGCGACCTCCTATTTCATCCCGACGAGCTTCGATCCACCCGTTGATCGCGCTCGGTGGGGCATGCTGTAGGGGTTGCTGCAAAGGTTTCAAAATGGACCCGGAAGCCACCGATAAACACCGATGAACACGGATAACCCAATCCTTTTTGATCTGTGTTTATCCGTGTTCATCGGTGGCCTTTTTTACCTTGGCGTCATTCAGTAAGCTCTTCAGCTTGCCAACGCCCGCTTTCGGGCGCGTTTTTCGCAGCCTCCGACCGCGCGCTCCCGGCTGCGCTACGGCCCGCCGCCCGGTTCGTTCCGCAGGCCTTCGGTCGTGAGCAGCACCAGGTCGACGCGGCGGTTGTGGGCGCGGCCCTCGTCGGTCTGGTTGGTATCCGCGGCGGCGTTCTCGGCATATCCGGCGACCGCCATGCGGGCGCGCGGAATCTGATACCGGCTCGCCAGGATTTCCAGCATGGCGATGGCCCGAGCCGCCGAAAGCTCCCAGTTGCTGCGGAAGCGCGAATTGTGGATCGGCACCGCATCGGTGTGGCCTTCCAGGCGCACCGGGTTCGGAAGATTCTGAATCACGTCGGCGATTTTCTCGAGGGCCGCAAAGCTGGAGGGCGATACGCCGTCCTCTCCGGAAGCGAAAAAACCCGATTCGCGCAAGCTGATCACCAGGCCTCGATCCTCCAGTTTGAGTCCCAACTTGCCGGCGCGCAGTTCCGTGTCCATCACGCGGCTGAGCGTGTCCATCGTCCGGGTCAGGTCCACCGGCCCAGCCAGCCCCGAAACCGGCCGCACCTCGATCGCCTCCGCCCGCGCAAGCTTGTCTTTGTCATGCTGGCTGCGTCCCAAAACATTCGAGATCGCGTCGCTGACCTGGCCGTGCGCCAGCGCCTCCCGTACCGACGCCGACACCTGCCTTGCCTTGGACCTGTCGGATTGCGCGGTGGCGAACATCACGACAAAAAAGGCGAAGAGCAAGGTGACGAAATCGGCGTAAGAAACCATCCAGCGTTCGTGATTTTCGTGGGTACGGGCGGTTCTGCGTGTCATCGGCGCTTCACTTTCCCGGCGCCGCCGGTCTGGGGAACGGGGAATTGCTCGGGACGGGCGGTGCGCGGTTTGGGCTGCTCGCGGCGCGGGTCGAACGACTCCAGTTTGAGGCGGATCAGCGTCGGATTGAGACCCTCGGCAATGGCCGCCACACCCTCCAGAACCATCTCCTGCAGGGCGACGGCCTCGCGCAATTTCGCGCGCAACTTGTTGGCGGCGGGCAGGAAGAATATGTTCGCCGACCCCACCCCATACACCGTGGCGACAAACGCCACGGCGATTCCGTGGCCAACCTCCTTGATGTCCTCCAAATGCTTCATCACCTGAATCAGGCCCATCACGGCGCCGATAATCCCGATGGTTGGGGCGTAGCCGCCCGCCGATTCCCAGACCCTGGCTTCGGCCTCGTGGGCCTGCTCGCTCTGGACAATGTCGATTTCCATCATCCTGCGCAACTCCTGCAGATCGGTGCCGTCCACCGCCAGGTTCAGGGCCTTGCGCAGGAAGGGGTCCGGCACGGCATCCGCCTCGTGTTCCAGGCTCACGATGCCATCCCGGCGAGCCTTGGTGGCGAACCGGATCAGGTTTTCGATCACCGCGGAATGCGGTTGCGCGGAATCGAAGAAGACGTCGCCGAGGCTCTGGAACGCGCGCAGCACCACGTGCAGCGGCGTGGTGACCAGAACCGCGCCGAACGTGCCTCCCAGGACGATCATGGCGGCGGTGGTTTGGGCAATGTCCTGGATGCTGCCCCGCTCCAGCAGCAGCCCGCCGATGAGCCCGGCCAACGCCAGGCCGATTCCCGCCAGGGTGGACAGGTCCGGTCGCCGGGACACGCGCACGGCTGGTCCGCGCTGAGGGCCCGGACTAGCTGCGGCCGGTTTCGGGGAAGCGCCCGGCACCTTTTGGGGAGCAGTCGCCATGGTCTATGAACTCGCTCGCGGAACAGCCGTTTCCGGCTCGTCTTGGCCGGGGTCCTCGCGAAGCTCGTCCGCAGCCGCATCCGGACTGCAGATGCGCCGCCGGAAAGCCACAATCCGTTCGACAATTTCCTCGGCGCTTTCGCGCACCCGCAAAATCTGCCCGTTGGAGAGCGTGATGACCGTGTCCGGCGTCGCCTCGATGTGCTCGATCATGTCCGAGTTGAGCACCAGCGGAACGCGGTTCAATCGGGTGAGCCAGATCATTGGATTCCAGTAGGTATATCGGCGGAGCGCCGGGTTTCATTAATAGATGGGGCGGCCGGGCCGAAGAGCATTTTGGAGGGTGCGAACGTGGATCGATCGACCAGCGCGGAGACCCGGACCTGCGTCATCCCCCTCTGGCCAAGATGGGGGTATCGCTCTCGGGCCGGCTCGCCCGCGCTTTCACCGGCTCTGGCGGAGGAGCGCCGGGAGGTTTTCGAATGCGTGTGGAATAGCCTGCGAACCGAACCGGATAATTTCGACGCTCGCGCCGCCTGCCGGTTCCTGCTGCGCCACCTGGCCGCATCGGCGCCCCATCGCTAAGCGGTTTCGGAGTATGATGGCTCCATTCGGGAGGAGAAGCCATGAGTCCAGCCACCGCCGCCGACTTCGGCCTGTCCAGCATCGGCCAGATCGGCATCACGATCACCAACCTGGAGCGCGCCATCGCGTTTTACCGCGACACGCTGGGATTGAAACTGCTGTTTCAGGTGCCGGGCCTGGCGTTTTTCGATTGCGCAGGCATCCGGCTGATGCTTTCCGGCGCCGAGAAGCCCGGTGAACAGTACAGCTCGATCCTGTACTTCAGGGTGCCGGATATTCAAGCCGCGGCGAAGACCCTGGACGGCCGCGGCGCGCCGTTCGACCGGCCGCCGCACCTGGTGGCGCGGATGCCCGACCACGACCTCTGGATGGCCTTCTTCCGCGACCCAGACCGCAATCTGCTCGCCCTGATGAGCGAAGTGCCGCGCGCCGCGGAATAGAGTCCACGCGGGCGCCGCCGCCGTCAGTGCACGATGTTCTTGCCCAGGTTGAAACACGGCCCGATCGACACGCGGACGGTGTTGCGGCCGTTCGCGAGCAAATCGCTGAACAGATGGTCGTGCACGAAGTCGGCCTGCACGCGCAGCCCCACGTGCCGCGACAAGTTGAGATCCACGCCGCCGCCAAAGCCGTAGAACACCACCGTATCCACCTTGTAGCCCGAAGGCGCCAGTTGCGCCGCTATGCCGGCGGCGATGGGGTCTCCCGGTCGCGGGGTGGCGTACTCGTGGATGGCGCCGGCCGACGGACGGATGAAGAGCGTCACCGCGCTGAAGTGGCGATAGGAAAACTGCGGGCCGCCGGCGAAGGTCTGGGTGCGCGAATGGGCCGGCACGGTCAGCGTGTACCCGGCCGGGATCTCGCCGGCCGCCGCCAATTGGCCGAGTTCCGCGCCCAGTTCCTGTTGCAGGCTGGGCAGCAGCATGTTCGGCTTGAGGGTCAGGATGCCCTCCGAAATACTGTAGTCGAACCCCAGCGACATCCAGGTGAGGGGCCGCACTCCGGCCTGAAAGTGAAAGCCGTTCTCTCCCAGGCTGACGGCCGGGCTGTCCAGATAAGTGTAGCCGGTGAACAAGTCAAACCGGCTGACATAGGTTTGCTGGCCGAAACCTGGCAGCGACGCCGCTGCCAGAGCCAGTGGCAGCAGAGCCATCGGCCGGAGCCAGCGAGTTAGGAAATCGACTTGAATTCTTATGCGTTTCATCAGTTTCGCTCGCGTGATCGGGTTATATTCGATGCGGGTGCAAGGCAAACACGCCCTTCCCTCTCGCATGGCAGCGCCGCCCGGCGATGCTGCCGATTATAACCTTTTTGAAACAGAACGGTAACAGTTTTGCGAAAAACGGTTTTATGAAAATGTGCGCTTCAGCTTTGGAAGAAGGAAATTCCGGCGATGCCTGCCGCGCCGGCGGCCAGGCAGAGCGGGGCGTTCTGCGGCGTGATGCCGCCCAGCGCGAACACTGGGATGGAGACGGCGCGGCTGGCTTGCCGCAGCGCATCGATACCGAGGGGCGCCCCGTAGGCAGCCTTCGAGGGAGTAAAGAAAACCGGTCCGAAGACGGCCATGTCGGCGCCTTCGGCCTCGGCCGCCTGCAACTCGGCAATCGAGTGGGTCGAGACCCCGATCAGAAATCCCGCCGGCACGATTGCGCGCAGCACCGCGGG
>JBAVIH010000285.1:0-1666 GCA_049686695.1 Bryobacteraceae bacterium | reverse complement strand
AGTGCGAGCCCTGGCTGCTCTCGGACTTTACTTCAACCACGTTGCTCGGCCGGGCGATGCCGGTGAATCTGCCGTCCTCGTTCGCGGCTCCCTGCTGGCCCGCCCCCGATCCGCGCGCCCCGGTGCCGAGTAGCCCGCTCCCCGAAGTCGACTTCGGGTTATTCGGCGAGTAATCGAAGCAATCTTCCGAGACGTGGCCGACCGCCTTGGGCCGGAATTTAATCTGCTGCTGTCGGCAAAAATGGAACACCGGCTCCCAGGCATTCTTGAAGCGGTTTCCCCATCCGCCCGGCACGCCATTGTCGGTCTTGCGCCAGCAGAACTCGTCGACGAATCGCCAGCCCCACTGCCGCCGGTGCGCCAGCACCAGATCCATTACGTACAAATTCCGCTCGCCCGCATCGGCGTGCGCTTTGATGTTCAGGAAGTAAGACCCGTCCGGTGCCAGCACCGCTTCGACCTCGCTCGCCACCGCGCGGAACCACTCGACGTACTCCTCCGGCGGCACCGGCTTGAACCCGCTTGTGGCATCATACTCGCGCTGCGTAGCGTACGGCGGCGACGTGATCACCACGTTTGCCCGCACGCCCTCGAACAGCCGCGACAATACGATGTGATCGCGGCAGTCCCCGCAGATCAACCGGTGCTTTCCGATCAACCATATGTCTCCGGCCCGGGTTACCGGGTCCGCCGGCGCTTCGGGGATCTCTTCTTCCGCCGCAGTATGAGTTTCTGCCGCAGGCTCGGAATCTGACAGGAGCTTGGCGAGTTCCTCCCCGGAGAAACCCAGCAGATCGAGCCGCCAATCGGCGGCTTGCAATTCCCCGAGTTCCGCCGCCAGCGTGTCTTCGTCCCACCCGGCGTTCTCGCTGATCCGGTTGTCCGCGAGTATGTACGCACGCTTCTGCGTCTCGCTGAGGTGATCGAGCACGACCACTGGCACGCGCTCCAGCCGTAACTTCCGTGCGGCCAACAACCGTCCGTGGCCGGCGATGATCCCGGCGCTGGTGTCCACCAGGACCGGATTGTTGAACCCGAACTCCACAATGCTCGCCGCAATCTGGGCAATCTGATCGTCGGAATGCGTCCGTGCATTCCTGGCGTATGGCACCAGCCGCTCGACCGGCCACAGTTCGATTTGCCGCGCCATGGCAGGCGGGACACGCGCATACTCCGCGAGCTTCGCGATGGATTTGTGCATCCGAGTGACAACCGGCGTGACAACGTCCAGTGACAACCTCAAAAGATCCCTCTAACTGGTTGAGGGCCGCAGCATTTCAAACCGCGGCCGCCGGTCGGAAGTCAGGTCCCGGAAATCGCCACGGCGCGGTGGCCTGCGCTCACGCACTGCCACGCACACGGCCTACACTGCCTGCGCCAAGCAATCCAGCAAGACCCGGATGAAGATCGGCCTCAACTCCTCCGGCGCCAGGTCCGTGTCGCTCCTGCCGCCTTGCAACGGGCGAAGCTTCCAGGGACGGTGACCGTCCTTGAGAGGCTGCTGGAACGAATACTGCTTGCCCTGGTAATCGCGCAGCGTGGTCATGCTCGGGTCATCCTTGCCGCGGAGTAGGATCACTCGATTGACGTGGCCCTTCTTGTGGCGCACAATCCGCGCGCAACCGCTGTTTTCAAGACGGGCCGCGCGTTTGACGGTGATGTGATC
>JBAVIH010000284.1:0-5614 GCA_049686695.1 Bryobacteraceae bacterium | reverse complement strand
ACACGGTTTATGGTTTACAGGTGGGGCCAGATCAGAGCATCGAAAGGGGCCAATTCAGAGTAGCGAACTCAGCATCCCAACTCTATCTCCGCAGGGCCGCGAGGGCACACGAATCGGCGATAACAACTGATCTTTGTTGACGGATTGAATTCCACTCGCCGGGTAAGTCGACCCATACTTCTGCCTGCGTGGTCCGGGAATGGGGCTGTCGGAGATTACTCCGGGAATACTGAGTGCCTGTCATTCGGTATCGGCGATTCGTGTTCGACCGATGGACGCTGGGCCGGCTACCTGGTCGCATCCCAAACGAAACACAACCGGACTTGGCGGGCCGTGGGAGTTCTACGGTCGTTGCGAGGCGCCGCGCCACATGTCTTTTTGCGTGGTCGTTCGAAACACGCACGTTCCGGAAGCGCGAGGTTTGGCAGCAGGCGGGCAGGAGGGGTGGCACTGAATCCAGGGAAGCCGGACAGGCATCTACATGAGCGGCGAAGTTTGCCGTAATCCACCGGCGAGGAGGAAGCCATGTACGTGATTACAGGGGCCACAGGGAATACTGGAAGTGTGGTAACCGAGAGATTGCTGGCACAGGGTGAGAAGGTGCGCGTTGTGGGGCGGGACCCGCAGCGGCTGGAACAGTTCACGCAGAAGGGTGCAGAATCATTCATCGCTGATGCGACCGATGCGGGTGCGCTCACGACGGCGTTTACAGGTGCAAAAGCGGTGTACGCAATGATCCCTCCTAATATTGCTTCCCCGGACGTTCGGGCCTACGAAGAGAGCGTGAGCGATGCTCTGGGCTCCGCGATCGAGAAGAACGGGATAAAGTATGCAGTCGTTCTGAGCAGCGTCGGCGCGGACAAATCGCATGGAACGGGTCCCGTCGCCGGGCTACACTGTCTTGAACAGAAACTCGAAGCAAATCCCGGGCTCAATGCCCTCTTCCTGCGAGCCGGCTACTTCATGGAAAACCTTCTGCCCCAAGCCGGAGTGATTAGATCGATCGGAAGTATGGCCGGTCCCGTCAAAGAGGACTTGCCCTTGCCAATGATTGCAACGCGCGATATCGGCGCCTTTGCAGCCGAAGCCCTATTGAAATTGGATTTCGTCCGAAAAAGCACGCACGAACTGCAAGGGCCTCGCGACGTCACCTATGCAGAAGTTGCAAAGATCGTGGGCGCGGCGATTGGCAAGGCTGACCTTGTATATAGACTCGCACCCGCAGCCCAGTTGAAGCCCGTGCTTATGCAGATGGGGATGTCGTCCAACATGGCAGACCTATTGCTGGAGATGGCTGATGCTCTCAATTCGGGACACATGAAGATGCTCGAACCGCGATCTGCGGCGAACACGACGCCGACCACTCTCGAAACTTTCGTAGCCGAAATCTTCTTGCCTGCGTATCGAGGAAAAGCATCCCGCGCGTAGCCACTGCGGCGGGATCAAGCCGATCACGAATCCGGGATCTGCCAATCAAGTGATCGTCCGGGAACGCTGATCGAGTTCAGCCCGGATTCGCGGCCGCCTTAGCCCGAATTCCCAACATTGCTTAGAAATGAAGGCTCCTCAGAAGAAATCGTGGGTGCATTCCGGCTCAGGCAGCTACCTTGTCCCAGGATGTGCGAAAGGCCTCGGCCGTCTCTTTCCATGAAAGCCGCCGCGCCCAACGGGCTAGGAAGAGCATGTAGGCTTTGGTTAGTGTGCGTTTGCCGTCGCCCCAGGGAACTTCTTCGACGGTGACAACGCCGCAGCGGCGACAGTCGACCCGACGCATGGTGTACAGGAGGAAGACGAGAAACCCCCATAGGGGAATGAACTCAAAGCGCCGTTCGCCGAGCTGATCGTAACCGGGCGCCGGCAAATGGCAGCGCGAGCAGATTGCGACCGAACCCTTGCGCGGTCGTACGGCCACTTCGATGCTCTTCTTGTCGGCACTGAAGTGGGGCTGCTGGTAGACAAAAACCCGAAAACGATGGCAGCGGTTTAAGATCGTGATCAGTTCCATGGCGCGGAGGGGAGCGGTAGGCGAAACCTCCACCATAAACCCGTCACGGACGCGGTTCGCCTCTCAGTCTCAACAAGCTGTGGCCTATTTGGGGAGATCACATAGAATGAGGCGGCCAGAGAGGACGCATCAGCCACCCGAGCTCGTAAGGCGCGTTAGAAAGTCTTTGGGCATCTTCAAGATGCGTGGCCATGCATAATTCCGGGGCTCGACCTCGTATATAGTGTATGGTTGCCGTGGTGACTGCCTTTTCGCGTGTGGCGGAACCCGAGTCTCAGTGCATCGCGCGTGCACTGCGGCGCAGAGACTCGGAACTCATTGGCCGAATCGTGTCGCAGTATCACTATCGGCTCCTCCGATATCTGGTCTATTGGACATCCAGGCGTGAGCTGGCCGAGGACCTCGTTCAGGAAACCTGGTTGCGTGTTCTGGAACACGCGGGGCAATATAGCGGCCGCCTCCGTTTCGAGCCGTGGTTGTTCTCCATCGCACGAAACCTGGCGATCGATCACCTGCGAAAGCAACAGACGGCAACGCATCGGATGTGCCGGGAGGACGAAGCGGGCGTGGACCTTCCGGCGCCGGATTTCGAATCGCCGTTCTTCGCGGCCGCAAGAAGCGAAGATGCCAAACGAATCGCGGCCGCTTTGGGTGCGCTAGAGCCAATCTACAGGGAAGCGCTTCTCCTGCGTTTCCAGGAAGAACTGTCGCTCGCGGAGATTGCCCAAGTCGCACGCGCTCCCATCTCGACCGTTTCGTCGAGGATTCATCGCGGCCTCTCGATGCTGCAAGCCGCTCTCGGAGGAGGCGCCGATGCCGCTTGAGAACCATGAAAGAGCCCGCTTTCTACTTCACCGGGCCCTCGTTGAAGGAATTTCTCTGGAGGATCGGCGCTGGCTCGATGCTCACGTTGGACAGTGCGCCGAATGTGGCCGGTATGCCGAACTCTCGGCGCGCGCCGTCCGAGCGCTGGATTGGTTCGCGCTTGAACTCGACTCGGCGGCGGCGCTTCGGGTTGAGAACATAGTCCGCAGCCGTGCCGAGGAGATGAGATCGGCCGAGTCGCGTGCAAAAAGCCTTTGGATCGGCACAGGGGTCGCAATTTTCCTCACGTTCACGGGATCTGCCGTTACGTGGCGCACTTTGGCATCGCTGGCCAGTCAATGGAATCTCCCCAGCCGCGTATGGCAGATCGGATTCGCGGCGTTCTGGTTGCTGCCATCCCTCATGCTCGCGTTGCTTCCGCTCTTTCGAAGAAGACTTCTGGGAGAGCATTCCGATAGCAAAGGACAGGCTATATGAGCTGGCGCAGCGGATTCGGTCTCATTCCAGGTCCGGCCAAGATCCTGGCCGCTTTAGCCTTCGTGGTTTTCTTTTTCGGGGTCTTGGAGGAGCATCGGGCGAGCGGCCTCCGGACCTTGATCGGTCTCGCGGGCGGTACGCTTGCCGGCGCTTACTTTCTTCTCGCCGGCTATGTCTACGTAGACGCAGTGCGGCGCGGTATGCCGCCGATTCCCTGGACGGCGCTCGCGGTGCTCATTCCGAACTGCGTTGGCTTCGTGCTCTACTTCGTGTTGCGAAAGCCGATCCTCCATCCGTGTCCCAGTTGCGGGCGCGGAGTTGCACCAGATGCCGCGTTCTGTCCGCGCTGTGGCCAACCGCAAATGAACATGGGACCGCAACCCTCACGGGAAGAATCTTGAAAAATGAACCGTCGCACCTCGGTGCGCGTACATGAGGCGCAGAAAGGCGAATCTCGCATGAAACAGACCGATATGTTGACCACCGCGTCGCTGCTCACCATTCTATTGATGACGATTCACCTGACCGGCGACATCCTTTTCCGGATGGCCCCGGCAGGTCTCGTAAATCTGTTGGTGGTATTCATTTTCGTCGTCCAGCTATGTGGAACACTGGTGCTCGCCGGAAGGCGGGCGGGATACATCATCATCTTCTTCGGGTCCGCCCTCGGGCTGCTCGTCCCTGTCATTCACATGAATGGGCCGCGGGGTGTTCTCGGTGTCGACATAGGCACCTCGGGCCAAGCTTTCCTTTTCGTGTGGACACTCCTCGCGTTGGGCATCACCGCGACGTTCTCCATCATCCTGTCGGCGCGCTCACTGTTGAGCTTGCCCTGGCGCCGGAGTCGCCGCGCGTCAACTGCCGCATAACGCCCGTTGCTCACATTTGCCGGGATCGGCCCTGTCTGACGGAGCGTTTACGGGAGGGAGCAACTGGTTCAAAAGGCAACTGGCTACGAACAGCAAAGAGCTGAAGCCCGCACAGGTTCGCGGGCTGAGCGAACCGGGCTTCCGCCGCCATTGGAGCGTATCAGTGACCCACAGATTCCTCCGACGAGGCAAAATGAAAAGTCAGCAAACCACGGATGTGCGGCCGTCGTGAAGCTCCCAGGATACGGCGTTCTGGTAAGTGAAACCTCACTATCTCAACCGTGTGGCCGGTTGGTCAGCTTGGGGAGTAAACGGGCAATGAGTGGGGCGTTCGACGGCCCGCAAGAGCGGCTTCTTGGCACCTTCTGGTATGTCAATCTCGCTCGCGCGCCCATAGCTGGCGTACGCCCGAGGAGTCGCCCGAATTTGTTTGTCGTCGGTCCTGTCCAAAGTTGGGGTTGCCAAAGTTTTGGCACAGTATTGGCGCCAGATTACTGTGCCCATTTTTGTGCCCACCTTGTGCATAGATGGGGTTCGATTGGTTTCGATCTGTTCGACTTAACTTATTGATAATACAAATACATATCAATCGCTAGCAACCGGGCAAGATGCTGACCTGCTGATTCGTAAGCGGTGGGCAGCATATCGCAATCAATAACATTTTGCCGTGCTGATGTTCCGAGCGGACGAGCTCAAAGTTCGGCACAGAGACGCCATAACCCATTGAAAAACTGGGGGATCAAGTTCAGACGGTGAGTTGTCGGGTCGGTCGAACCGGATTTGCCGAAATCAGCGCGCATCGGTTGTGCGGCCGGCCGAGGAGCCAAACCTGGGCACAACAGTGGGCACACTCGAACCCTTAATCACCGTGGAGTCGTGACAAACTGCTTGAAAAGAATGGAGCCACCCGCCGGGGTTGAACCGGCGACCTGCTGATTACGAATCAGGCTTTATCAGCCGAAACCGCCTTTGCTCACAACGTTTGCCGATCTGCCACTTAGATGTATCTTGTTGAAAATAAATAGATACATCTACTTTGCTTCACGTATAATCAGTGAGTTGCAGACTGGTAACGAAATATACAAAAACCGCCGCTTGCCGCCGTCAACTGTCTACCAGTTGTCTACCTAACGGCACATCGGTAGACACAACGTCAACATCTGCGCTATCCTCGATGTATGGACCTTCCCAAAGGGCAAGGCTGGTATACGAAGCGAGACGTGATCTACCTTGCGATTCGAGTCCAGCGTGAAAAATTCGTCTTCGCTTCGGAGTGGCGGTTGAACGATTCCAGCCTCACGTATCGTAAGCTGGAGGACTTTCGTAAAGAGAAGATCGCTGAATCATCGAAGCTGCTAGGCGTCTCGAAAATTCAGCGGAACGTCACCGTCTCTGCGCTTTTCAAAGCCTACCTCGAACACTTGCGGCAGCACGAAAA
>JBAVIH010000283.1:0-5566 GCA_049686695.1 Bryobacteraceae bacterium | reverse complement strand
TACGATGAGCTGCTAAGTCTGGACATGGCTTCCGCCATCGCCATCAAGCAGGCGGATCCCACCGCCTTGGTCAGCGGGCCGGTAGCCGATAATTATGCCTCCATCTGGTACTCGAAGAAGGATATCGTTTCCGGCTGGGCCAGCGGCGCTTGGTGGGCCAACCCGGTGGATCGGAACGCGCACGGCGGCGTTCCGATCATGGCCTGGTACCTGCAGCAATTTCAGACCTACGAGACCAAGAATAACGTCCGGCTGCTCGATTACTACGATACGCACGCTTACCTGGCCCCCGGTTCGAACCCGGCCAGCCTCCTCGATTCTACCCGCGAGTGGTGGGATCCCACGTACATCGTCAACGGCGACTACTGGATTTGCGACCCGGCCAATCACGGCGCGTCCACCGCGCCCCAGTTGATCCCGCGTCTCAAGACCATCATCAATGCGAACTACCCTGGCACCAAACTGGCTATCACCGAGTACAGCTTCGGCTCGCTGGATACGATCACCGGCGCTCTCGCTCAAGCCGACATCCTGGGCATCTTCGGCCGCGAAGGAGTGGATCTGGCCACGATCTGGGGTCCGCCGAAGCCCACCGATCCGGGCGCCTTCGCCTTTCGCATGTACCGCAACTACGACGGCATCGGAGGTGAGTTTGGCGAGACCGGCGTCCAGGCCACCAGCGCCGACCAGGGTCAGCTCAGCGTCTACGCCGCTCTTCGCTCGGACCTCAACCTTACCGCCGTGGTCATCAACAAAACCGCCAACGACCTGTCGAGCACGCTCAACCTCGCCAACTTCTCGCCCGGCGCCGCCGCGCACGTCTGGCGGTACAGCGGAGCGAATCTCGGCGCCATTGTGGCGCAGCCCGACGTGGCCACCAACGCCGGCGCGGTGACCACCGTGTTTCCGGCCTATTCGATTACCCTGCTCGATTTTCCGCCGGCCTCGACGCCGGTGCCGCAGCCGGTGGTGGCGGCCGTGACCAACGCGGCGTCCTACTCTAGCGCGATCGCACCCGGGCAGATGGTAGTCGTCTGGGGCACCAACATGGGACCTGCCACGCTGACCACGCTCTCCGGGCTCGATTCCAATGGCATGGTGAGCACGTCGATGGCCGGCGTGCGCATTCTTTTCGATGGCGTGCCGGCCCCGCTGTGGTATGTGTCGGCCACCCAGTCTGCAGCGGCGGTGCCCTATTTCGGAGCGTCGAACTCGATCACGCACGTGCAGGTGGAATATCAGGGCGTCCGCAGCGCGCCGCTGGCGGTTCCCGTCTCCGCGACCGCGCCCGGCATCTTCACCATCAATGCCAGCGGCACCGGCCAGGGCTCGATCCTCAACCAGGATTACGGAATCAACTCCGCCAACAAACCGGCGGTGCGCGGCTCGATCGTCATGATCTGGGCCACCGGCGAAGGCGTGACCGACCCGCCCGGCGTCGACGGCCGCCCTGCCGTGGACGTGTTGCCCAAACCCGTGGCCACAGTCACCGTCGATATCGGCGGCCAGCCGGCCACGGTGAGCTACGCCGGCGCGGCTCCGGGCACGATGCCCGGCGTGTTGCAAGTGAATGCCGAGATTCCGGCCGGCGTGCAGCCCGGCAACAGCGTTCCGGTGCACGTCACGGTCGGCGGCGTGGCCAGCCACGACGGCGTTACGCTGGTCGTGAATTAGACCTTCCGGGTGGCGCATCGCAGTTCACCACCAACGCGGGAAATCCCTTGATCTCGGGGAGCGAGTTCGACTTGGGCGCCTTTGCGAGCGACGATCGGAAGGTCCGGTCGAACCTCACGTGAAGCGGTCCATATGTCCGCTTGTGGCCCCTTGGGAGACCGGCGCGGCGGCAGGGAGCTGTCGCGCGAGACGTTACTCCTTGCCGCCTTTGGCCAGCTTCTCGATAACGGCGGCAGGGGCGCCCGGCCCGAGAATCCAGCGAATTGAGGCTTCGAGAACTTCATCGCGCCCGGCGCGAATGCCGGCAATCGTGGGCCTCACGACGAGGTCGGGAACAATTCCCACCCGCCGCGTGGGCCGCTTGTCGGGATAGAAGACGCCAAGACCGCTGATCATCGTGCTCTGCCCGCCGGGAAGAGCGATTTGCGATACGTTTCCATCCGCCCCAGCCGTAGTGCTGCCGATGACGATTGCGTTTGGGGAAGCGCGAAACGCCATGCTCGTATACTCGGCGCTGCTTTGCGTGGCCTCGTCCACCAGGATCACGATCTTGCCGCTGTAGTGCGGCTTGCCGGGGGTGATTGAGAGAGGCGCACCGAAGTGGAAAGCGCCGGGGTTCGACAGGTCGCCGCTGGTGAAGCGCACAAATGGCGTTTCCTTGTCCATCAGGAGCGACCCTAGCGCGAAGACCATGAACTCGGAGGGGTAGTTGCGGATATCGATGATGAGGCCTTTGGTCCCGGCAGCGCCATCGACATAATGCGCCGCATCGGCCACTTTTATGGAGGAGAGCTTCAGGTACGCGACGTCGTCGGAGAGGCGGCGGAACGTGTCACCGGGCAGGTCGTGTGTGCCGATGCCCGAACTGGCCATCCCAGGCAGGCGTTTGGCGGCCAACTCCAGCGTCCGATTGTCGCGGAGCACGCTCAGTTTCGCATCGCCACACTCGCCGCGGGTAAGCGTGGACCCCATGTCGCGCAACACGGCCGCGTCGTTCGAATCGGCGTAATACGGCTTCCATTTCTGCACAAGCTGAGGGACCGGAACACCGTCCAGCCTTTCGATGGCATCGCCAGCCTGTAAGCCGGTGGCCGGCCCCGCGGCCGCGTCGGCGTACCCGGTGACGACCGCGCGGTTCTCGATGAAACGCACCGTGACGGGAATCTGACAGGAGCCCGTGGGCGGCCGCACCTGGAGCGCGCTCCACAGGTTCGCGTGGCAGTCGTGAACTTTAGCAATCAGCGCCATCAGCTCCCGCTCGTAGTCTTCGGTGGTCTTGGCCAAGGCAATTCTCGGGATGAATTCCTCGAGAACTCGGTCCCAGTTCTCTCCCATCACATCGCGATTCGGAGACCAGTACTCGACAATGTTCCAGAACCGGAAAAGCGCGAGCAACTGGAGGCCGGGATCGGGCAGTTTCAGCGCCTTGTAGGCCAACTCATGCGCGAACGCTGGATTGCCGGCCCCCGGCACTAACGAAATGTAGAACTGTTTGCCGTTGGCCGGGCGGTTACGATAAGTGGCCTGTAACAACCGGCTAAGATCGCCTCCGAGTTGCTCCTCGGAGTCAATCCACGCTATATCCGGCCGGAGATTCAGTTCGGTTTCGTTCAAGCTCGCACAGGGCTGACATTGGTCGATCTTGCCCATCGCCGCGACCCACTTGGCAAGCGTGGCGTTGGCCGCCGCATGGTCGGGCGCCGCGAGAACCGCCGGCAGGATCCGGAACAAATCGTAGTCCCAATGGCGCTGGCCGGAGGTGACTTGAGGATGATGATACTTGAGGAATCCCCAGACCTTGCCGAGCGTGGCCAGGTTCTCGATCTGGACAGTCGAAAGTTCCGCCAGCGTGATTTTGGAACCGGCGTCGAATTCATGATCGGTCTCGAGAACGGTTGTGTCCCGCACAGCCTTGGGAGCATCCCAAATGGGCTTGTCGTCCACGAGCAGGCGCATGTCGTCCACCCAGGCCTTGCCCGTTCCAGCCAGAAGGAAGCCGATGAAAAGCTGCCGGGCGTCCGGCTGTACCTGCACGGAAACGGAGTACTCGCTCCAGTCAGTGGTTCCCTTGATCTTCTGCTGCCGCATTTGCAAGCTGTCGAAGGCCAGGCCCGGGTTGGACTCGCCGTCCTCGCGAATCCATAGAGCCACAAAATCGCTGACGGCTTCGGTGCGGACGAAGCCGCGCAGCTCGATGGCTGTGCCCGCGAAATCCATCGGGAGGCTTTTGGTGATCGTGGAGAACACGTTGGCAGTGCCGGGCTGCCGTTCGATGCGAGCCGACCAGTGTCCGCCATGCACGATCTTGTCGTCGAGAAAAACGCTGCCGGGAGGCTGGGCGCTCCAACCGGTCGGGACCGAGCCCGAGGTTTGCGCTTCGAAGCTGAGGATCTCCGCAAGCCCGGAGCGGTCCTGCGCGTGACAGACGAGCCCGACTGTCACGCACGCAAACGCCACAAAAAGACATGTAAGGAGCGAAAGGCGTGCCATCGGCACCAATAGTAGCACTGGGCCTGAGCCGGCTGAAGCGCTCCGCGCCCAGTACGGGAATGCGACGTCCCGACAGCAAATAGCTATCAGCTCCACAGAAGTGGATGCCCGAAGTTCGGCTTCTCAGGAAATCCCCCGTGAAGCGCGCCTCAACGCTGGAGATCGGAAAATGGTGCCAGTGGAGTTTGGAGGTGGCGGAGCGTGTTGGATGAAAGCGCAGTGGATCAAGAGCTCGCCCGGAGACTGTGTGCGGCATTCATAAGCTATCAGTTGGGGGGCAGCGTCGCGGCTAGCCGATTCTTGGCGCTTCGCATTGACTGTTGTGTAGGTTTATACTTACACGTCATTTCTTTCCGACCGACTTGCACCACGCACTGCCAGGTCAGCCCTCGGTTCGCCGCGCCGATTCCCTCGGCTTCCGTGGCAAGAACATCGGCGTTCTCTGCCGGTACTCTACATACGACTGGCCGAACCTCAGTTCCAGTTCGCGCTCCTCGTAGACCTTTGCAAAGAAGATCCAGCCGGGCGATACGCTGACCGCCAGCCACACCAGAAACCAAACCGAACCGCGCTCCAGGCCCATCGACGCGAACCAGCACGCACTGCACAAACCCATTGGGTTTCTGGTCCAGCCGTACATCCAATCGGTGGCCAGGCGGCTGGAGAGCTTCACGGCGAACGGTGCGCCCAAGCCACGCCAGGCGAGGTTCACGACGGTGAGCGCGGTGGCCACTCCCGTCGATAGTACCAGTGCCCCGGCCGCCTGTCTGAGCCACGGCGTCCGGACGACGGGTTCGGCCAGCAGCATCCGAAAGGCCGGGAAGATCCCCATGCCGATCGCGGCTCCCACGGCATAGTGAACCGCGATGTTCATGCGCGACGCGTGCGCCGCCGTCGGGCGCGCATCGAGGGCCTTCCTGCCGGCGTAGGAAACGGGGAACACCGCCAGCGGCGCGCCCCAGATCAGCCAGTTGTCGGCGGCCCGGCTGCGCTCGACGCTCGCGGCCCACCAGCAGCATGCGACCACGATCACCAGCCCCGCCAGCTTCTCAATCACCCGGCTCACAATGCTTGCAGTATACCCCCGCCCGGCCCTCGTCGGGGCTCGGCACGCCAAGCCCAATCCGGCCTTTATGGAGTACATCTCCACAGAACGCGCCCCGCTTTGACAGCTTCCAGTTGGTCGGGAACTGATGAAGACGGTGATAGGGACCAGCCGCTGATACTCCAACCTCGCGCGTGCGAAACCTCTGGTCGATGCGCCTTCGGAAACTCGGACAGACACGATCAAGTTGACGTCTGACGCCCTATGTGGATGCGCCATTGCGACGCCGTGTCAAGCCATTTAACGATGTAACCCAAACCGGTCTCGTTTGGGCCAAATGAAAATGTAACTCGGGGG
>JBAVIH010000282.1:0-3756 GCA_049686695.1 Bryobacteraceae bacterium | reverse complement strand
GGGCGTTGCCGAGGGCGCGTTCGGCGGGGCGCAGGAATTGGCGGATGGCCTTGCCGGCCGCCGGAATGCCGGCCGCTTCGCCGGCGCCGAGCACCGCCCGGCAGCCCAGCAGGCCGGGGAATCCGTGAGTCAAGCCGGTGGCAATGCCGGCGCACGACCACACGCCGACCGCGATGTTGATGACCCGGTTGAGACCGCTGCGGTCGATCAGCATTCCGGCCAGAGGCGCGCTGGCGGCGTACGTGATCGAGAACGCAGCGAGGATCCACCCGTAGTCGGCGTTCGATAAATGAAACTCGGCGCGCACCAAAGGCGCCAGCGTGGCCAGCGACTGGCGGTCGAGATAGTTGATGGCCGAGGAGAGCAGGAAGACGGCCAGCAGCAGCCAGCGGGCGGGCGCCGCGTCATCGGAATGGGTCACTGGAATTCGATGGTGGCCACTTCGCCGGCAGTGCCCAGCCGGACGTTGGGTTTGGGAAAATAGGCGATCGACACCGGGCGCGGCGTTTGCCGGCCGCAGCCCAGGGTCTGCCCGCCGGCTCCCAGGATCGCCACCTTGGCGGAATCGGCGATCAGCAGTTTGACCGTTTTGTGATCGTCCCCTTCGACCACGACGCGCGCCTGCGATCCGAGACACTCCACCTGCTTCAACATGCCGTGGAGCTTGCCGCCGGGAGTGGGACCGTCCCACCACGGCACGGCATTTTGGGCGGGCTTGGCGGAGCCGTCGTTGTACTTGGCTTCGAGTGCGCGCACGTTGGCGAGCGCCTGCTGCTTGAGCTTGGCAAGAGCGCGGGCGTCCTCCTCGGCCTGGCGCTGCCGCTCGGCGGCCTCGTAATCCCCGCGCTGCTGTTCGATCGCGACGCGCGCCTGGTGCATGCGCTCGCGCTCGGCGGGATCGGTGGCGGCCTGCTCGCCCGCGCTCCACGCCTTGGCCGCTTCCGCGTAGTTGTGGTCGGCGAGGTAGCATTCGGCCAGCGCTTTCCAATAGGCTGGATTGCGCGGATTGCGCTCGGCGGCGGCCTTCCAGTGCGCGGTGCGTTTGTCGGGATCGGTATCGCGCGCGGCCATGAGAGCGAACGGCTCGTCAAGCTTCGGGTTGATGCCGGCGGCGCGCAGCAGGGCCTGGGTAGCCTTGGCGTTGTCCGGCTCGAGTTTGGCGTACTCGATGTAGCAGCGCGCGCTCGAGCTCGACGCATCCACCGCGGCGGAGAAGTGGCGGCGGGCCTCATCCGGACGATGATCGCGCAGGGCCAGCAATCCCAGGCCTTCTTCGGCTTCGGCGATTTTCGCGTGGGCGCGCAGCAGCGTCTCGTACTCGGCGGCGGAAGAATCCCGGACGAGCAGGTCGGCGCGCGCCAGGCGGGCGTCGGTGTCGGAGACGCTCCGCTCGAGGAAATCCTTCGGCGCCATCGGTAAACTGGAAATGGCGCCGGGTGGAAAACTGCCAGCCTCGAAATGCCGCCGGACCAGCGCCTCGATTTCCGCGGCGGATTTGCCGTAAGCGTTGCGGTAAGCGGGATCTTCATCCACGCCCTTGCGCAGGTTGTATAGCAGCACTTTGAGGCGGCCGAAGTATTCCGGGGCGGTGACCAGCAGGTGGATGCGGGCCCAATCGAGATCCGGCTGGGGTGGCGGCGCGCCGACCGAGATCTGAATGCCCTTAACCTCGAAGGTGGAGAAAAACTCGACCAGACCGTGCTCGAAGGCCGGCGGCATCTGCGCCGTGTTGGACTCGAGAAACAGGCGAGTCAGCTCTTTCCAGACAGCCGGCGAAACGGGAGCTTTTTCCTCGAGCACGATGGCGTAGCGGTCGCGGCCCTGGATGATGGGATCGTTGGTGATCCAAGGGCCCGCGTTCCTGAAAAGCAGAATGCGGACGGGTTGCGGCGTCTGCAGGTCGGTTTCCCCCACCACTTCGCCCACCGCGTGGCGGAACTCTTCGAAACGAACCATGGTTTCCCGGCCGCGCTGGTTGGAGCCGGTCAACACCTCGAATGGGCCCGCGGTGAGCTTGATCCAGCGATCCTCGGCGGCGAGGAGGCAGGGGAGCAGGAATAGGAGGGGCAGCCGCCGCATGGCTCTTCCATTATCCCGCGAGACCGCTTGCACAGTGCAGGGCCCCCTTCACCCCACACACGCAGGTCGGGCTTTCGCGCTCGCGGACCTGGACGGCGTCGCGCCAGGAAAAGCCGAGACGAATCTCGGCTCAGCAGGCTCGACAGCCTGCGCCACGGAGCCATCGGTAATCGGGTAATTTGGTAGTGGACTCGGTTTGTCCCCGGGGCAAGGGGTATTGTGTTTTGTCCCGGAACCAAAGAAGGGGGACGTCGGTGGCGAAATCAGTACTCCGCGCCAGGCGGCATCAACAGCCTGATCGAGACCGCAAGCTTCAACAGGCCCACACACAGTGGGAGGCTGGCGAACTGACATCTGCATTTCGTTTGTTCCTGGCCGTCGCCAAGGCGGGTGATGAGGGTGCCCAAGTCAACCTTGGAAACTTCTATTACGAAGGAATAGGAGTGAAACCGAACCGTGCAAAGGCGCTGTACTGGTATCGACGGGCGTACGGGCGAGGGTGCGGGTGCGCGGCCAGCAACATCGGTGTCCTTTTCCGCGATGAAAAGAAGCTGAAGCAATCCCTTGCGTGGTTCGAGCGGGCCGTTAAGTTGAGAGATGGCGACGCGAACTTGGAAATCGCGAAGATTTACCTCCGCCTGAACGAGCCAGCGAAAGCAGTTCAGTATCTGAACCGGGCTCTAAGGGTCAAACAAGACGACATTACAGAAGGATCGAAGGAGGAGGCCCAACAACTGTTGGCGCAGCTAAATTAGTAGCTGAGCGACGACTGGGAGAATAACACGCGCCCGCTCATCCCACATACCGCGCATACAGGCTGCGCGCTACGCCGGGATCGCTGGTGCCTTTGACGATGGCGCGGCCGTCGGGGAAAACGGTCATCTCATAGGGAGGGGCGAGGAAGCGCAGGGCAAACTCGCTCGAGCGCACTTCGCCCAGCGGCTCCAGGCGCGCGCGTAATTCTTCCAGGTCGATGGGGCCTTCGCGCTCGCGGACCTGCACGGCGTCGCGGCCGCACATGCGCACCGGAGGGCGGGCGGATTCTTCGAGGTAAGGAAACTCGCGCCGCACGCAGGTGGGGCAATCGGCGTCCCGCGGCGGGCCGTCGATCTGGCGAATTCCGCCGTCCCAGACATCGATGGTGGCGATGCGCGCGCGCACCAGGTCGGTGTGACCGCTCAGGATCTTGAGCGCGTCGGCCACTTGCAGCGAGGCCACGGCGGAGACGATCGCGTTCAACACGCCGGCGGTTTCGCAGGTCGGCTGCGGGCCGGCGGGAGGGTCGGGATAGACGCAGCGCAGGCACGCCGTGTGGCCGGGAATCACGGGGAGAGTTATGCCGTAACTGCCCACCGCGGCGCCGTAGAGCCACGGAATGCCGCGGCTCACCGCAAAATCGTTGATCAGATAACGTGTTTCGAAGTTGTCGGTGCCGTCGAGGATCACGCCTGCGCCGTCCAGCAGTTCGGCGGCGTTTTCCGCGATCAGATCCGCCACCACGCCGCGCACCGCGATCGAGGAATTGATGCGCCCGATCCGGCGCGCCGCGGCCGCGGCCTTGGGCAACGCTTCGGCGGCATCGGCCTCTTCGAACAGCCACTGGCGATGGAGATTCGCGGGCTCGACGTAATCGCGGTCGATGATGGTGAGCCGGCCGACGCCGGCCCGCGCCAGGGC
>JBAVIH010000281.1:0-4090 GCA_049686695.1 Bryobacteraceae bacterium | reverse complement strand
ATGCGCGCCGCTCGGGTCCACAATCACCCCTCTCACGACGCCCGCGATGGTTTGAGCGTGCGCCGTCCCGATCAAGACGATAACGGCGATCGCCAGCCTTGACAGGCCCATCGGTCCGGCGTGCGCGCGCGTTGTCTCACTGGGCGGCAAACGCCGACATGAATCGATCATGCGTAACGGTCCTCCTTGGGGCTCGGTCTAACTCCACCTATGACGGAGCTACGAACGCGCAGCATTGGGAAACGGATTGTCCGGGAACACAATCGTTGCATGGTGGCGCTGGTCCACCAGGTGCAGGTGCAGCAATGAAGTGGCGATTCCAGCCGCGCCTACCATGTGCCCCGTTTCCGCGGTCACCACCCAGGGCGTGACGCGCGTCCAGGCCTGATACCAACGGTAGCCGCCGTTGTTGAAGTCGGTCACACGGCTTAACGCCTGGTCCGCGGCGCGCCGGGCGAATGCCAGATACTCCGGCTTGCGGGTGGCCGCCCAGAGACCCAGGAAGAAGTCCGCCACGCCTGCGAGGCCGCAGCACTGGCAGTCGACGTACCAGAACCCAGGCGTCAGTTTTTCGGGAATGCCGCTCTCGGTAATCCCTCGGGCTAAGCGCTCGGTCCAATCCAGATACTCGCGATCCTTCGTTACAGTGTAAAGTTCGTAGAACAGCCGCGCTGTCCCGGAAGGACCGTGGCAGAAACCCAGATAATACAGATTCGTGAGATCAGGTTCGCGGTAGAAGACCAGGGCCGTGTCGCCGTCGGCCTTTGCGATCTTCTGAAGATGCAGAGCACCCTGGCGCGCACCTTCCAAGAACCGGGCATCCTTCGTCTCGGCATACAGCCGCGCGAGGCCGTACGCCACTCCCGCGGTTCCCAATTCGAAGTTCGGGAAATAGGTGCGGGTGGCTCCGCTGACGGATCTGCCCGCGCCCAAGCCAAACCAACGAATCCCGCCGCGCGGGTCTTCTTCCGCCAGTTCGAGAATATGCACGCCGCCTCGCGCGGCCAGGGTCTTGTACGAATCGTCGTGGAACTCGGACGCCGCGTAGAGAAGATAGAGGATCACGCCCGTGTCGCCGCCGGACAGCCCTGAAGACCCGGTCCAACTCGCGCCAGCGCCCGCGGGCTTGGCCGATTTCGCGATGAAGTCGGTCACTTCCTGAGCAGCCTCACGGTACCGGGCGTCGCCGGTCCATTTCCACGTTTCCACGAGCGTAAACCCGATTCCCGCAAGGCCATTGTAGAAGGAGAGCGGCGAACCCGCCGGCCCGCTGGACGCGGCACCGGACAGGTCCTTCCAGTGAGCCACAAGGTACTCCGCGCCCTTCGTGGCCTGCTCCCGATAGGCGTCGTCACCCGTGGCCTTGGCAAGCTGCAACAGGAAGAGAATGATGCCCGCGCTCCCGCTGTAGACACCCAACTGCTTGGATGGGGAAGTGGGAAGTTCCGGATGATCCGGCTGGGCCACCCAGTGTATTCCGTCGTCCGTGACCTGGGCGGACGCGCCAATCCAGCGAGCGGCTTCCTTGGCTGCATGAAGGTAATCCGGCGGATTCCCCTTGCCCGTCTGGGCCTGCGGCGCGGCGGCCGCCTCGATTGCGGGCGCGAGGGCCAATGCGGCCGCACCCGTTTTGAACCAATCCCTTCGCGTGGATTTCGACATCCTCGTGCTCCTTTCTCTCGACATTGAAATGGGTGGGTTACGCCGTGCCTGCGGCGTCCCGGATACAACCAGGAAGGGCCGCGAGGACGGCTATCTACAGAAACAATGGATGGGAACGCCGCCGGATACGGCGCACAGTGAGATCGGGTTCGCTGTAGCCGCATATTGAGTCCCGAATCTCATGTTCCTCCAGAATAAATCGCGGCGCGAGGCGTGTCAAGGTAAATGTATATTATTTCCATAGGCATTAAGTACTTGACTTGATCCGTTCAAATACCATGCGACGATCCACCCAACGCTTTTCTTCGCCGCACGGTCCGCCGCAATGGCGTATCAGAGAGCGCTCGAGCGCACGCGGAAGCAGCAGTCATAACCGCGTATAAGCAAGGTCTTGAGCGCTTTCCGTGGAAATTTTCATCAAATACCCTTGACTCGCTCAAAATAGTAGACTAATATCAGATCTTAAAATACTGCAATTCTCCGGGTGAAAATTTCGATGGTTCATGGCGCAAGATGGTCGCGGAGAGAATTGTTCGCCGGATCGGCCGCAGCCACGCTGGGGCTGGTTTCAACGAGGACTCTGGCGTTCGCCCAGGGCCAGCGAACACCCGGCCCCGGCGTCGAACGATCGCCGGAACTCGACCAGATCCAACCCGCCGGCACTCCCGACGAAGCGTACTGGCGCAAGATTCGATCGCAGTTCAGCCTGCGCGACGATCTGGCGTTTCTCAACACGGGGACCTGCGGCCCGGTGCCGCGGCCGGTTCTGGACGTGCAGGATCACTACAGCCGCGAGTTGGCGCGCGATCCGAGCAATAATTTCCGCGGTGCCGAACTGAGTTCCGTGCGCAAGCGGCTGGCCGGGTTCGTGAACGCTTCGCCGGATGAAATTGCGCTGACCCACAGCACCACCGAGGGCCTGAACCTGTTCGCCCACGGGCTCGATTGGAAGCCCGGCGACGAGGTTCTGTTGGGAACTCAGGAGCACTTCAGCGCGCACGAAGCCTACCTGTGGGTCGAGAAACGCTACGGCGCCCGTATTGTCTGGGCGGAGATTCCGGCGGCGCCGGAAAGCGTGGAACAAGTGGTGGCGCTCTACTCCAAGGCCATCACCCCACGCACCAGGGTCGTGGTGCTCAGCGAGGTCGCCTACACCTCCGGGTTGCGCTTGCCGCTGAAGGAACTCTCCGATCTCGCCCACGACCACGGCGCGCTGGTTTCGGTGGATGGCGCGCAGTCCTTCGGAGTGGTTCCGCTCGACGTCAAGGCGATCGGCGCCGACCACTATGCCGCACCGGGCCAGAAATGGCTGCTGGCCGGCACGGGCACCGGTCTTTCCTATGTTCGCAAGGACGTGCAGGAGCAGGTCTGGCCGCTCACGGGTTATGTCGATGCCAAAGGATCGGGCGGCAAGGGCGCGCCTCCCGGCAATCGTTACGAACGCAGCGGGCAGGTGAACATTCCGGCGACAGCCGGCATCGCAGCCGCGGTGGATTTTCAAAACGCGATCGGTAAAGACAACATCCACGCGCGTTCTCTGCAACTGACCGGCCAACTGCGCGACGGCCTGAAGCGGATTGCGGGCGTAACGCAAGTGACTTCGTCCGATTCACGGCTCTCGGCGGCGCTGACCGTGTTCTCCATTCACGGTGTCCCGGCGCAACAAGCGCTGAAGTGGCTTGCCGAGCACGAGCGCGTCCAGGTACGGGCCATCAAAGACGGCGGCGTGGATGCAATCCGCGCCTCGACACATTTCTACAACACACCGCAGGAAGTCGACCGACTGCTGTCCGGTGTGAGTTACCTGGCGGAACACGCAGCCCAGTTCGCCAGCCCGGCGGCGACCCTGTGACTCCGCGGCTGGTGCGTCTTCCGAACAGCCTCGCGCGCTGTCGCCGCTAACCCGGCGCAGACTTACCGCTGCACTCCCGCTGCCCACCTGCATATCCGTGGACAGCCATCCTACTAGTATTCTCATGCTCAATTCGACCACGTGGTCGGGGCAAACTCGCCTGGCACAGCTACGAGCGGGCTAACCGAACATTGGCCGGCGCGACGGAATTGCCAGGACGGGCGGGTGAAGGGTAGCGGAGGGATCCTACACCCACACATCGGTAATCGTAAGTACCTCACGAGAAATCAGGCAGAAAGGAATCAGGACGATGAGAGCAATATCGAAAATGGCCGGACGCGCCGCTTCTTTCGTAATCTTTGGCGCATCCATCGCTATGGCACTGTCGGCTGGCACATCGGAATCGGTGGGCGGCCGGTGGGACGCAAGTCTTGTCAGCCGGGGAACGGTAATTCCATTTCGGCTCGACATTTCCGGATCGGGGCCGGCCTTGAAGGGCACGTTCTTCGACGGCTTCAAGCCGAACGACAGCACCAGCAGCGCGACGTTCGAAAACGGCACGCTGGTTCTGAGACT
>JBAVIH010000280.1:0-12118 GCA_049686695.1 Bryobacteraceae bacterium | reverse complement strand
GCCCGCCATCAGGCCGCTGGCGATCACCACGCCGCGCTCGCGGGCCGTGGCGTCGCGCTTCGACACCAGGTGCGCCAGGAATCCGCCGACCAGCGCCGGGGTGTTCAGCTCGAGCGGCAGGTACATGCCGAGGGCGAAGATCAGCGCCGGGATGCCGAGCATTTCCATCGAGACCGCGACCGCCGCGCCGGCGCCGAACAGCAGGTACGCCACCGGCTGCCGGCTCATGAACCCCTCGACCAGCGCTTTCATGATGGAGGCCTGCGGAGACGGCAGCACCACGCGCGGATCGCCGGGCACCGCTTCGCCGAACTGGAACGCGCGGGCCAGCATCACGATGGTCAGGCCGACCGCAACCGAGGCCGCCAGCACGCCCAGGAATTTCACCTTCTGCTGCGCGGCCGGAGTGGAGCCGAGCCAATAGCCCACTTTGAAATCCGTGATGGCCTGCCCGGAGGTCGAGAGCGCGGTGCACACCATCCCGGCCAGCGCCATCACGAAGAACATGCCGGTGGTTCCGGAAAGACCGAAGCGCAGCAGCACGATCGACGAAATGATGATGGTGAGCATGGTCATGCCGGAGACCGGGTTGCGCGCCGTGGTGGCGATGGCGTTGGCGGCCACGCTGGTGAAGAAGAAGGAGAACACCACCGCCAGCACGACGCCGACGAGGATCACCGCGGGCGCCGGGGACAGCGTGCCGAGCAGGGCGCCGACGGCGATCGAGCTCACGATCACGCCCAGCAGAACGGTCATCACCGTCACGTCGCGATCGGTGCGCTCGCCGGATGCGGTTTCGCCGGCGCGGAAGGTGCGCGCCGCCACGCCGAAGGAGCCGGCCACGATGCGAATGGACTTGACGATGCCGAAAATGCCCGCCGTGGCGATGGCGCCCACGCCGACGAATCGCACGTAGCCGCGGAAGATCTGGGTGGCCGTCATTTTGGCGATGGGGATGGCGGCCGGATAGACCGCGGTCGAGTGCTCGCGGCCGATCATCCACACCAGCGGCACCAGCACCAGGTTGGAGAGCACGCCGCCGGCGCACAGGATCATCGAGCTGCGCAGGCCCATCACATACCCGAGTCCGAGAATGAACCCGATGGCATCGAAGCTGACGGCGACTTTGGCGCGTTCCGCCAGCACGCGGAACGCGGGCACGAATTGGAAGTCCAGATATTCCTTCCACACCTGGAAGGTGGTCACCAGAAAATCGTAGACGCCGGAAATCAGCGTGGCTTGCAGCAGCAGCTTGGCCTGCGATCCGCCCTTCTCGCCGGTCACCAGCACCTCGGTGATGGCGGTGGCTTCCGGGTACGGGAACATGCCGTGCATGTCGCGCACGAAGTAGCGGCGCAGCGGGATCAGGAACAGCACGCCCAGGCAGCCGCCGGCCACGCAGATGCAGATGGTCTGCGCCGGATGCGGAGCGAGGTTGAGAATGTAGAGCGCCGGGAGGGTGAACACCGCGCCCGCCACCACCGATCCGGCCACCCCGCCGATGCCGGTGATGATCACGTTCTCGAGCACCGTGGACCGCCTCCGGTAGACGCGCGCCAGGCCGATGGCGAGGATCGAGATGGGAATGGCGGCTTCCATCACCTGCCCCACCTTGAGCCCGGAGTATGCGGAAGCCACCGTGAAGACCACGCAAAGAAAAACGCCCCAACCGATCGAGCGGGGCGTGAGCTCGGGGATTCGCTCGGAAGCGGAAACGAGCGGATGGTACGTCTCGCCTGGAGCCAGAGGCGTGTAAGCGTTGGAAGGTAGTTGTTTCGCCGGCGCGGCAGTTGCCATCGAATCGGCCTCCGGGGGTGCGATTGAACCCGTATGCTACTACACTTCAGCGGATCCGGCCGATTTGGGCAGAATCTGCCCAAGTGTTTGCCTAAAACAAAGCACTTAACCGCTGTTTTTGGGCAGATTCTGCCCAAGATGGCATGCCGGATCCTCAGTTTTCGGAAGGCTTCTCCACGTGGTCGATGACCAGGACCTCGACGGGCGCCTTGGTGGATTGCAGCTTCAATCCCAGTTGCTCCTGCATGGCTGTGAACAGATCCGGGGGCGCCGCGGGATCGTCGCTCGGGGCCGGTGCCCTCACCCCAAGGCCGCCGAATTGAGTCTCATCGGGCGTCCATTTCAGCTCGAAGTCGAACCGTCCCGTGAGCCCGGTCTGATCCACCACCGGCCGGTCCAGGACGGCGCTCTGCATCACGCCGGCGAAATCCGCCATGGTCGCATTCCTGGCGGGCAACACGCCCAGTCCCCTGAAAAACAGGCCCGGAAGGCCGTTCGGATCGCCCGCGCTCTTAGTGAGCTTGGGCCCATTTTTCCCGACCACGATTGCGAACACGGAGAGCTCTTTCTTATCGCGATGGAAGACGAGTTTGAAGCGATCCGCCAGCAGCTTCTGAACCATGGTCTTCCACTGCTTATCGTTAGGCTGGCCCTCGCCGTCGGGCTTGGCAGCCAGATCGTACTTCTCCGATTCGAGCCAGGCCGGTCCGCCAGTGATCTGCCGGGTGTGCAACCCATAGGCGAAGGTAATGAGAGCGCTCACAGATGTATTGATGGTGGAGAACTGACGGCCGCGCACACTGAACATCCTGCCCCCGGTTTCCGGGTTGCTCGGCTTGATGGTGGCCACCTCGAACACCGGATTGGCATCCGCCGCCATCGGCTTCAGCCGGACGGGAGGCTCCGGAATCGGCCACGCCGTCTCGCTGTCGACGTGCTTCAGGTTCAGTGTCATCGGTGAGCCGCCCTGGGTCCAGGTCCCCGCGATCGAAGCCGCATCCGCACTCAGCTTTCCTTCATATGCGCCCCCTATCGAAGGGACGGATATTTTGACGGTCGAACCCTGTAGCGTGACCGCGCCAGCGACGCCCTGCCCCGATTGGTCGATGCTGTAGAAGACAGCCTTCAGGCCGCCGTCATCCGCTTTCGACATCTTGATCACGGTGCGCAGCTCCTGTTTACCGGCCAGTAATGTGCCCTGCCAGATGCCGGTGACATCCTGAGCGAACAAGGCGCCTCCCGACAACGATGCGAGAGCGATACTCCACAGCATTAGCTTCTTCATGGGACCGATGATATCGCAGGAGCCCTGCGATTGGTTCACCTGGGAGGACATTCAGTAAAAGGGCATGCCCGACGGCGGAGCCGGATCCGGAGCCCTTTTGAATGATCGCCAAGAATCCCCCAGGGTAACGCGGATAGGCGAAAACCGCCCACGTGTGACGCCGTCTCCCGCATCGCGCCGGGCAAAATGCCGCGTGACAAAGTTCACGCAAGCGGCCAACGAATTGCTATCGCCGTTCGTCATAGTGTTAACTTCGAAATGTCGGCCGGGATGTCAGGGACGAATTCATCGCCGAGAGTTGTGGCAGCGCTGCTGGCGGTGAGCCTGGTCGGCGCCGGATGCGGCGTCCGCAAAGCGTCGGGAAGTCCCGCCCCCGAAACCAGCCAGACCATTGCCGTCGAGTCGCCTGCTCCGCCGCGCGGGGTGCGGACCATCGGCACCATCGCCGCCCAGCGAACCACCCTGGTTCAGGTCCCGCGCGTCAGCGGCCAGGGCGGTACCATGACGCTGGTCAAACTGGTTCCCAACGGCAGCCTGGTGCACATCGGGGATTTAGTTGCGGAATTCGACAGCACCCAACAAATCAAGTCCCAACGCGACGCGCAAGCCAGATTCGACGATTTGTCCCACCAGGTGGAACAGAAGATGGCCGAGGACCGCAGCAATGCGGCCAAGCGGGCAACCGACCTGGCGCAGGCCAACGCGGACCTGGAAAAAGCCAAGCTGGAAATCCGCAAAGGGCCGGTTTTGAGCGACCTCGATCAGCTCAAGAATGCCGAAAAGCTGCGCGACGCCGAAGAGCACGTCAAGAGCCTCTTGCGGTCCAACCAGCTCCACGACGCCGCCGAACGCGCCGAAGTCGGCGTATTGGTCCTCCAGCGCGACCGGCAAAAGCTCACCCTGGCGCACTTGCAGGGAGACCTCGAGAAGCTGACCGTGAAAGCGCCCATCGACGGCATGGTGTCGCTCGAGAACATCTGGAAGAACAATTCCATGGGCCACGCGCAGGAGGGCGACCAATTGTACGCCGGAAATCCGCTGTTGCGCATTTTCGATCCGGCCAGCATGGTGCTGCAGCTTTCCGTGAATGAAGCCGATGGCGCGGTATTGGTGCCGGGATCGACCGCCGTGGTGCACCTGGATGCGTACCCCTCCCTGACCTTTATGGCGCGTTTCGATTCGGCCAGCCCGGTAGCGGCCTCCGCGCTGGGCAGCCCTCTGAAGACTTTCACGGCGCGCTACCTGCTGGATTCCAAAGATCCCCACCTGCTGCCGGACCTGACCGCGGCGGCCGACATCCTGCCGCCGGAAGCGGGCACTAAATGAGGCGCGCCGGCAAGGCCCGCTATTGGGTCGCGGTGGTGCTGGCGCTGGGCGCCGTGGGCGGGTTGGTGGCGTGGTCGAAGATGCGAAAGGTCGAGGCAGCCGCGGACCTTCCGATGGCCAAGGCGCGCAAGGGCGAGTTTCTGGTGCTGGTGCGTTGCCGGGGAGAACTGGCGGCGGAGCGCTCCATCCAACTCACCGCACCGGTGCGCGTGGCGGACCTGCAGATCGTCTGGCTGGCGCCGGCCAACAGTCCGGTGACCCCGGGCCAGACCGTAATCCGCTTCGATCCCAGCGCCGCCCAGCAGGCTATTCGGGAACATACCGCCGCGCTGCGCCAGGCGAAGGCGAACCTCGATCAGGCCCTCGCCCAGGCGCGCATCACGGCGGAGCAGGACAAACTGGACTTGGCCAAATCCCAGTATGACCTCGAGAAGGCGCGCCTGGATGCATCGCAGCAAGCCATCATGAGCGAGATTCAGGGCGCGGAGAGCAGGATCGACGTCGGCGTGGCGGAAGAGAAGCTTCGCGCCGAGCAGGCCACCGTCGAATTGCACCAGAAATCCAATGAGGCCAAGATCGCCTCGCTGACCAGGCTGCGCGACCAGGAACAGACCGAGCTCGAGATCGCCAACCACCAGGTGGCGCTGATGGAGGTCAAGACTCCCTCGAGCGGCGTGATCGCCTATTTGTCCAACACCTCGCAAGGCTGGATCAACGCCCAGCCGTACAAGGTGGGAGACCGCGTGTTTGCCGGGGCGGTGATCGCCGAAGTTCCCGATCTTTCCACCATTCGGGTGGAAGCCAAGGTCGATGAAGTGGACCGTGGCCAGATTACGGCTGGCGACGCGGGGGTGATCCGGATCGACGCCCTGCCGGAGAAGACCTGGACCGGGAAGCTGGCGGGAGTCTCGCCGCTCACCGAGCAGAGTTTCGATTGGCCGCCTTCGCGCAATTTCAAGGCGTACATCGCGCTCGATAACCCCGCCGCGCAACTGCGGCCGGGCATGAACGCCAGCGCGGACGTGATCATCGCCCGCATTCCGGACGCGGTCAGCATCCCCACCAAGGCGCTGTTCACCGATAAAGGGCGCCCCATCGTGTATGTCGGGACCAGACACGGATACGAGGCGCGGGTGGTCGCGGTGCAAGCCCGCAATCCGGACGAGGTCGCGGTGAAGGGCCTGGCAGCCGGCAGCATGGTAACCCTGGTGGAACCGCCGCGCAACGGAGGCAAGAGTTGAGCGTCGCGCCAACCACCGCTTCGCCGGCAGCCCACGGTCCTCGTCCGAGGCGCACGCGGCGCCTGCTCCGCGGCGCGTTGAAGGCGCTGCTGATTACGGCGGTGCTCGGCGCGGCCGGCGCTGGGATGGTGTGGCAGGGCCGGCGCATGTACAAGGCCGTCAAGCCCCCGATGGACACGGCGGTTCCCACAACCAAGGTCCGGCGCGGAGACCTGACGCTGACCGTGTCGGCCAACGGCGAACTGCGCGGCGGCAACTCCGAAGTGCTAAGCGCGCCGCTGACCACCGGCGGCGAATTGCACATCACCACACTGCGGAAGACCGGCGAGGTGGTGAAGGCCGGCGATACGGTGGTCGAGTTCGATCCCACCGATCAGGAGTACCGGCTGAAAGAGGCCGAGGCGGATCTGGCCGAAGCCAAGCTGAAAGTCGAGCAAGCCAAGGCGACCGCGCAGGCCCAGTTGGAAGAGGATACCTACTCGCTTTCGAGCGCCGAGCACCAGGTCCGCCTGGCGGAACTCGACGTGCGCCGGAATCCGATCGTCTCCGCCATCCAGGCGCGGCAGAACGATCTGGCCTTGAAGGCCGCCCAGGATCGGTTGACCCAGATCCGCCAGGACATCGGCAGCCGCCAAGCCAGCAACCAGGCAGCCGTGGAAGTGCAGGCGGCGGGCGTGGGCAGAGCCGACGTGGAAGTGGCCACGGCCAAAAAGAACCTCGATTCGCTCACCCTGCGGGCGCATGGCGCGGGCTACGTGGCGCTGAAGCAGAACTCCTCGGGCAACTTCTTCATGGAAGGCATGACGCTGCCGGATTACCAGCCGGGAGACGCGGTGCGGGCGGGCATGGCGATCGCCGAGATTCCGGATCTGCACAACTGGCAGATCAAGGCCACCATCGGCGAACTGGATCGCGGACACCTGGCGCTTGGCCAGAAGGTGGACGTCACCGTGATCGCCCTTCCCGGGCGCGCGTTTCACGGGCAAGTAGTGGACCTGGGAGGAACCAGCGGCTCGCCCTGGGACCGCCATTTCGAGTGCAAGATGCGGCTGGACGATCCGGCTCCGGAAATGCGGCCCGGCATGAGCGTGAAAATCGTGGTCACCACCGATGTGTTGCGCGGCGTCCTCTGGGTTCCGGCCCAGGCGCTGTTCGAAAGCGGCAGCCGGACTTATGTGTATACGCCGTCCGGCTCGAGCTTCGCCCCGCGCGACGTCAAACTGGTGCGGCGCAGCGAAAGCCAGGTGGTGGTGGAGGGTCTCAAGGAAGGTCAGGTGGTGGCGCTTTCGAACCCCGAACTGGCGCCGCAGAAGAAGCCGGCCGGAAGGCCTTCCCCGCTGCCGAAATGAGGAACCGGAAATGAGGGCATCGAGATGAAAGCGGCGTCCGCGGCCGGGAAAGTGGGACTCGATCGGGTAAACTTCGTGCGCCGCTATTTCTCCGATTTTGCCCTGGCGGCGGCGAATCTGCTCAGTCAGAAAACGCGCACGCTGCTCACCGCGCTGGGCATTATTTTCGGCGTGGGAGCGGTGATCGGAATGCTCGCCATCGGCGCCGGCGCGCGCGACGAATCGCTGCGTTTCATCGAGCAGTTGGGTGTCCGGAATCTGCTGATCGAATCGATTCCCTCCACTAGCGACGCGGAGCTGCAGCAGCGGCGCAGGTCCTCGCAAGGGCTGGACTATCGCGACGTGCGCATCATCGAGGCTAACCTGGATTCCATGAACCTGCTGTCGCCGCGCCGGATGTTGCACCCGTCCCGGTTGCTGCCCAAGCCGGTTGGCGAAGCTCCCTGGCTCTACGGCGTGCGTCCGGTGTATGCGCAGATTCATAGCTGGAACTTCGCCGAGGGATCGTCGTTCGGCGAGGCCGAGTTGCAATCGAGCGCCGCCGTCTGCGTGCTCGGCGAAACCGCCAAGACCGGCCTGCTGGGCTACGAGGGCGCGGTGGGCCGCTATATCAAAGTGGAAGATACCTGGCTGCGCGTGGTGGGCGTGCTGCGCGGCCAGGCAGCCTCCGGATCGCAGAATCTCGCCAGCCCGGGAAGCGACGTCAACAACCGGATTTACATTCCGTTGAGCACGTTTCAATACCGCTTCTGGGACCTCACCGGCTATTTACGGGATCCGCTGGACGGGGTCGACGTGCAACTGAAGCTCGGCTCCGATAGCGTCCAGGCGGCCAAGGTGGTGATGGCGATTCTGAGTTCGACGCATCGCGGAGTGCAGGATTTTTCGGTGACCATCCCGGCCGAACTGCTGGCGGAACAGCAGCGGGCACAGGTGATCTTCACCTACGTGATGGTGGCGATCGCCGCCATTTCATTGCTGGTGGGAGGAATAGGGATCATGAACATCGTTCTGGCTACGGTGCTGGAGAGAACGCGGGAGATCGGAATCCGCCGCGCCACGGGTGCGCGAAGAGGCGATATCGTGCGCCAGTTTCTGCTGGAATCGGTGTTGATTTCGATTGCCGGCGGAGTGCTCGGAATCGCCTTCGGCTACTTCCTTTCGTGGTTCATCGCGCGCGCCGCGGAATGGAAGACCATCGTGACCAGCTCGTCGATTTTGATCGCCTTCGGAGTCTCCGTGGGAGTCGGCGTGGTGTTCGGGATCTATCCGGCGCTGAAGGCGGCGCGCATCGATCCGATCGAGGCCTTGCGCTATGAGTAAGTGCGTCTGGCGCTCGCTGGCGCTTCTCGCGGCGGCCGGCGTGGCGCGCCTGGCCTGGTCCGATTCGCTTCCCCTGGTGGGAAGCTACGAACGCCGGTTTCATCCGGAAACCGTGATCGAGCGCGACGTGGAGGATCTCGATCAACACATCCGGAACGGCAAGCTGGTGCTGAACCTGAAAGCCTTTCTGGCCCTGGTGCTCCGGAACTCCACCGGCATCCGGCTGACCCAACTGGACGTTTACACCGCGGCCGATGCGATTACCAGCGCCAAAGCGCCTTTCGATCCGCAGTTGCTGCTCCAGTTCAACGCGCAACGTTCCGTGCAGGAAGAAGCCGCCCAGACCAGCGGAACGGAAACGCTCAGCGACTTAGGGCAGACGTCGACGGCATCCTACAGCCAGGTTTTCGGCGCCGGGCCGGCCGTGACGGCCAGCTTCAACGCGGTCCGCACGTCTTCCAACAGCCCATTCAACTTTTTCAACCCGAGCATAGCCACCGGCCTGAATTTCACCGTGACGCAGCCGTTGTTGCAGAACCGCGGCAATCTCCAGATCCGCGCGCCGCTGATGGTGGCTCGCACGCAGTTTCGCATCGTCACCGAGCAGAGCCAGGCGCAAATCGCCACCACCGTCGCCAATGCGGCGGGGCAGTATTGGGAAGCCGTTCGGGCGCGGGAAAACATCCGCGTGCTCGATCAGTCGCTGGACCTGGCGCAAAAGTCGTACGAGCGGGACCGCCAGGCGCTCGATCTCGGAGCCATTTCCAAGCTCGACATTCTGCAATCGCAGTCGCAGGTGGCGCAGCGCAAGCTCGATCTGATTCAGGGCCAGTATGCCTACCGGCAGGCGTTGGACGGCCTGCGCCAATCGATCGGCGCGGATTTGAAGCCCAACACGCTGGGCATGGAGATCGTGTTGGAAGACGATCCGCGCGAGATGCCGGTGGGGTTCCACGCGCTGCCGCTCGACGAGGCGATCGCCAAAGCCCGGCACGACCGGCCGGAACTGAGCGCGGCCGGCCGCCGCGTCGGAGTGGACGATCTGAACGCGCGCGTGGCCCGCGACCAGATGACGCCCCGCCTGGATTTTAGCCTGCAGGCCGGTAGCAGCGGCCTGGGCGGCAATCAACTCCCGGTGGTATTGCCGGTGGGCGGAACCACCGCTTTTGTGGCCGGCGGCCTGGGCGATTCGCTGAACCAGCTTTTTTCTTTGTCCTCGCCCTATTACGGTTTTAGTCTGACCTTGGGAATTCCGGTCCGCTCGAGCGCGGCCCAGGCCAGCCTGACCGACGCGCTGGTCAACCGCGTGCGCGACCGCTATAACCAGCGCCAGATCGACCAACAGGTGATTCTCGACGTCGAGAACGCTAACAGCCAGCTCGAACTGGCCCTGGTATCGGTGGATGCGGCCAAGGTGTCGCGCGATCTCTCGCAGCAAAACGTGGATGCCGAGCAGATGAAATATCAGCTCGGCACGGTGACCGCCTTCGAACTGCTCACGGCGCAGAGCCAACTGGCCACCGCCGAGAATTCGCTGGTGAACGCTTACGTGAATTATCAGAAGGCGGTGGTGGCATACCGGCGCGCCATCTGGACCACGCTCGACGACCTGGGGTTCGTGTTGGAGTCGCCGCAAGTGCGCTGAGCTGTGCCCCGTGTTAAACCCAGCCGCTTCCACTCGTCCCCCTTGGTTGAATGGCCCATCGTCCTGCCAAAATAAAGGGAACGAATCGTCCGTTTTGAAAGTATCGATCTAATATGACCATCGCGCAGACAGACGAACCGACTCCTCAGAAACCGCTCCGGTTGTGGCCCGGCGTGTTGGCCGTGACGCTGCAATGGCTGGTCAGGTTTGGCCTTCCCAGGGTCGTGCCGGCCGCCTTTGGATTCGCCATCATGGGCGAACTCGTGGGAGCGTTAGCCATCGTCGTATGGTGGGCCTTCTTCAGCCGGGCGCGTTGGTTCGAGCGCTGGGGCGCCTTGGTCCTGATGGTAGCCGCGATGGCCGCGGCACGGCCCCTCCTCCACCCTTCGGTTGCCATGGCGGGAATGGGGATGCTGTTCTTCATCTACGCCATCCCGGTCCTGAGCCTCGCCTTCGTCGTCTGGGCGGTGGCCACCCGGCGCCTCTCCGACGGACTTCGGCGCGCGACGATGGTTGCGGCCATTCTGCTCGCGTGCGGCGTGTGGACGCTCCTGCGGACCAATGGCGTTACCGGCGACTTCAATTCGGAGTTTGCGTGGCGTTGGTCGGAGACTGCCGAGGAGCGGCTCCTGGCCCAAGCGAACGAGAAGCCGGCTGCGCTCCCATCGGCTCCGGCAGCAGCGGAGACTTCCGGGGAGCGGGCCGTGGCCAAAGCCGGCAGCGAGGCGAAGACGCCCGAGCCGGTTCCTGCAGCGGCAAAGGCAGGAGCCGACTGGCCCGGCTTTCGCGGACCCGGCCGCGACAGCGTCGTCCCCGGCGAGCGGATCGCGACCGACTGGTCTGCATCGCCGCCGGTCAAGCTTTGGCGTCGGCCGGTCGGACCGGGCTGGTCGTCCTTTGCGGTCCGCGGCGACCTCCTCTACACCCAGGAGCAGCGCGGTAGCGACGAGGTCGTCTCCTGTTACAACCTGACTACCGGCGAGCCGGTGTGGAGACACGGTGATGCGACCCGGTTTTGGGAGTCGAATGGCGGAGCCGGTCCGCGCGCGACGCCGACCCTCGCCGACGGCCGGGTGTACACGTTCGGTGCGACCGGAATCCTGAACGCGCTCAACGCCGGCAGCGGCGCCGCGGTTTGGTCGCGCAACGCTGCGTCCGATACCCACACCAAGGTCCCGGGCTGGGGCTTCGCGAGCTCGCCGCTGGTGGTCGGCGACGCTGTCATCGTCGCCGTCGCCGGCCGGCTCGCCGCCTACGACCTCGCCACCGGTGTTCCGCGCTGGTCGGGCCCGGACGGCGGCGATAGCTACAGCTCGCCCCATCTATTGACGATCGACGGAGTCGCGCAGGTCCTGCTGATGAGCGCACACGGCGCGATCAGTGTCGCGCCGGCCGACGGCACGCGGCTTTGGCAGTACGCGTGGCCGTCGGATACCCGCATCCTGCAGCCGGCCCTGACCTCGGACGGCAACGTCCTCATGATGGCCCTGACCGCCGGCGGAGGAACCGGCTTCCGCCGCCTCGCGGTCGCGCACGCTCCCGGCGGATGGACCGTCGAAGCACGCTGGACGTCGCTCGGGCTGAAGCCCTACTACAACGACTTCGTCGTTCACAACGGCCATGCCTTCGGCTTCGACGGCGGCATCCTCGCGTGCGTCGACCTGAAGGACGGCAAGCGCATGTGGAAGGGCGGACGCTACGGCTACGGCCAGCTCCTCCTGTTGCCGGACCAGGACTTGCTGCTGGTGCTGTCGGAGGAAGGCGAGCTGGCGCTGGTTGCGGCGACCCCGGACAAGTTCACCGAGCTCGCGCGGTTCCCGGCGATCGAGGGCAAGACCTGGAACCACCCGGTGCTGGTCGGCGACGTCCTGCTGGTTCGCAACGCCGAGGAGATGGCCGCATACCGGCTGGCCCTGGCGCGCCGCTGATGCTCCTGAGTGGACTTAAGCTGCCAGAGTCAGGGAGAATCAAGTTTCGCATGACCAACGATTTCTGCGGGCGTTTGCTGGTCCGTAAGAGGAGAATCGCGCACGCCGGACCGATGGGCCTGTCAAGGCTGGCGATCGCCGTTATCGTCTTGATCGGGACGGCGCACGCTCAAACCATCGCGGGCGTCGTGAGAGGGGTGATTGTGGACCCGAGCGGCGCGCAT